>JAFLEB010000001.1 GCA_017302075.1 Lysobacterales bacterium
GCGCCTGCTTCCAGCGCGGAACGCTGACGGCGTGCATCCCGCCGACGCGCAACGCATGGCCACCATACGAAAAAACCGCCTTGCGGCGGCTTCTCGTGCTTCGGTCTTGAGGTGGCGTCCCCACGGGTTCCCGAACCTAACCCCCGCATCGTCCTGCGATGGAGCGTGAGATTGCCGCGCATTCGCGGGCGCTCCCAGATGCGCGCGCTATCCCGCTAAGCCGCACCAGGCCTAGCTCCTAGATCACCCCTACCCCGCTGCAGCAGCTGCCAGTGGGTGGCATCGCTGTCTCCGGCGATCGCGATCGCTGAGCTGGCCAGCAGCCGTCACTGGATGTGCGGTTCCCAATGTCTGGGGGCGTCGGAAAGAGGTAACCTAGGTAACCACGGATTGAACAACCGTTGTTTTTCCAGTTGTTTCAATGACTTGCGTGTCATATTCAAAGGTAACTATTTAGGTAACCTGAAGGTAATTGGTTACCTCTCAGAAGAGTGACCAAGGCCGACGAATCTGGCCAATGAAATCAGTGACTTAGGGTTTGGTTACCTCTGGGGTTACCTCAGATTACCGAAAAGTTACCTCTGCGCTTGTTGCGTGAAACGTAGCTCCAATGCGGGTTTCGTGGCTTTCCGCGCTATCTGGTTACCTTGGTTACCGATTTCCGACGGCCGACCCGGCTGGCCGCGTTCCGAATCGAGCACTGCATGCCACCAGATGCGCGTGAAACGGGTCTGGTAGCGTCATTCCGCGTCTGCCTACCGACATCCCCGGAGACCATCGCGAGGCCCGCTGCGTCGCGCGGAGGGGATGCTCTGGTGGGGCGCACGCATGTGAGTCAGAACCGGCACACGAAGCCCGCGGGCGTGGCGTGGGGACAAGCGCGCGCGCCGGGGTGCAGCCGCCCCCGTCCGGCTGGCCCGGCCCAGCGGCCACCGCTTGCGATCTGGAGCCCTTCGAGCGTCACTGCGGTCCCACGCCGCCAGGACGCCCGCCATGCCCCGCTACCCCTCGCAATCGATCAGCCAGGATCTCGCCGAGCAGCTGCAGGTGCTCGACACCAGATTCCTGCTGGCCATCCACCACGGCGACGTGTCCGTGGCCGACCTGGCGCGCCGGGAGCTGGCCAACCGCGGCATCGACGGCACCGGGCGATGGGTCGGATTCGCCCAGGCAGGGGAAAGCCTCGGCGTCTGAGTTCGTTGCCCACAACGAAAAGGCCGCCCGGTTGGGCGGCCTTTCTCGTTCAGGGCTGTGGCGATCGACTACTTGCTGTCGCTGGGGATCTCGTAGGTGTCGAAGGCGACCACCTCCTGCCCAAGCCACTCGTTCAACTCCAGGAAGCGCGCCTGCAGGGGTGCGATCTCGTTCTTGACGAACACCTTGGCCGCGTCCGCGATCGAGCCGAAGCCGCCGGCGTTCTTGGGCACGATGCCCAGCAGCTGCGGCGGCACGCGGTGCGCCGCAAGCACGTCATCCCGGGTGGCGTCCTTGATGCCCAGGAACTCGTCCTTGGCGGCCACCTCACTGATCGGGATCAGCTGAATCCCGTCTTTCTTGCCGTTGGGCGAGTAGAGGAACAGGTTCCGGAAGTTGCCCGGCCCCTTGCTGGCCTTCAGGGCGTCGCGCATCTTGTTGATGTCGTCGATGTCCTGGGCCGCGTCGCTCACGTAGAGGATGTAGCCGGCGTGGCTCCCGTTGATGTAGTACTTGCGCCGGAACAGGGTCGAGGCCTCGTTCAGCAGCGCCGACTGGATGGCGCCGATGTACTCGGGCAGGCCATAGATCTCCTGGTGCACGTCCGGCTCGATCAGGTGGAAGATCGCCCCCCGCTTGAATTCCTGCTCGGTGCGCACGCCATTCACCCACCAGTACCGTCCATCCTCCAGGCCGCGCCGGACGTATTTCGCCAGGGCGTGCTCAAGCGACATCGGTCGGCCACCGATGCTGTCCCGGCGCTCCAGGTAGCCGTTGCCGAAGATCAGGTAGTCAAGGGCCAATCGGGCGAACCCTCCCCTGCTGAGTAGCTTGTTCGGCTTGAAGGTGCTGACCAGGATGTTGCGCTTCACGTAGATGCAGCTGGCATGGTGCGGGCTGCAGCGGAAGGTCTTCGCCAAGCCGTCGAACGAGATCGGCGTCTCGTACCACTTGCCGTTGTCCAGGCACTGGATGTAGTCGAGCAGCTCGCGGCGATCGAGCACGGGAGCCGGCTCGCCGAACGTGAACGCCTCCATCTTGCCCACGGGCGCAGCAACGGTGTCCGGTTCGGTGGTCATCACAAGATCTCCAGGATGTTGGCCCGCTCTTCGCTGCGGCCTTCGATAGGTTCGTGGGCCAGGGCATGCAGCAGCGCCCAGGCAAGGTCTGCGTGGCCGACGTCGTCGCCGCGGCCCGAGGTGTAGGTAGCATGCCGACCGCTGTCGGTCATGGTCTTGCGGATCGTGATCAGCGCATGCGCCAATTCGGTCCAGCTGGCGTCGAACTCGAGGCGGCCGTTGCTGATGACGTCCTTGGCCTTGAGCACCATCTCCGTCTTGACCTGCAGCGAGTAGCTGATCGCTTGGACGGCCGGGAAAAATTGCTTGACCAGCTGGTACACACCTGCGCCTACGCTGCCGGTGTCGATGCCGATGTAGGTCACGTTGTAGCGGGCGCACAGCATGCGGATGTGCTTGGCCTGCTCGGCGAAGTCCATGCCGCGCCACTGCTTTTTCTCGAGCACCCGGAACTTGCCGCCGCGGATCGCCGGCGGCGCCACGACCACCAGGCCAGCGGTATCGCCGGTCTCGGCGGGGTCGTAGCCGATCCACACCTCGCGGTCGCCGAACGGGCGATCGGCGAACGGTTTCCAGTCTTCCCAGGCCTCCCAGCTGTCGACGAAACACCGCGCCTGGATCTCGGCCAGGGGGAACACCGACAGCGTGTCGTCGATGAACTGGCACATGAGTAGGTTGGCCCACTCGTCGTCGCTGTATTCCAGCCGCAACTGCTGCAGGTCGAACAGGTCGCAGCCCTCGCGCACCGCGTCCTCGACCGTGACGATGTGGCGCCACTGCCCGTCCGCGCACATTGCGCCGTTGACCAGCGCGTGGTGGCTGACATCGATCTCGACGCGGTTTTCCTTGCGACGCCCTTTGTTGTAGAGCGAGCCGTCCCAATACGGGTACGCGTCGTGGGTGATGCTGCTCGGGGTGCTGAAGTACGTCAGGCGCCACTTCTTGTGGATCGCCATGCCGCTCGCCACCTTCCTCAGCTCCTGGAAGCGGTGCACCCAGAAGTACTCGTCGAAATACAGGTTGCCGTGGTAGCTCTGGGCGGTGCGCGCGTTCGTGCCCAGGAAATACAGCGTGGCGCCGTTCGGCAGCACCATCGGATCGCCCTTGATCTCGACGTCGACTTCCTGGGCGAACTGGATGATGTACTGCTTGAAGACGTGCGCCTGCGCCTTGCTCGCTGACAGGAAGATCTGGTTGCGCCCGGTGGTAAGCGCATCGATCAGCGCCTCGCGGGCAAAGTAGAACGTCGCGCCGATCTGGCGGGACTTCAGGATGTTGCGGATGCGCGCGGTCAGTCCCGCCTCCCACCAACGGCGCTGATACCCGAACTGCTGCTCGTGGAAGATCTCCAGCAGTCGCGCGGTGGCTTCCTCGCTGAAAAAGTTGCGCGCCGGTTTGCGCTTGGGGCCGGCGTTGCGGTTCTCGATCTTCGGGTTGAGGTCGCCCTCATGGCCGCCGGGCTGCTCGTAGCGACGCACGCGCGCCAAGCGCTCGATCTGGCGCCCAAGCAGGTCGATTTCCTTGTAGTCGCTTCCCGTCTTCTGCTCCTTCAGCACCAGGCGCATCAACCTGGCCTCGACGCAGCTCTCCACCCGCTCGATCGCCGGCGACTCGTCCCACGCGTCGCGGCTCTTCCACGACTCGACAGTCGTGCGCGGGATGCCCAGGCAGTCAGCGATATCCGTGCACCGCCACCCCTGCCAGTAGAGGAAGCGTGCCGTCCGACGGTGGTCGACTTGTGGCGGGGTGGCGATTTGCACGCCCGCAGTCTGTTTGCCCCTCGCGCGTGGTCTCAGGCCATGCGGATGTAAGCGGCGGGATTACAGGCAAGTCGCGTTGCCGGCCTCGGACACGCGCCCGGACGATCCACCCGTGATCACGCCGTGATGCCGGCAATCAACCACCAGGGTGAGCCCATGGCCAAGAAGGCCCAGAAGTCCAAGTTTTTCCGCGTTGCCACCGCCGGCGCAACTACCGACGGTCGGAACCTCGATGCGGCCCAGCTGCGCGAGATGGCGGAAACCTACGATCCGCAGAAGTACGGCGCTCGTATCTTCGTCGAGCACATCCGTGGCCTGAACCCCGAGTGGGGCTTCCGCTGCATGGGCGACGTGATCGGCCTGCGCACGGGCTCGATCGAGATCGACGGCCAGCAGCGCGTCACCCTGGAAGCGCAGGTGGAGCCCACGGACGAATTCGTCGCGCTGACCAAGAAGGGCCAGAAGATCTACAGCTCGATCGAGATCGCGCCGAACTTCGCCGGCAGTGGCAAGGCCTACCTGTTCGGCCTGGGCGTCACCGATTCGCCGGCCAGCCTGGGCACCGAGATCCTGCAGTTCGCTGCACAGAACCCCGCGGCAAGCCCCTTCTCCGCCCGCAAGCAGCAGGCCGACAACCTGTTCTCCGAAGCGGTCGAGTCGGTGATCGAGTTCGAAGAGGTCGAGGACGAATCGCCGTCCCTGCTCGAGCGCATCACCGCGATGTTCAAGACCAAGCGCTCCGACGACGCGGCGCGGTTCGCGGATGTGCATTCCGCGGTCGAGCAGGTCGCGGGTGTGGCCGGCGACGCCCAGGCGGCCGCCGAGCAGGCCACGGGCGACTTGGCCGGCCTGCGCCAGGAGTTCAGCGACTACCGCCAGGCTACCGACCAGAAGCTGCAGGAATTCGGCGCGCGCCTGGACAGCACCCCGGAGCCGGGTCCGCGCCGCAGCCCCGCCACCAACACCCCGTCCGACGTGCTGACCGACTGCTGATCGCAGCCGGCCGACCCCATCACCGCCACGCTTCACCGGAGACCGCGCGATGCGCAACACCACCCGCAAGCTCTACACCGCCATGCTGGCGCACATCGCGCAGCTCAACGGCGTCGACGACGCCACCTCCAAGTTCAGCGTGGACCCCAGCGTCCAGCAGACGATGGAGACCCGCATCCAGGAGTCGAGCGACTTCCTGCGCCAGATCAACGTGGTCGGCGTGACCGAGCAGCAGGGCGAAAAGCTCGGCCTCGGCGTCGGCGGCCCGATCGCCAGCACCACCAACACGGCTGTCCAGGATCGCGCGACGAAGGATCCGACGGACATGGACCAGCAGGGCTACATCTGCACCCAGACCAACTTCGACACCCACCTCACGTACGGCAAGATCGACGCGTGGGCGAAGTTCCCCGACTTCCAGACGCGCGTGCGTGACGCGATCATCCGGCGCCAGGCGCTGGACCGCATCATGATCGGCTTCAACGGCACCAGCCGCGCGGCCACCTCGAACCTGGTCGCCAACCCGCTGCTGCAGGACGTCAACAAGGGCTGGCTGCAGAAGTACCGCGAGTTCGCCACCGCGCGCGTGCTCGCCGATGGTGCCAACGCCGGGGAGATCCGCGTGGGCGAGGCGGCCGGCGGCGACTACAAGAACCTGGACGCGCTGGTGATGGACGCCGTGGCCAGCCTGGTCGAACCCTGGTACCAGGAGGACACGCAGCTGGTGGCGATCCTGGGCCGCGACCTCCTGCACGACAAGTACTTCCCGCTGGTGAACACCGCCAACGCGCCGACCGAGCAGCTCGCCCTCGACACGCTGGTCAGCCAGAAGCGCGTGGGTGGCCTGCAGGCTGTGCGCGTCCCCAGCATGCTGGCCAACGTGGTGTTCATCACCCGCCTCGACAACCTGTCGATCTACTACCAGGAGGGCGGCCGCCGCCGCGCCATCGTCGACAACGCCAAGCGCGACCGCATCGAGAACTACGAGTCCAGCAACGATGCCTACGTGGTCGAGGACTACGGCTGCGGCTGCCTGATCGAGAACGTCACCTTCAGCTGGTGACCTTGCTGAGCCGGGCGGCGGCGACCGCCGCCCGGTAGCGCCACCGCATGCCGCCTCCAGGAGTTCACCGATGTCCCTCGCCCGCAAGCATTTCCAGCGCGTCATGGCCGCCAAGGCTGCCGCAGCCGCGGATCCCGGCGAACCGATCAAGGCCAATGCCTACGAGCTCGAGCTGATCCGCCTGGCCGATGCCAAGCGCGCCCTCAAGCAAGTCCAGTCCATCGAGCGCAAGGCGGAGGTCAAGCGTCGCGTTCTACCCCAGTTCGAGCCCTGGATCCAGGGCGTGCTGGAAGCCGGCCGCGGCGGCCAGGATGACGTCCTGATGACCTGCATGGTCTGGCTGATCGACATCGGCGATTTCCCCGCCGCGCTGGAGATCGCCGCCTACGCGCTCAAGCACAAGCTCACCCTGCCGGACCAGTACAAGCGCGACGTCGCCACGCTGGTCGCCGAGGAGATCGCCGAGCAGTCCACCGCAACGATTGCCGCCGGCAAGCCCGCTGACCTGGAAAGCCTGGACCGCGCGCTCCTGCTCACGTCCGACTCGGACATGCCGGATGAGGTGCGCGCCAAGCTCCACAAGGCGCTGGGGCAAGCGCTCCAGGCCCAGTCCGGCGTCGACGGCACGGGCACCCCTGACAAGGACGCCGCGCAGAGCGCGCTGGCCCACTTCAAGCGCGCCGTGGAGCTCCACGACCGCGTCGGCGTGAAGAAGGACATCGAGCGGCTCGAGCGGGTGCTCAAGCCGTAACCCCACTCGGGATGCCGGCCACCGGACGTTCCAACTCCTGGCGCTGGTGACCGCCGGCATCCCGACCACCCTGCCCCCCGGGCGCCGCGGCGGCGGGGCGGTACTGCAGGAACCCTCTTGCCCTGCAGGCCCGCCCCCCACCGCCGCACTTAGGAGATCACCATGGAATGGATTCAGGACCACATCCCCGCATGGAACGGCCTGCTGGCGCTGTTTCTGTTCTGGCTGCCGCTGCTGCTCTGCCTGTATGGCTACACCGTTCGCAGCGTCCGCGAATTCGCCAACGATCGCGCCGCCCGAGCCAACGCAGAGCTGCCGACCAGCCAGTCGAACGGCTACTACCAGCCATCGATCACTGTGGGCACGCTGTTGGCCCGCCTAGCGGCGTCGGTGGTGCCGATCGTCAACTTGGTGGCCGCGATCTTCGACGTGGCGCCCGAGGTCTTCGGCCAGTTCTTCAACTGGGCGAGCAAGGCGCTCGACATCCCGCTTGTCCCGACGCGCGCGAAGCGATGGGAGTAACCCTTGAGCGGTTTCGTTGCCACCGCGCCATCGCCGCCGGCCGCAGATCCCCAGGATGCGATCGCCAACGATGGTTGGTTCCCAGCGGTCTCGATGGCCGCGACGCGGAACGCGATGCGCCTGGACGGCACCGTCACCCAAGAGCGCCTGCGCGCAGCGCTGGTGAACGCGATGATGGACATCAACCGCCAGCTGCGCGCGTTCAAGACCGCCGCCAGCGCGGCCGGCCATGCCTCGATCGAAGCCGCCAGCGCGGGCGACTCGGTGGACGGACAGCCGCGTCTCGTCCTGCTCTACCTGCGCGCGGTCATGTGCAGCGCGAAAGCCGACCTGGTCGAGCGGTACCGCGACTTCGACGCGGATGGCAACCGCTCCCGCCTCGAGGACCACGAGCCTGGTGCCGACGAGCAACGCCGGAACGCACATTGGGCGGTCCGCGACATCCTCGACCAGTCGCACGTCTTCGTGGAGCTGATCTGATGCGCGTCCACGCGCACCAGGGCGACACGTTGGATGCCCTGCTCTGGCGGCACACCGGCCGTACCGTCGCGCTGGTCGAGGCCACCCTCGCCGCAAACCCCGGCCTCGCGGATCTCGGCGTGGTGCTGCCCCACGGCACGGCCGTCGACATCCCAGAGAGCGCGCTGCGCGCCCCGCCATTGGCCGACCAACCCTTGATCAAGCTCTGGGACTGACATGCAGGACGCAGCCTCCAATACCGTCGCCCACGCCCAGGCGCTCGCCAGCACGGCCGCCGCGAGCGCCGCCAGCGGCATGGCCGCCTCCACCGCATGGGAGGCCATCGGGATCGGCCCCGCAGTGCTGTTCATGGCCCTGACGGGCACCGCGCTGGGGCTCCTGCGGTCTCCGCCCGGCGGTGGCCGCGGCCGGCTGTTCGTCCTGGCGCTCATCTACACGGCCGTCTCTGCCGCGCTGGCCGTCCTGTTGGCCGAACTCATGAGCATCCCGCGTCTCGGCGCGGTGGTCGCGCTGCTGCTCGCGTACTACGCCGGCCAGACCGTCGACGCCACCGGCGCCGCGCTGAAGAAGCGGATCAACAGGACGATCGGCGGCGACGGCGACTTCGACGCCCCGATCGATGACGGTCTTGGCCCGCGCCGCCGTGGGCGAGATCGCGACGATGACTTCGGCGGCACCTCGAAAGGAGACTGAGCATGATCTCGCTGATCGCCTGGATCGGTTACCTGGTGGCGCTGGTCACCGGGCTGGCCATGCTGAAGGACACCTTCCTCGACCGCGGCGCGCGCCGCCGCATCTGGGGCACTGCGCAAGCTGCATGGGCGCAGGCTCGCGCCGGCGCCTGGCCGGACATGGAGGCGCTTCGCCCTGCCCTGCGATTCGGCGCGCGCGCAGTGATCCTGACGCTGGTGGTTGCCAGCGCAGGGGTGTGCCTGCTGATGCCCGACCCATCGTCCTGGTACGCCAGGCTCCTGTGCGCAGCGCTGGCGGCGCACATGGCCACGCAGGTGCCCTGCCCATGGTTCCGGTGGGTGACCGTCGGCGACGTGCGCGCCAAGACCAACGACCCGCCGGGTGTGGAACGCCGTGTTCACTGACAGCCAACTGGCCGCTGCCGTTGGTTGCCCGGGCGCGCGCGCCGCGCGGTGGACCTCCCCGCTCTACCGAGCGATGACCAGGTGCGGGATTACCACCCGCCGGCGCGCGGTGCACTTCCTTGCACAGATCGGCCATGAGAGCGCAGGCCTGTCCAGGCTCGAGGAGAACCTCAACTACAGCGCCCAGCGGCTGTGCGAGATCTGGCCGAGCCGCTTCACGCAGGAGTCGGCCGCCGCGTACGCGCGCCAACCGGAGCGCATCGCCAACCGCGTCTACGCCGGCCGGATGGGCAACCGCAACGAGGCAAGCGGAGACGGCTGGCGATATCGGGGCCGAAGCCCCATCCAGCTCACCGGGCGCGACAACTACCGCCGCATGGGCGAGCTCACCGGACTGCCGCTGTTGGACATGCCAGCGCTGGCGATCGAGGTCGACGAGG
This sequence comes from Lysobacterales bacterium, assembly GCA_017302075.1. Classification (GTDB taxonomy): domain Bacteria; phylum Pseudomonadota; class Gammaproteobacteria; order Xanthomonadales; family Xanthomonadaceae; genus Thermomonas; species Thermomonas mangrovi. Next base: position 9,380 of record JAFLEB010000001.1, read on the forward strand.
GAGCGCTCATCGCCGCCACCTGGTGGCAGGCCAACGGCCTCAACACACTGGCGGATGCCGGCGACATCCTGTCGGTCAGTCGCCGGGTCAATCTGGGTACCGCCAAGACCACGCGCATGCCCAACGGGCTGCAGGACCGCATTGATCGCACGCGCCGCGCCGCGGCTGCACTGGGGGTGGCCTGATGCAGATGCCAGGGGAACGCGGCCTCCGCGCGATCGCGGCGGCGATCATCCTGCTGACCCTGCTTGGCGCGGCCTGGTGGATCTACAGCGCCGGTTCCAGTAGCGCGGATTTCAGCAACGTCAGCGCCAAGGTGACGACGTTGGAGGCGTCCTCAGAGATCAGCAGGGAGGCTGGCGACACGGCCGGCCTGATCATCCAGGAGTCCAACCATGAAAGCATCGAAGATCGCCGCGCCGTGGCTGTTGCCCGCGCTCCTGGCGCTACTGCTGCCGATCGCGAGCGGGTGCGCGAACGCGCCCGCCAAGCGTTCGCTGAAGGACAGCACGCCGCTTGCGGGCTGCAGCGAACGGATTGCGGGCCTGCCGCTCCCCCCGCCGCCGGAGAGTGACATTCCGGCGGAGCTTCCGATCGGCATCGCCGTGGACTGGGAATCCGAGTACCGCCGGCTGTATTCGCGCGCCGCCTCCGTCTCGCTCGACTGGATGGAGGCCTACACCGGCGCAGCTCGCGCCTACGCCAGCGAGGTGCGGTTGCGCGGCAACACGGCGGACTGCCTGGACGCGCATCGGGCGCCGCCAAAGACCTGGTGGCAGCGGATCACCGGAGGCTGACGCGCATGTACAAGCCAGACAGCCTGCGAGCCATGCTCACCGCGGCCAACCCGGAGCTGGCGCGCGACCCTGATCAGCTGGTCGTGTACATCGACGAGGGGAACCTGATCGCGACCTTCGAGCCAAGCCTGTCCTTCGAATACCGCTACGTGCTCAACCTGGTGTTCACCGACTACGCTGGCCACCCGGACGCGATCATGGTGCCGCTGCTGATCTGGCTGCACACGCACCAGCCCGACCTGCTGGCCAACTTCGACAACCACGGGAAGATCGCATTCGAGGCCGACGTGTTGGCCAACGACAAGGTCGACCTGTCGATCAAGATCCCGCTCACCGAACGCGTTGGCGTCAAGCCGCGCGTGGGTGGTGGCCACGACGTGATCCACTACCCAGAGCCCCAGCTCGAGACCGCCCTGCAGGCGCAGCACTGGCAGCTGTACCTGGGTGGCCAGCTGCTGTTGGAATGGGACATTCCGGCCGCCTGACGTGGATGACCTGGCACAGCTCGAGACCTGGTGCGCGCCGCTGCTGGCGAAACTGAGCAGCGTCGAGCGCAGGAAACTCGCTCGATCGATCGCAATTCCCCTGCGGCGAAGCCAAGCCGGTCGCATCGCCTCCCAGCAGAACCCGGATGGCAGCGTTTACGCGCCGCGCAAGACGAGCCTGCGCGACAAGAAGGGCCGGATCCGCAAAGAGATGTTCGCCAAGCTGCGCACCACCAAGTTCCTGCGCACGCGTGCGGATCCGAACAGCGCCGCCGTCGAGTTCACCGGCCGCGTGGCCCGTATCGCCCGCGTGCACCAGGACGGCGGCGAGGACCGAGTGGCAAGGAACGGGCCGCGTGTTCGCTACCAACGTCGTGAGTTGCTCGGGTTCACGGCCGCGGCCACGCGCCTGGTCCGCGACCTCCTGATCCAGCACCTGAGCGGGTAGGAAATCCCCTACCGCGTGCCGCGGCATTCCCCGCTCGCGCCGCGCCCGCCGCGCCGGCAACCTATGTTCACCGGCAACGCGCTGCGCCACCAGGCCATCCAGCAGCGCGGGCCGCCCCGGGGACGGGGCGGCTGCCCCCTTAGATGCCAAGCGAATCCTGCCAAATCGCTACCGGCAGCACCTCACCGGTTTCGACGCGCACGATATCGCCAACGATGCGATCAACCCGGAAGGTTCGCGCGGATCCGCGCAGGTGGCAGTAGCCTTTCATGTATTCACCGTCGCATGAGTGCACGGTCACTTCACGCACGCTCTCGAAGCCCATCGAGTCGAGGTAGGTGATCATGATCAGGTCGACCACCGCCCGTCCGCTGGCACGCTTTTTCACCCCCCTGCCGGGGGCAGGATGTTCAGATATTGCTGGACGCTCGACAACCTGAGTTGCGGACTGTGTTCTAGGGGCATTGGTGCCAGCGTGGAGTGCGGCGGCTTCCACGATGCCGGGTTCAACCACCAAGCGCTTGAAGAATTCGCCGATATCGGCCGCTTCATCTTCGTCAAGCACACCGTCAGCCAACGCAACATGTAGGCGCCTGTAGATCGCGCTGTACGGGTATTGGTTGAGGCGATTTTTGTGCTCGCGCATCCATTGGAACAGATAGTCGGCTTCAGCCTGGACGAACACGCCATCGGCCATCATTCCTTCCACCAAACGAACCAGATCGCCTACATCCCTAGGTTGATCTCCCGCAGTAATCGCCATCGCCACCCTCCCCGGTAGTGGCGAAACATTAGCCAGTTTGGGCAAGACTGGACAAGTGAAAAATCCCCAGCTACAGTCCGCCGCAAGGAGCCTAAACACTCCGACACCAGCGGTACCGCACCCGTCAGCCCTGCGGTTTTTTTGTGCCTGGGTTCCGGGCGCGGTACCGTAACCCTCTGCGCAGGCCTTCTGCGCCGGGAGGGCGGCCGCCATACAACACCCGCAAGGGGAAAACGGCCCGCCGACTGGTGTCGGTGTTTAGCCTCCCGGCTTCCCCTGCGCTGGCGCCTAAACACGTCTCCGCTGGGGTCATTCCTCAACACCAGGAGACCCATATGCCCACCGCCACCGCTTTGCCAGCGGCCCCTGCCGCCAACGCCGATGCCCCGTTCTGGGACCTGTTCGCCGCCGCCCGTGTGCTGTCCGGCGTGTTCGAGCTTCCCGTGCACCGGCTTGACCAGCTGGTGGATCGCATCGAGGCGCAACGCAAGCCCGTGGAGTTCATGACCGTGCGCGAGCTCATGCAGCTGGTGCTGGAGGTGCAGCCATGAGCGGCTACATCATCAGCGAGGACGACCACGCCATGCTGGAGCACACCAAGGCTATGGCCGGCCTGATCGCCACGGGCATGGCGCACACCGCGCGCAGCGCGGAGGTGATCTATCCGGCACAGGTGGAATCGCTGGCGCACTGCATGTCGGCGCTGCTCGGCCAGGTGCTGGCCAGCGCCCGCATGGATCTGGAGGCAGACGCCTGACCCCGCGCCTGGTGCTGCCACACCGGGCACTTTCTCCGGCTCCGCGCGCGCGCGTGACCACGCCTGCCATGTAAGCGCCGCCGACAACATCGGATGCCGGCTGGCGACGCGCGTGGGCAAGGCCGGACGATGCCTGCATGCCGGGCACCTTCACCGCCGTCGACCTCTCCCGACTCCCGTTTCCAACGGTCGTTGAGCCGTTGGACTTCGAGTCCATCTACGCAGCGCTGAAGGCCGACTTCCTGGCGCGTGCCCCGGAGTATTCGGCGCTGCTGGAGTCCGACCCGGCCCAGAAGCTCCTGCAGGTGGCCGCGTACCGGGAGCTGGTCATCCGCCAGCGCGTCAACGATGCGGCGAAGGCGGTGACCCTGGCATACGCCGCCGGCGCTGACCTCGACCAGATCGCGGCCCGGTACAACGTGTCTCGGCTGTTGATCGATCCGGGTGACCCCGCTGCGATCCCGCCGCGCGACCCCATATACGAGTCCGACGAGGATCTGCGTCGAAGGGTGCAGCTCGCGTTCGAAGGGCTCAGCACGGCAGGCCCGGCAGGCGCCTACATCTTCCATGCGCTCGGCGCCGACGGCGCCGTGCTGGATGCGAGCGTGGCAAGCCCTGTGCCTGGCCTGGTTGTGGTCTCGGTGTTGTCCCGCGAAGGCGACGGAAGCGCGTCTCCGACGCTGCTGGCTGCGGTGCTAGCCGCCCTCTCCGCAGAGGATGTGCGCCCGCTGACGGACCAGGTGACCGCGGTTAGCGCGGAGATCCTGGAGTTCCAGGTCGAGGCAGCGCTCACGCTGTATCCGGGGCCGGATGCGGCCGTGGTCCTGGCGTCTGCCAATGAACGCCTGCAGGACTACCTGGCGCGCAACCACCGCCTCGGTCGGGACGTCACCCGCGCAGGCGTGATCGGCGCATTGGTGACCGAAGGCGTCCAGAACGTATCGCTGACGCAACCGCCAGTCGATGTCGTCGCACTGCCGTCCCAGGCGGCCAGGTGCACGGCCACCACCATCACCGTTGGAGGCACCGATGAATAGCATCCCCGAGATCAGCACCATGGTGCTGCTCATCGCGTTCGTGCTGGCGAACATCGCCGACGCGCTCACCACGATTGCCGGGCTTCGCCGTGGCGCGATCGAGCGCAACCCGCTCCTGGGCAAGAAGCCGACGGCGGCAAAGATCTGGGCCATCAAGGCCGTGGTGATCGCGATCGGCGCAATTGCCGCACTGCCGCCCCGCCCCGCTGGAGCCAGCGAGATCGCGCTCTTCGGCATTTGCACCGCTGCGCTCTTGGCGATCTCCTGGCGCAACCACAAGATGGCGCGCGGGTGAGCAACGATCTGCTGCCGCCAAACGCATCGCGCCTTGAGCGCGGCATCGGGCTCGCCATGGACCGGTTGTCGCGCGTGCCCGTGACTGTGCGTGAAATGTGGGACCCGGCTACCTGCCCCGTCGGGCATCTCCCTTGGCTGGCATGGGCGTTCTCGGTGGATGACTGGGATAGCGCATGGCCCGCCGATACCAAGCGCGCCGTCATCCAGGCCAGCTACGAGGTCCACGCGCACAAGGGCACGGTGGCAGCGCTGCGCGCCGCGATCGATGCGCTCGGCTACGGCATCGAACTGACCGAGTGGTTCCAGGAGTCGCCACCGGCGACGCCGTACACCTTCGGGCTGACGGCTGAACTCGACGGGAGAGGCATCGCGCCTGGCCTGTGGGACGAGATCGAGCGCGCTGCGATCGAAGCCAAGAACGTGCGGTCGCACCTGCGCTATGTGCGCTTGCGCAGCACCATCCGAGGCCGCTTCTACGTTGGCGGCACCACGATCTCCGCCGAAATCGTGGAGGTGGAGCCGTACGCCCTGCGCGAAATCGAATCGAGCGGACCGATGTTCGTCGGCATGGCCTGCATCGCGTACGAGACCGTCGAGATCTTCCCGCGCGGACCTGGCGTCCTGGCGCTGGTCGATGGCGCGCCGCTGCAACTTGCCGATGGCGCGCCGTTGCGCCTGATGAACTGAGGGAATCATGGCCGACCCGCGCCCGCTTGAATCACTTGATCCGATGCCGGCGGAAGTCGGCAAGTGGCTGTATGGGAAAGCGCTATCGCCGACGCTTGACCCACTCGCCGACGGGCGCATTCCCGTCGCTGCGCCGGGCGGCATGGCCACCCTGGGCCCAGATGGCAAGTTGCTGCCTTCGCAGCGGGGGAACGAGGGCCAGTTCGTGCCGACGCTGATCCCTGCCGGCCAGACCTTCGTCATTCCCGCCGACACGCAGGCGCTGTTCGTCCTGCCCATCACCCTAGGCGAGGGCGCAACGCTCGTCGTCGAGGGTTACCTCCTGGAGATCGCCGCATGATTCGCTTCAAGAAATCCGACGCCGCCGACGTGCCGGCGCCGCCTGCCGGCTATGCCACGCTGTTCGTGGACGCTGCGACCGGATTGCCGGCAGCCAAAGGCAGCGACGGCATCGTGGTTCCGCTCAAGGGCGAGCCGGGCGAACCCGGCACTGGGCTGCCATCCGGTGGTGCTCTAGGCGATGTGGTGACCTTGACCAGCGAAGGTCCTGGCTGGCAGGCCCCGGCCGGGCCGGGAACTGGGCCAGTGGGCACTTGGATCAACATGCTGCCGCCGGACGCCACGTTGGCGGATGGCAGCGATAACCCGATCGCAGCGAACTTCTCGGGCAGCCTGTACAGCGAAGGCACCTTGATCGCAAGGGCCACACGAACGGCGTTGCCGAACAGGCTCGGCAAGCGATTGCGGGTCACCGCAACTATCACCGTTGACGTGCTGAAGACGGATCCTGGCGCGCCGATCTCCCCGGTGGCATTCGCGATCGGAGACGATGACCAGTCCTATGCCTTCTTCGGCGAAGGCTCCACGGTGGTCGAGTTCGAGGTGGAATCCACCGCAGCGAAGGCGGGCCCGGATGGTGTCCTTCTGGCTGGCCTCATCATCCAGATCGACGACAACACGAACATGGATGATGCTTTCGCGCAGGTCGAGATCACCCAGTTCGAGGTCTTCGCCATCGAGCAAGCTGTGGAGGCGGTCACAACTCCGCTCGAACAGGACCCTGTAGCTCTTGTCGGTGACGTCCTGAGCAGCGGCGGGATCGCGCTCCACCCGGACGACAACCCGCTTCTGGCCGCTGCAAGTTCCGCCGACGTGGTCGGTTACTACGCCCCCACCTACAGGTTCGCGGGGTCGTTCCCGCCGCCGATCGGGACGGAGATCGCGCTGAGCATGTACGAGTTCCACCCGGTGGCGCCGCTGGCGTTGACCACGGGCAACCCCGGGCCTGGGACTTCCTATTGGTGGCGCGCCTACAACGTAGCGGAACTACCGGGCGGGTACCTGCTGCTGTCGGTCGCCATCGACGGCGGTGCGCCGGTGCTGGCCGCCGCCTCCCATCTCGACGGCGAGTAATCCATGAGCACCTATTTCATGCTCCTCACCCAGGCGGGCCAGCAGAAGCTTGCGGCCCACATGGCCGGCGGCGCGCCACTTGAGATCGTATCCATGGCGGTAGGCGATGGCGGCGGCGCGGCGGTCGCGCCGACCGAAGCCCGTACCAGCCTGGTACAGGAGGTGCATCGCCAGGGCCTGACCAATCTGTCGATCCACGGGACGAACCCGAATTGGGTGGTCGCCGAGACGATCCTCGCGCCCACCATCGGTGGCTGGTACATCCGCGAGGTCGGGCTGATCGACGTGGACGGGGACCTGGTCGCCTACGGCAACTTCCCCGACAGCTACAAGCCGGTGCTCAGCGAAGGCTCGGGCAAGGAACTGATCATCCGGCCGATCCTCGAGGTCTCCGACGCGGCCTCGATCACCCTGATCGTGGACAGCAGCATCCTCTGGGCCACCCAGGCCTGGGTGCTGGGCCAGGCCTATGCCACGCAGGCGTGGGTGGCAGCGCAGGGTTACGCCACGCAGGCCTGGGTGAAGGCGCAACTCAAGCGCCTGCGCCCATTCCGCTACTACAACGCCAACCACTGAGGATCTGACACATGCCCTCCGGACGATTCGGGAAAGCGGCTCTGCTCGCGAACGCAGACACCGACCTGTACACCTGCCCTCCCGGCAAGAACGCCACCGCCACGATCGCGTTCTGCAATCGCACCGCCGCGCCGATCAAGGTCCGCGCCGCCGTGCGCCAAGGCCCGATCGGCGACTCGGACTACCTGGAGTACGAAACCGAGATCCCGGCGAACGGAATCCTCGAGCGCAACCAGGTCGCCCTGTCCTCTGGCGAGGTCATCACCGTGCGCGCCGCGGCCGTCGGCGTCTCTGTGCGTGCCCACGGCTTCGAAGAGGACGCCTGAGCATGGGCCGCTATCTCACTCCGAACGGCGGTAGTGCTGGCGGCGGCGCGCGCCGCCAGCGACACGTGATCACCGCGAACACCCCCGCGCTGGCTGTCCCCGCATGGGCCAAGGCGATGCGCGTGCATGGCGTTGGGGCGGGTGGTGGTGGTTCAGTCGCCTTCGAAACAGTCGGTGCGGTCAACGCCGGCGGCTGCGGCGGCATCGCGGCCGGTGCGGTGCTGCCGCTGATCGGTGTCGCGTCGATCGCGATCGCCATCGGCGCTGGCGGCATTGGCAAGGCAGCTGGCAGTACCGGTGCGGGCGGCCAAGGCGGCAATACCACGATCACCGCGGGGCCGCTCACGATGGTCCTGGAAGGCGCGAACGGCGGGATCCAGGGGCGTGCCTACATTGGCTCGATCCCGCCGCAGGGCGGCTACGTGGCGAATGGACAGGCCATCGCGGGGCTTGCCCCTGGCTATGCCAACGCCGACTCTGTCGATGGCGCGAGCTCGCCCTTCGGCAGCGGCGGAGCTGGGGTCACCGGCGCAGTCGGCAACGGCAGCAATGCGACGGGATATGGCTCCGGCGGCGGTGGCAGTCACGGAGGCAAGGGCGGCGACGGTGCGCCTGGTCTCGTGATCCTCGAATTCCTCGAGGCGGCCTGATCCATGTAGGGGCGCCGGCAACACGCCGGCGCTGCTGCGTTGCGGTGCGCGCGCGGGAACGATGGTTGCATGAACCCTTCCGCCGCGGAACAGCGCCGCCAGAAAGGCAACCTGTCCAGGCTCGGCACCGTTGCCGAGCTCGACCTGGATGCTGCCCGCTGCCGCGTCAAGTCAGGCGCGCTGTTGAGCGATTGGGTCCCATGGTTCGTGCCGCGGGTCGGAACGACCATCGAGTGGTCCGCCCCGGCCGTCGGGGAACAGGGAATGCTCATCTGTCCGGACGGCGACACCATCGGCGGGGTCTTCCTGCGTGGCGTCTACTCGGACAGCTTCGCCGCCCCGGACAACAGCGAGCACGTGCACCTGGTGCGTTTCGCCGACGGCACCGAGATCCGGTACGACGACCAGGCGCATGCACTCACCGCCACGCTGGCCAGCGGCGGGACCGCCGAGATCACCGCCGACGGCGGGGTGACCGTGAATGCCGACGTGGTCATCAATGGGGACGTCCAGGTCAATGGCACGCTGACCGCCAGCGAGGACGTGATTGCCGACGGCATCAGCCTCAAATCGCATACGCACGGCGGCGTTGACGCTGGCCCAGATAGCACGGGTGAGCCGCAATGATCGGCGTAAGCGCCTCGACCGGTCGCGAGCTGAGTGGGGCCGACCACCTCCGCCAGTCGATCGCGGACATCCTCACGACCCCACTGGGGTCCAGAGTGATGCGACGCGACTACGGGAGCTTGCTCCCCGAGCTCGTCGACCAGCCATTTAACGACGCCACCAGGCTCCGCCTCTTCGGAGCAACCGCGCTGGCACTGATGCGCTGGGAGCCGCGGATTCGCCTGATCCGGGTCCAGCTGTTCCGGGGCGATTCCGCCGGCGCCTACACCCTGGAGATCGATGGCGTCCTGGTCGACTCAACCAGGTCCACCGATTACACCCGCCTGACCATCCCGCTGCGCTACCGCAGCCACTGACCGCCCCTCAACCACGGAGCTGCAGCAATGCCCACCGACTACCACCATGGCGTACGCGTCATCGAGATCAACGAAGGCACGCGCCCGATCCGCACCATCGCCACGGCGATCATCGGCATGGTCTGCACCTCGTCCGATGCCGATGCCGAAGCGTTCCCCCTCAACAAGGCCGTGCTGTTGACCAACGTGCGCGCCGCGATCGGTAAGGCTGGCGTCCAGGGCACCCTGGCCAAGAGCCTTAAGGCGATCGTGGATCAGTGCGACCCGCTCGTCGTGGTGGTGCGCGTGGCGGACGGCGCCGGCGCCGACGCGGAAGCGATCGCGGCTGACCAGACCAGCAAGGTCATCGGCACGGCCACCGGCGGCGTGTACACCGGCCTGCAGGCGCTGCTCGCCGCGCAGGCGCAGCTCGGCATCAAGCCTCGGATCCTGGGCGCACCTGGTCTCGACAACCAGGAAGTGGCTGCCGCCCTGATCCCGATCGCCCAGAAGCTCCGCGCCATGGCCTACGCCTACGCACACGACTGCGCCGACGTGAGCGAGGCCGTGCTGTATCGCGACGAGTTCGGTGCGCGTGAGCTGATGCTGATCTGGCCGGACTTCGTCGCCTGGAACACGACCACCAGCGTCAGCGAGCCGGCGTACGCCGTCGCACGCGCCCTCGGCCTGCGCGCGAAGATCGACGAGGAGATCGGCTGGCACAAGACGCTCTCCAACATCGCGGTGAACGGTGTGACCGGCCTGACCAAGGACGTGTATTGGGACCTCCAGGATCCGTCCACCGATGCGGGAGTGCTCAACGCCGGCGACGTGACCACCCTGGTCAAGGCCAACGGCTACCGGTTCTGGGGCAGCCGCACCTGCAGCGATGAGCCGCTGTTTGCGTTCGAGAGCGCAACCCGCACCGCGCAGGTGCTGGCCGACAGCATCGCCGATGCGCTGATGTGGGCGATCGACAAGCCCATGCACCCGTCCCTGGTGCGCGACATCATCGAGACGATCAACGCCAAGTTCCGCGAACTGATCGCGCTTGGCTACCTGATCGGTGGTAGCGCTTGGTACGACGAGACGGTCAACACCACCACCACGCTGGCCGAAGGCAAGCTCTACATCGACTACGACTACACCCCGGTGCCGCCGCTCGAGAACCTGCAGCTGCGCCAGCGAATCACCGATCGCTACCTGGCCGATTTCGCAGATCGCATCAAGGGCTGATCGCGCGCGCGATCGACCAACCCGCCTGAACCTCCGAGGACGCACCCATGGGAATGCCCCGCAAGCTCAAGAACCTGAACTTATTCAACGACGGTGTCACGTACATCGGCCAGGCCGGCGAGGTCACCCCGCCCAAGCTGGTGCGCAAGCTGGAAGACTGGCGCGGCGGTGGCATGGATGCGCCGATCAAGGCCGACATGGGCCAGGAAGGCCTGGAAATGGAGGTCACCTGTGGCGGCTTCATGCGCGACGTGTTCGGGCAGTTCGCCATCGCCCAGCACAACGGCGTGATGCTGCGCTACGCCGGCGGCTACCAGCGCGACGACACCGGCGAGGTGGATGCGGTGGAGATCGTGGTGCGCGGCCGCCACGAAGAGATCGACATGGGCAAGGGCAAGCCCGGCGACGACACCGAGTTCAAGTTCAAGACCGTCTGCAGCTACTACAAGCTGAGCATGAACGGCGCCGTCCTGGTGGAGATCGACGTCCAGAACATGATCTGCATCGTCAACGGCGTCGATCGCCTGGCCGAGCTGCGCGCGGCGATCGGCGCGTAACCGATACACCGAGAGGGTGTTGAGGCCGGCGACGACGCCGATGCTGCAACGGATGGGTGGCCTCCTCCCGCCGAAGCGGCGCGACCAAGTCGCCGGAAGAGCCCACAGCGAAATGAGGCTAGGACGCCGGTCCCCGAATGGACCGGCAACCCTTTCACCCCAGGAGTGATTCATGAGCAGCAAGCCTTCCACCACCACCGACGCAACAGCGGGCGCGGAGTCCACCGTCCAGGCAACGCCGGGCACGATCCAGGCAACGCCGGGCACGATCACGCTGGAGACCCCGATCAAGCGGGGCGACCAGACCATCGAGTCCGTGTCGCTGCGCAAGCCCGCGGCAGGCGAGCTGCGCGGCGTGGCCTTGGCCGATCTCCTGCGCCTGGACGTGGCCGCGCTGATCACGCTGCTGCCGCGCATCACCAGCCCCAGCCTGACCGCGCAGGACGTGCAGAAGCTGGACCTGGTCGACCTGAGCGCGCTCGGCGGCGAGGTGCTCGGTTTTTTCTTGAGCAAGGCGGAGCGGGCGAACCTGCAGTAATCCCGCGCTGCGTGGAAGACGCCATGGCCGACCTGGCCGTGGTCTTTCACTGGGCACCGACCGACATGGATGCCCTGTCCCTTCCTGAGTTGATGGCGTGGCGCGAACGAGCGCGAGAAAGGATCGAGGCGAAGTGATGCTAGAATCGGCCCATGAACGTGATCTACACCCTGGCCGCTCTGGGCATCGTCGCCGCGCTGATCGCGCTGCCGCTTGCTGCCGGCGCGATAGCCGCGGGTGTGTTCTCCGGGAAGCGCGCGCGCCGCTAACGCCCCTGGTGGCCGGCTGAGATGGCCGGCCAATCCCTGCGCCTGCAGGTCATCCTCGATGCGCTCGATCGCGTGTCCGGCCCGATCCGCCGCATTGCGCAGGGCAGCAAGGGGCTCAGCGCGCAACTGAAGTCCACCCGCCAGCACCTCAAGCAGCTCGAGACCGCGCAGCAGTCGCTGGGGAAACACCGCGAGCTGGAATTGCAGTCGGCGCGCACCAGCGCCGAGCTCCAGGCACAGCGTCGCAAGCTGGACGCTCTGCATCGCGCCTACAGCCAGGCGGACGGCGCCACCGCGAAGATGACGCAGGAGCTGAACCGCCAAACGATCGCGGTCGGCAAGCTGGCACGCGTCGAGGAATCCCAGCGACAGGCGTTGGCGCGATCCCGCACCGAGCTGCAAGCGGCCGGCTATCAGGTGGGCAAGCTGGGCATGCACCAACGCGACCTGGCGCGCGACATCGACAAGGCCAACACCCAGCTGGCGGAGCAACTGTCCCGCCTCGACCGGATCGGAGCGGCACAGCGCCGCAACCAGCGCATCCACTCCGCCGGCATGAAGGCCTCCATGCATGGCGCAGGCATGGTGGCAGGCGGCGTGGTCGCCGCGCGCGCCGCACTCAAGCCGGCGCAGGCCTTCGCCGAGCAGGAATCCTCCGCCGTCCAGCTGCGTGCAGCGTCGATGCAGGCGGATGGCGGCGTGTCCAAGGGCTACGCGCAGATGCTCGGACTCGCACAGAAGCTGGGCAACGAACTGCCGGGGACCACGGCCGAACTGATCGAGATGATGACCATGCTGCGCCGGCAGGGTATGTCGGAGGCAACGATCCTGGGCGGCCTTGGCCAGGCGTCCGCGCACCTGGGCGCGCAGCTGCGCATGCCCTACGTCGAGGCTGCCGAGTTCGCTGCCAAGCTGCAGGACGCAACGCGCTCCACCGAGGGGGAGATGCTGGCGCTGGCGGACACCATCCAGCGCACGTTCTACCTCGGCGTCGAGTCCGACAACATGCTGCAGGGCTTCAGCAAGCTATCCCCTGCCCTGCAGATCCTGCGCATGCGCGGCGCTGAGGCGGGCAAGGCGCTCGCGCCGCTGCTGGTGATGGCCGACCAGGCCGGCATGGCCGGCGAGCAAGCTGGCAACGCGTACCGCAAGGTGTTCCAGTACTCGCTGGACGAAGACAAGCTCGGCAAGGCCAACGCGCTGCTCAAAGGCACCGGCGTCAAGCTGGACTTCACCGACGGCAAGGGCGAGTTCGCCGGGCTGGAAGCGATGTACGCACAGCTGGCCAAGTTGAAGGGGCTCAACACCCAGGACCGCATGGCCGTGCTCAAGAAGCTCTACGGCGACGACGCCGAGACCCTGCAGGTGGTCTCGATGATGATCGACAAGGGCATCGGCGGGTATCGAGAAGTGCAGGCCAAGATGGGCGCGCAGGCCTCGCTGCAGGCGCGCGTGGATAGCCAGCTCGGCACCTTGTCGGCGGTGTGGGAGGCGGCCACTGGCACCTTCACCAACGTGCTGGCCACGCTCGGCGGCGCGATCGCGCCGGAGCTGAAAGCGCTGGCAGCATGGGCCGGCAACACGGCTGCCGGTTTCCAGCGCTGGGCGGAAGCCAATCCGCGCCTGGCCAAGGCGCTGGGACTGATCGCCCTCGCCGGCACGGCGGCCATGGTGGTGCTGGGCGGGTTGCTGGTCGCCGGCGGCATGGCGGCCATGGCGTTCTCCCAGATCCACACTGCGCTGACCCTACTCTCCGGCGGCCGCGGGTTGGGCTGGCTCGCCGGGCGCGGCGCGAGCCTGGTGCCGAGGTTCTTCGGTGCGATCGGGCGCGGCGCGATGGGCGCGATGCGCGTGCTCGCCATGACCGGCGGCAAGATCTGGCAGTTCGCGCAGTTCGCAGGCCGCGGGCTGGCGCGGCTCGGCCCAATCGCGCTGCGTGTTGGTGCCATGGTCGGCCGCGCCCTGCTCGGCATCGGCAGCACGATCGCGCGCGTGGGCGTGATGCTCCTGACCAACCCGATCTTCCTGGCGTTCGCCCTGCTGGCCGGTGCCGCTTACCTGGTCTGGAAGAACTGGGACGGGATGAAGGCCGGCGCGATCCTGCTGTGGCAGGACATCAGCCGCGCCGTGGTCGCGGCCTGGGAATTGATCCGCGCGAAGGCCGGCGTGGTCTGGGATGCGGTGAGCGGCCGGATCCGCGCGGTGGTCGAAGGCATCCGCATGTACATTTCCGGTGCGTGGGCGGTGATCACGGGGATCTTCAGCGGCGACGGCGGCCGGATCCGCGCCGGCCTGCAGCAGATGTGGAACGGCATCAACGCGGTGCTGGGCGGCTGGCCGGCGCGCCTGCTGGGGATCGGTCGCAACGTGGTGCAAGGCCTGGTCAACGGCATCACCGGCATGGCCGGCGCGGTTCGCGATGCCTTGGGCGGCATCGCCAATGGCGCAGTGGCCCGCCTCAAGAGCCTGCTTGGCATCAAGAGCCCATCCCGTGTGTTTGCCGCGTTGGGCGGCCACACCATGGCGGGCTTCACCCAGGGCCTGCTGGGCGGCCAGGGCGGCGCTCAGCGCGCCTTGCAGCGCATCGGCACGGGGTTGCGCGTTGCAGGCGCAGGCATGGCGCTGGGCGCGACTGGCGCGGTGGCGGCGTCGCCGGCGCTGCAGCCGCGGATCGACAACCGTCCTCCCTTGGCGCAGGCGGCTCGCGGAATGGCAGGCGGCGGCGACACCCACGTCTACCACATCACCATCCACGCCGCGCCCGGCACCGACCCGCAAGACCTGTCCCGCATGCTGCGAGAGGAACTCGAGCGGCTCGATCGGGAACGCAGCGTGCGTCGCCGCTCCAAGCTGAGCGACTACGACAGCTACTGAGACTGCCACGATGCCGATGATGACCCTGGGCACCTTCGTCTTCACCTTGCGCACGCTGCCCTACCAGCTGCAGCAGCGGCAGAACGAGTGGCGGCATGCCGCGAGCGAGCGCGTCGGCGCGCGCGCCGCGCACCAGTACGTTGGCCCCGGCGAGGAAACCATCGAGTTCTCCGGCGAGGTGGTGCAGGAGCTCTCCGCCGGCGAGGTCTCGCTCAACGTGCTGCGGGATCTCGCCGAGGACGGCCAACCGCTCCCGCTGGTCGACGGCCGCGGCTACGTGTACGGCGCGTACGTGATCAAGGGCCTGCAGGAGGGCAAGTCGGTGTTCTTCAAGGACGGTGCACCGCGCAAGGTGGAGTTCAACCTGAGCCTGTTGCGGGTGGATGAAGCCTCCCTGCAGCAGCATGACCTGACCAGCTTCTTCTGATGGCGGGCTATCCCATCCCCGCCTGGCGCGTCACCCTGGACGGCCAGGACTTGACCGAGCGGTTCAAGCCGCGGCTGTTGGAACTCAGCCTGGACGAGGCGCGCGGCGACGAAGCCGACCAACTGGACCTGGTCATCCACGACCACGACGGCCGCATGTCCATCCCGCCGCGCGGCGCGCTGTTGCGGGTGGCGATCGGTTGGGAAGGCCAAGGCCTGGTCGACAAGGGCAGCTTCCGCGTCGACGAGACCGAGCACAGCGGCGCGCCGGACATCATCTCCGTGCGCGCACGCAGCGCCGACCTGGCCAAGCCCATGCGCACGCGTACCGAGCGCAGCTGGCACGACACCACCTTGGGCGCGGTCCTGCAGGACATCGCCAAGCGCCATGGTCTAAAGGCCAACATCGACCCGACCTTGGCCAGCCGCAAGGTGGCGCACCTGGACCAGACCGGCGAGAGCGACGTGCACCTGATCACGCGCCTGAGCAAGCGCCACGACGCGGTCGCCACGGTCAAGGCCGGGTGCCTGCTGTTCACCCCGATCGGCAGCGGCAAGACCACCAGTGGCCTCACCCTGCCGTCCGTGACCATCCGCCGGCAGGATGGCGACAAGCACCGCTACAGCATCGCCGAGCGTGACAGCTACACCGGTGTACGTGCGTACTGGACCGACAAGAAGGGCGCCACCCAGAAAGATGTGCTGGTGGGCAGCGACGAAAACGCCAGGCGTCTGCCGGCGACCTACCACTCCGAGGCCGAGGCCAAGGAACAGGCCGAGGCCGCGCACAAGCGCACCCAGCGCGGCGCGGCCACCCTCTCCTATTCGCTGGCGCTGGGCCGGCCGGACGTGTACCCAGAGCAGCGCCTGCGCATCCAGGGCATCAAGCCGCAGATCGACGACACCGAGTGGCTGATCGTGAAGACGCGGCACCAGATCACCGGTACCAGCGGATTCACTACCTCGCTGGAAATGGAAACCGCGATTTAGGAGTCGCCGCTAGTTTCTTGCCGGCTTAACTTGGTCGATGATGATCTCGACGGGAACTAACGCGCTCTCTCCGTCTTTTTTGCGATAACGAACCCGAACGTCGGCCGTGATTTCAAGCTTCCCGGCCAGTTCAGATATTTCGACCCCTTCACCCATCGTCAATTTGACTTTGTCGTCGACAGTGCCCGTGATTCGACCGCGCCAACCACTCAGAGCCGAATCTCGATTTGTCTGCCGGATATCGATCCTCGCGTTCGTAAACGCTTGCTCGGTTTCATGCGGCTGAAACTCTATGTCTCTCGGCATCGCCTGGACCACTGCGCTCGGCATCTCCAAGTCGCCACCCATCTCAAGCTTTGCGCCAACTTCGTTCTGCGCTGGCGCTAACACCTTCGCCGCATCCTCGGCCAGTTGCTTGTGCTTACCGGCAGCCACCGCCTCGATCACACCCTGAAATGCCGATGGATCGGCTTGGTAGGCCTCAGCGCCGATCATGATGACGGTGTTGTTGTTCGCCTCTACCAGGGCCTTCTCTGATGCGGTTCCAGTTTGATTGACAAACTTGACTACGCCGTAGCTGATCAAAGCTGCAATCACGGATGAGATAACGATGGTTTTGACCACGGGCTTATCTCCGAGCGGTAGCTCTTTGTACATTCCAGCCAGATCGCCCTTCTGGAACGCTTTCTGGAACCTCTTCATGCTGCGTTCGCTGGAGAATACTAACTGAAGCCAGAAGCTCTCCTTGAATGACCCGTATTCAAAGGCGTCGACGAAAACATCAACTCCAACAATGTCGCTGCCAGTAAGCTTGGATAGCGCTGAAGGAAGCAGCTTCTTGCTGATTCGCTTCATGGCTTCTAGCGAGGCCAATACATCCTCAATCGGAACAGGCTCCTTGTTCGTGTAGACAAGACTGTGCTCGATGAACAGAGTTGCTTTCGACATACTCACTCCTGCAGCGCCTTATTAGCTCCGGCGCAGGCCTTCAACCAGGAATCCGTCCAGCCGCATCGGTGCGGAGCCAGTTACAGCTGGCCAACTACTGAACAGAGCACTTATCGAGCATCGGCGTACCGACTGCCTCGCCAGCGCCAGTGCATACCAGGGTGATCGACTGCCCCTTTGACAGTCCGCCCGCGATTTCCTTGGAAAGCCCCTGCGCGCCGACGTTCTGGAATTCCCCGGCAGAGAGCTGCACGAGCGGCTCATCGAACATGTCGGACGCGATGCTTTCGATCTCGCCGGTGATCTCGATGCGCTTGCCCTTGTATTGCGAGTCAGCCGCGATCTCGTTCGCCTCGTAGGCGCTGAACAGCTCGCGCGCGGTGACCGTGATTGCAGGCGCGGCCGCGGCCTCTGCTGCATCTGCAGCCTTGTTCGCCTCAACCGCTGCCGCATCCTTGTCCTGCGGAAGCAATACCGCCAACACGATCAAGCCGACGAAAACGATCAGCACCCACTTCAACAGCTTCTTCATACCACCCCCCCCATAGACGTAAATAATTCACATCGCCTGATCAAAAAAAATCAGCCCTGCGGCTGACTTGGTTCCCTACTGAATTCCGGCGCGGTCGATCTCATGCAGCGATGTACTCGCAGCGACCCGCATGCGGGCACCGCATGTGGAAATGCACCGCCTCCGCGAAGAGATCACCCACCACGTACTGCCCAATTTCGACGTGGCGCGTCACTTTCTTGCGCCCCTTTTTTTGCCGCCGACGTTGATCGTCACGCTGTCCTGACTCACGTTCCCCGCGACCACCTGGCCCTGATTGCCGCCGGCGATCGAAACCGTGGGTAACTGCTTTCCAGCCACGGCCACTCCGAGCGATCTCAGCACGGCGGCCTGCACATCCAGCGATGCAGATCTGAAGCGCATCAGCAATTCGCTTTCCGCTTCATCGCGCGCACCTGCGCGTCCGGTCAGGACGTAATTCACATCGACGCCCAGATTCGCGGCCGCCTGCAGATAGGCACCACCGGGGATGTTGTCGTCGCGCTCGAAGTTGCTCTGTCCGTTGAGCGACACGCCGCATGCACGGCCGAACTCGGTCTGGTTAAGACCGGTGGCTTTCCTTGCCCTCTTCAGGCGATCCCCTAAAGACACGCTACCCCTTGACTTTCCCAGTTAAGTGGGAAATCCTTGTCTGAACTTACCCACTTTTACCCGGTTGCCATGGCTCGCACCAGCACCAAGCCCACCCCGTGTGCACTTTTGACGCCCGAGCAGGCGCGCGAGCAGCTCTTGCAGCGAGGTGAATCGGTCGCGGACTTCGCCCGCCGGCACAAGCTCAAGCAGCGCTCCGTCTACGGAGTCCTGTATGGCAACAACAAGGGCCGGCGCGGCGAAGCGCACAAGGCAGCGGTCGCGCTCGGGATCAAGTCCGGGGCAGCGAAGTGAGCGGCCCGACGTTCCTGCAGCGCCTGTTCGGTCTGAACGGACCTGCCGCGATCGGCAAGCTGGAACGCCCGCAAGGGCAGCGCTGGGGGCGCGTGTGCCCGCACTGCAAAGGGCCGTCGACCATCCGCAGCAGCCAGCAGGTGACCCCCTCCTACTCCGAGATCCTGCGCATCTGCGCCAACCCCCTCTGCGGCCACGTCTGGATCGACAGCGTGGAGGCGGTGCGCACGCTCAGCCCTAGCGCCATCCCGGATCCGGAGATCCACATCCCGCTCAGCCAGCACGTGCGGCGCGATGGGGTGATCGCGGTCATGAAACAGTCCGAGCAACTCGACATCTTCGGAGGCGACAAGCCATGAGCATTGAGCACGAGACCGCGGTCCAGGCGGCGACCCGTTGGTATGCAACGCACAGCGCCCAACACCTCGACCGGGATTGCGATCGCCTGGTGGATCGATGCGCAGCGCACCTGGTGGAACTGTTGCCCATTACCACTAACCAGGCTGCGCGCGCGGCGCAGCTGGCGTTGGCCGATGCCGCGTCCAAAGACAGCCCCGGCTTCGTGGATTTGGACCGCTGCACCTCGCGCCTGGTGATCCTGCGCGACAGCCAGCGCAACTGCAGCCACGTGCTGACGCTGCCGGAACTCTTCCAGCTGGTCCTGGCACGGAAGCCGGATCCCGCCGAGCACGCACTGGGCGACGGCAGGCGCTAACGCGCCCCACCACCTTCCATCACGACCGCCAGGCACCACCTGGCTAGAGGCCGGCTACCCCCAACATGCGTCCAGACCTACTCGCCGACATCTCCAGCCGCCTCAAGGTCGACTATGCGTTCAAGGTCAAGGGCGACTGGCTGCGCGAGGGCCGCTGCCCGGACTGCGGAAAGAAGGAGCTGTACACCAACGCAAGCTCCCCCTGGGTGTTGCGTTGCGGCCGGCTCAATCAATGCGGCGCGGAGATCCACGTCAAGGAGATCTACCGCGACCTATTCGAGTCGTGGTCGGAGCGCTACGTGCGCACCGAGACCAACCCGAATGCCGCGGCCGACGCCTACCTTGAGCACGCGCGCGGCTTCCCGCTGACGCGCCTGCGCGGCCTGTACTCCCAGGAGTGGCACCAGGACCGGGAACGGAACATCGGCACTGCCACCGTGCGTTTCCAGTTGCCAGGTGGTAGCTGGTGGGAGCGCTACATCGACCGGCCAGAGCGCTTCGGCAAGCGCAAGGCGGGGTTCGCTTACGGCAAGTCGATGCACGGGCAGTGGTGGGCGATGCCGGACAGCCCGGCGGAGGTCGGCGAGCTGTGGCTGACCGAGGGCATCTTCGACACGATTTCGCTGGAGCTGGCCGGCCTGGCCAGCCGCGCCCTGCTCAGCTGCAACAACTACCCGGATCAGGCGCTCGCCGCGCTGGCCAAAGATTGCCTGGAAGCTGGCCGCGAGCGCCCCGCCCTGGTGTGGGCGCTGGATGACGGCCCCGCCGGCAAGTCGTACATGCGCAAGTGGCACGAGCGCGCGAGCCTGGAGGGGTGGAAGTCCCGCGCCGCCTACACCCGCGACCGCGGCGACCTGAAGCAGGACTGGAACGAGCTGTGGCTGCGCGGCCGCCTGGACGCGGCGGCGATCGAGGAGGCGCGTTACCAGGGCGATCTGCTGCTTGCGCCATCGGCGATGGCCAAGGCGCTGCTGATGTACAAGCGCACCGAGCGCGGCAGCTTCCACTTCGGGTTCGGCGATCGCCTGTATTGGTTCGAGTACTCCGACGCGAAGTACCAGAAGGCCAAGGAGGCGCTGGCAGCCAAGGAGGAATCCGCCGAGCTGTCGGACATCGAGAAACGCGATCGCGCCCTGGCCGAATCCGGCAGCGTGGTCGAAATGGCGAACTGCTACCCGCAGGCGCTGTACTACCAGGCCAACAGCCAGACCGACGAGAGCTGGTACTACTACCGGGTGAGCTTCCCGCACAAGGGCAAGCCGGTGAAGAACACCTTCACCGCCGCGCAGCTCTCCAGCGAGAGCGAGTTCGGCAAGCGCCTGATGGGCATTGCCCCGGGCGCGGTGTTCACGGGCAGCACGGCGCAGCTGAAGCGCATGCTCAAGGACACCATCTTCGGCATCAAGACGGTGGAGACCGTCGACTACATCGGCTACAGCCGCGAGCACGGGTGCTACGTGTTCGGCGATGTCGCGGTGAAGGATGGCCAGGCCTACGGCGTGAACGCCGAGGACTACTTCGAGCTGGGCAAGAAGGTCGCGATCAAGAGCCTCAACCAGTCCGTGGGGCTGAGCATCAACCGGGAGCAAACCGAGTACCGCAACGAGTGGTTGGACATGGTGTGGGAATGCTTCGGGGCGAAGGGGATCGTGGCCCTGGCGTTCTGGTTCGGCAGCCTGTTCGCGGAGCAGATCCGCAGCACCCAGAAGACCTACCCCTTCCTCGAGATCATCGGCGAGGCCGGCAGCGGCAAATCAACCCTGGTGGAGTTCCTCTGGAAGCTGGTCGGGCGGCGCGACTACGAAGGCTTCGACCCCAGCAAATCCACGATGGCGGCGCGCGCCCGCAACTTCGCCCAGGTCTCCAACCTCCCGGTGGTGCTGATCGAAGGCGACCGCGACACCGACACGGCCAAGAAGGCCACGTTCGACTGGAACGAGCTGAAGACCGCGTACAACGGCCGCAGCGTGCGGGCCACCGGCGTCAAGAACTCCGGCAACGAAACCCGCGAGCCGCCCTTCCGTGGCTCCATCGTTATCGCCCAGAACGCGGCGGTGAACGCGGACGAGGCGATCCTGCAGCGCATCGTCCACCTGAGCTTCGACAAGGCGGGCCATACCCCGCGCACCCACCAGCTTGCGAAGTCGCTTGAGCGCATGCCGATGGAGCACGTGAGTGGATTCGTGCTGCGTGCGGTCCAGGCCGAGGCCAAGGTGCTGGAGACCATGGAGTCCGCCGCAAGCGACTACCAGGACCAGCTGCTGCAGATGCGCGACATCAAGTCGGTCCGCATCGCCAAGAACCACGGCCAGATGATGGCGCTGGTGGATGCCCTGCGTGACCTGGTCTCGCTGCCGGAATCGCAGTGGGCGGCGGCACACGCGCAGCTGATCACGATGGCGGTGGAGCGCCAGCAGGCGATCAACGCCGACCACCCCTACGTCCAGAAGTTCTGGGAGCTGTTCGAACACCTGGATTCAAGCACGCGGGCCGACTCGATCAACCACAGCCGCGACGGAAATTACATCGCGGTCAGCATGGTCGAGTTCGAAGAGCGCGCGCACAAGGCGGGCCTGGGGATTCCGGGCCGCGACATGACGGAGCTGCAGCGCTTCCTGCGCACCAGCCGTCGACGCAAGTTCGATGCGGTCAAGACGGTGAACAGCGGCATCACCCACGCGAGCAAGAAGTGCTGGGTCTTCCAGCGAGAGAAGTCGTAGCAAGCGGCCCCGGCGGGAGGGGCTGCCACCCCTCCCCTCGGGCCTTCACCACCGAAGCCAAGAGGAACCACGATGAACGCTGCAACCGCAACACCCACCACCCCGTCGGATCCGGCCACCGGGGCCGGGCCGGAGCCTACCACGGCCGCCCAGCGCGCCCGTGCCGAGGTCTACGCCGAGGACGGCGCGGCGCCGGCGGCGCGCGCGCAATGCGCCCAGGAAGGATTGCCGCCGCTCGCCGGCCCGAACGGGGCGGAGCTGCCCATGGCGGTCTTGGTGACCGTGATCACCGCAGACCGCATCACCCAGCACGCCCACCTGCACCTGGGCGGTTTGCATACCGCCATGCGGGACTGGCGTCGTACCGGGAAAGGGGCATGGGAATCCCGCGACGAGGAGTTCATCGCCGCCGAGGAGCGGATCGGATTGGAGCTGGCGGAGTACGCCGATCTGATGGCCCTGCCGCACCGCATCGCCAACATGCTGCCGCGCGCGCCCGCTAGCCCGGTCAGCGAAGCCCGCCAGCTGGCCGCCGTCGCGGCCGAGGAGTTGCGTCATGGCTAAGACGCTGGGTTACCTGTTCCTGGTGATGTTCGCCCTCGGCGTCGCGTTTCCGCCGGACTACATCGCCGTGGGCGTGTTGATGTTCCTGCTGGGCTACGTGGCGCACTACGTGCTGGCATTGGCCTGGCGTGATTGCCGTGGCCGGGCGCGCGCGCCGCGGCGCGGCCGAATGGTCTACCTGCATCGCCCGCATGGCCCCCAGGCCGTGCGGAAGGAGCGGCAGGCATGAATACGAAAGCGCTGATGCAGCTGTGGAACCACACCCAGCGGCACAAGGGAACCAGCGGTGCGCGCGCGGCGGCCGGCGTGTTGCTGGGCCTCTACAACGGCGATCGATTCCCGTTCGACCTGACAGAGCTACGCGTCCTCGACCCGCAGCTCTTGGCCCATGCCATGGAGGTGATCCGCGCGGACGCGGCGCACTGCGAGATGGAGGTGCACATGATCCTCGACCGGCTCACCGGCCGCCAGGACTTCGGCGCTCGATTCGAGCACTTGGCACACGAATACTCGAAGTTCAAGCGAGGGCGCTGCAAGGCGGCGGAACTGAAACCACTGGATCCTCCAGTCGCGATCCTGGGCACCCAGTTCGATGCGTTTCTGCATTCCTTGGAGGCGCCCCATGGCTGAGCACGACATGGGGCCGGTCACCCCGCAGGAGCTGTTGGGGATCTCCGAGAGCGCGCCGCCAGAAATCGCCGGCAGGATCCGCCGCGCGGCCGACCAGCTGGCAGCCACCGAATGCCCGCCCAGCGGCGCCGGGCGGATCTTCGCGGAACGCCTGCGCCAGGTGCGCGAGGAGGGCTACCACTGGCAGCGCGACGATGCATACACGAAGCAGGAGCTGGCGATGGCAGCGGCCTGCTATGCGCATCCCCTGCATGAGCCGCGACGCAGCGAGGTGATCCCGTTCGCCGGGGTGCCCTTCGGCTGGCCGTGGGAGCTCGGAGAGTGGAAGCCAGGCGCGGTCCACGACGGCGGGGATGGCGACGTCGGAATGGCCGTGGGTGAGCGGATCCGGGAGCTGGAGAAGGCCGGCGCCCTGGTCGCCGCGGAGATCGACCGGCTGGTGCGCCTGCAGGCGCAAGGGGTGCAGATCGTATGAGCATCGTCCGTGTCCAAGCCGAAGCGCTGGGAGTCAGCCGCGCGACCGTCGGCAACTACCGGCGTGCCCTGCGTGCCGCCGGCAAGCGCATCACGCTGGCCAGCCTCCGCGCGTTCCGAGACAGCAGGCAGATCGGACAGAAGCCGGATCGGCAGCGGCAGCGGCAGATCCGCCGCATGCGCGACAAGCGGCACATGACCTGGGCCGAAATCGGGCAGGCGTTCGGATTCAGCGCCGAGCGCGCGTTCGCCATCTACCACGCCACCTATCAGGGATCCCCATGAGCACTCAACACGACCAGGCGTTGTCGGTAGCGATCGACCGCGCCCACAAGACGTTCCTCCGCCAGCAGCAGGCCGCCAAGAACAGCGTGGGCGGCGAGAAGCGCCGCCAGCAGCTGCAGGCCACCGCCGATGCGGCCGAACTGCACTGGAAGCACCTGCGCGCCGCGCAGGCCGACGCCGTGGACATGCGCGAGCTGGCGGCCGCGCTCTACGCCGATCACCAGGCAGAGCCGCACCACGTCCCCATGTGCCCGCTCTGCCAGCAGGCCGCCGCGTTGCTGGGCCAGCCCGTGCCGACCGCCCACCCGTTCGTCGCCGGCAGCTACATGTCCGACAACGGGCCGGTGCAGACCTATCACCTCTCGGCCGATGAGCGCCTGCGCCTGGTGCCCAAGCTGACCGCCGAACAGTGCGCGGCCGCGCTGCGCATGCCTGACCTGCAGATCGTGGTGCGCCGTGCCGTGGAGCGCCGCCAGCGGGCGCTGGCGAAGGCGGGTGCGGCATGAAGTACTACATCGTCTGGAACCCGACGCGCACCGAGGGGTTCATCACCAACGACGCCGGCGACGCGGATTACGTGCGGTGTGGTTTCCGAGCGGGAATGTCCGTGCCCACGGCTGGGCAAGCTTTCCGCGAGGCATACCTCGACGAAGACGACGACAGCACCGAGCTACCCATGACGGAGATCAACGTGCCGGACGGCGTGACGTTCATTGGCTGGGATCTGGCGGCGCCGGACAAGGCGGGTGCGAAATGAAGGCCATCCCCGCCTATCCCCTGCAGTGGCCCACCGGCTGGCAGCGATCGAGCTTCGCCCAGCGTACGCATGGCAAGTTCGGCAAGCGCGACAAGGGCACCGGCAGCTATCCGGTGCTGCGCGATGTCACGGTGAACGATGCGGTCAACCGCGTCCGCGACCAGCTGCGCATGCTCGGCATTGGCGACGACGACATCGTCATCTCCACCAACCTCAAGACCCGCCTGGATGGCTTCCCGCGCAGCGACCAGGCGCAGCCTTCTGACACCGGCGTTGCCGTGTACTGGGTTGACCGCGACGGCGGATCCCGCTGCATGGCCACCGATCGCTACTTCCGGGTGGCGGACAACCTCGCCGGCATCGCCGCTTCGCTGGAAGCCCTGCGCGCCCTGGATCGCCACGGCAGCGCTGAAATCCTCAGCCGGGCGTTCAGCGGCTTCGCCGCGCTGGAAGCGCCCCAGGATGACCCATGGCACCAGGTGCTTGGCGTGCCGGCCGACGCCGGCAAACCTGCAATCGAAGCCGCCTGGCGCCGCCTGCGCAGCACCTGCCACCCGGACAAGCCAGGCGGCAGCGTGGAGGCCTTCCAGCGCGCCCAGGCTGCCTACGAGCGTGGGCTGCGGGAGGTGGTGTTATGAGCGCCCCGAGGATCCTCAAGGGCAATGCCGACCTTGTGCCCTACTTCCATCCGATCGTGCTGCCGGACGGCCGCGTGCCGTGCGACGCGTGCGGCGCGGCCATCATCAAGGACGTGGCCGAGCGGAACGCAGAAGTGTGGGATCGCGGCGTGTGCGATCACTGCGCGGACGCGCTGCTCGAGGCGAACCCGGACTGGCCGCGCGCCGCGGGGGTGCCCCATGGCCAGGCGTAACTCCGGCGGCATCGACGTGCGGCGCTGTAAGCACTGCGGTTGCACCGATTCCCGAGCATGCGTGGGTGGCTGCTGGTGGGTGGGCGCCGACGTCTGCAGCTCCTGCCGGCCGATGCGAGCGCTCAGCGTGCTGCAGCCCTGGGCGTGGTTGCTGGCCAACGGGCACAAGGACGTCGAAAACCGCAGCTGGGCCACGCGTTACCGCGGTGACTTTTTCATCCACGCCGGTAAGCGATGGGGCCGGGAACAGCGCGACGACGTTGCGTGGGTCCGCCATCACTTTCCACGGATCGAGTTGCCAGCGACGTTCGATCTCGGCGGTATTGTCGGCGCGGCAACGATCGTTGACTGCGTCGACGAAAGCGACAGTCCGTGGTTCTCCGGCGACTTCGGATTCGTAGTGGCCAACGCAGTGCGGATTAAGTTCATTCCGTGTCGCGGCATGCTGGGATTCTTCGAGCCGGCGGTGTCGCATGGGTGAGGTCATCCAGTATTGGCTCGCCGAACTAGACCAGTACGGCAATCCGAAGCTGGTCGACGGGGCGCACAGCGAACGTGACGGCGCTGAGGAAGCGGCAACCCTGCTGCATCGCCTTGGCCTCGCCGGCGGCCGTACGTTCGCGGTGGCGGAAGTTCGGATCACTGCTCTTACTGGCCAGCACGGTCCTCTCAACGAGGAAGCGATCGGCACCCTCAACGCGATCGGGTTGCGGCCGCATGGCTGAGCACACCTGCCACTGGCCAGGCTGCAGCACGGCGGTGCCCCCACGCATGTGGGGGTGCCAGCCGCACTGGTACCGGTTGCCGAAGGCCTTGCGCGATCGCATCTGGCAGACGTACCGACCTGGCCAGGAGATCTCCAAAACGCCGAGCGCCGACTACATCGCCGCGGCACGCGAGGTGCAGGAGTGGATTGCTGGCCAGCAGCCGGCGACGCATCAGGTCGAGTTGCGGCCACGCCAGGTCGGCCGCACCGACAAGGCTCACCAGCAGGAATGCGAAGCCAGGCACTGGCTGCGCGAAGGGCACACCACCGCTGAGGCGGTGGATGCCCTGATGGAGCGGATCCGCGTGCGGCGCGGGGCGGCCGCAGCGGATGCCCTACGGGCGGAAATGCGCCGGCAGTGGGCGCGTCGATCGGAATGGCTCGACGCCCAGCCATGACCGCGAAACAGGGCAAAAGCGTTAACCTTTGGGCAACCGGCAAGCCGGACACCGGCCTGGTCGCCACCGTGGTTGGCCGCCTGATCGCCGCGCGGTTGAGGGACAAGGATGAAGCGCGCTGCCCTGTACCTGCGGTCGAGCAAGGACCGCAACGACGTCTCGCCGGACGCCCAGCGCCGGGCGCTGCTCGATCTGGCCAACAGTCGGGGTGAGACCGTGGTGGCGGAGTTCGTTGACTCCGTCGAGAGCGGCAAGGACAAGGACCGCCCGGGCTTCCAGGAGATGCTCCGCGCCATCCACAACCCGCGGCGTGGCTGGGACACGATCCTGATGTACGACACCGCCCGGCTATCTCGCCGGCGCGAGATCTCGATCATCTTCGAGGAGACCGATTGCCGCCGGAACGGCGTGCGCGTGGTCTACCGCAGCCTCCCCGACATGCCCGCGCTGAGCGAGCTGCTGCTCAAGTCGACCATGCAGGCGATGGACGAGTACCACAGCCTCAGTAGCCGTGAGCGTGGCCTGGCCGGGATGGCGGAGAACGTCCGCCAGGGGTGGCGTGCCGGCGGCAAGGCACCGCTGGGCTACCGGCTCAAGCGGGTGCCGACAGGCGCATCCCGCGAAGGCGCGGCAGTCACGAAGACCGTGCTCGAGCCGGATCCCGTCACCGCCAGGTGGGTGGCCATGTACCTGCAGGCCAGGGCATCTGGCCTGCCGCTCGCGGCCGCGCAGGAGCAGGCCGGCCTGACCGCGGTCAAGAAGTCGTCGCTGATCGGCATGGAGTGGAACGCGCTGCAGTACGCCGGCCACACCGTGTGGAACGTCCACGCGGAGAAGACCGACTCCGGCTACGCCGGTGGATCCAAGCGGCGGCCGCGGGCCGACTGGGTGATCCGCAAGGACACCCACCCCGCCCTGATCAGCGATGCGGACGCCGAAGCGATCCTGTCTCGCCTGCAGGCGCGGGCGGAGGCGCGGCGTGCCGCTCGAGTGGTTGAGCGTGAGCGCACCTCGGAGGCGCTCCTTGGCGGCCGGCTGCGCGCGCCGGACGGGCGCAAGTACTGGGCCGAGGCCGACCGTTACCGGCTCAAGGGCACGCCATCCCGCTCAATCGCGCGCGGCCGTGTCGACGAGGTGGTGCTGGAGCGCGTGCTGGATGACCTAGCGTCCGGCGACTTCGCGATCGCGCTGATGCGCGGCACGCGAGAGGCGATGACCGCTGATGCGGATCCGGCCGCCATGCTGCAGCTGCAGTCCCAGATCCAGATCCTGACCACCAGGATCGCGAAGATGATGGACATGGCCTCCATGATGGAGGCGCCGGCACCGGCCCTGCGCCGCGTGGCCGACCTCGAGGCCGATCGGGACGAGCTCGAGCGGCAGCTCGAGTCACTGGAGCGAACGGCGGCACAGGCCAGCTTGCTCGACAGCCTGTCGATCGACGACATCCAGCGCGAGCTGGCGGCGATCGTGGAGTTGGCCAGGGACGGCGACGCCGGCATCGGCGCCGCGATGATGGCGCTGGTCGACCGCGTGGAGCTGGATCCGGAAACGCTGGACGCCAGGCTGTTCTATCGCCTGGCGCCAGGTTCGACGGCTGGTCTCGGTCTTTCTAACCCCGAATCGGGGGTTAGGGTGGCGTCCCCACGGGGATTCGAACCCCGGTCGCTACCGTGAAAGGGTAATGTCCTAGGCCTCTAGACGATGGGGACAAAACCGAAACCAGCGAAACGTGGTGGAGCCAGCCGGGATCGAACCGGCGACCTCCTGCATGCCATGCAGGCGCTCTCCCAGCTGAGCTATGGCCCCACGGGCTGGAAAGGCGCGCATTTTGCGGGTGATTCGCGGAAGCGTCAAGCGTTTCTTGCGATCGCGTCCGCATCGCATGCATGCAGCGTGGCGACGCCGTGCCCCTGCTCCGCCAGGTACTGCAGCCACTTGCCGAGGAAGGTGTTCATCCGCAGGCGGTGGTCGAGGATGCGCTCCGGTGGCGGGAACATGCCGATCACGTCCTGCCAGCGTCGTCCCGAATAGCAGTGCGTCGCCTCGACCTGCCGCGCATCGCGATACAGGCGCAGGCTGGCGGACGGATCGGCGAGGCCGGTCTGCGGGTCGACCAGTCCGTAGCTCATGCGCAACTCGGAGGTATAGGCGTGTTGCTCGACGACCTCGAGATGGACGTCGAGTCCGTCGCCGATGGCAGACAGGTAGCGGCCGCAGCCGAGGTCGGCAGGCTCGAACAGCCGTTGCAGGCGCGCATGGTTCTCCGCGTACAGGCCCATCAGCCAGCCGAAGCGGCTCAGGCGTGGGAGCGGTGCACGTCGCGAGAGGGCCAGGGTCATGGCCCGATCCTACACGCGGCTGCGGCGGGGCGGCAGGGGCCACCGACGGACCCATGCAGGTGCTGTTGGGACAGCCTCCCCTGCCCGCGCACGGCTCAGTACATCTCGCGGTTGATCCCCAGGTGCTCGAGCACGCGGCTGGAAATTTCCTCGATCGAGGCGTGGGTGGTGCTGAGCATCTCGATGCCTTCCCGGCGCAGCATCGCCTCGGCCTGGGCGACCTCGCGACGGCAGGTGTCGAGTTGCGCATAGCGCGAGTTGGCCCGGCGTTCCTGGCGGATCTGCTGCAGCCGCAGCGGGTCGATGGTGAGCCCGAACAGCTTCTGCCGGTACTGGCGCAACTTGGCCGGCAGGCGCTCGTCCTCCAGGTCTTCCGGGGTCAGCGGATAGTTGGCCGCCTTCACCCCGTGGTGCAGGGCCAGATAGATGCAGGTGGGGGTCTTGCCCGCACGCGACACCCCGACCAGGATCAGGTCTGCCTCGTCGTAGTCGAGGCGCACGCCGTCGTCGTGGGTGAGCGCGTAGTTCATCGCATTGATGCGGCGATGGTAGGCCTCGAAGTCGACCATGCCATGCGCCTGCCCTACCCGCTGCTGGCGGCTCTGGCCGAGCTCGCGCTCCAGCGGCTCGATGAACGGCGCGAAGACGTCCAGCATCAGCGCGCCGCTCTCGCCCAGCAAGGCGGTCAGGCCGGCATCGACGCAGGAATTGACCACGATGGGGCGGACGCCCGCCGCCTGCCCGGCCCGGCGGATGCGGTCGGCGGCCTCGCGCGCCTTGTCGGGGGTATCCACGAACGGCAGGCGGTCGGTCTGGAAGCGGGTGCCGGTGAACTGGGTCAGCAGGCTGTGGCCGATGGTCTCGGCGGTGATGCCGGTACCGTCGGAGACGTAGAACACGGGGCGGACGGCATCCATCTGCAATCGTAGTCATGGCCGGGGGGGGCGTCTAAAATAGCGGACTCCGGCACGCCCGCGCCGCCCCACCCCCTCGGAGCCCCCGCCTTGACCGCCAACGTCCTCTGGCTGCACGACCTGCGCCTGTCCGATCTCGCCCAGGTGGGCGGCAAGAATTCCTCGCTCGGCGAAATGATCGGCCAGCTGTCCGGCCTCGGCGTGTCCGTGCCTGGCGGCTTCGCGACCACCGCCGACGCGTTCAAGGCGTTCATCGCGCACAACACGCTGCACGCCCGTATCTACGACAAGCTCGCGACCATCGATGTGGAGGACGTGCCGGCGCTGACCCGTGCCGGCGCCGAGATCCGCGGCTGGGTGATCGATGCCCCGCTGCAGCCCGACCTGGATGCCGACATCCGCAGCGCCTACGCGAAATTGTGTGCGGACGCCGGGGCGGCCGACATCGCCGTCGCGGTGCGCTCCTCCGCCACCGCCGAGGACCTGCCCGACGCTAGCTTCGCCGGCCAGCAGGAAACCTTCCTCAACGTGACCGGCGCCGACGACGTGGTACGCAAGGTCAAGGAAGTGTTCGCCTCGCTGTACAACGATCGCGCGATCGCCTACCGCGTGCACCACGGCTTCGCCCACGAGGACGTGTTCCTGTCCGCCGGCGTGCAGCTGATGGTGCGTTCCGACGTCGGCGCGTCCGGCGTGCTGTTCACCCTCGACACCGAATCCGGGTTCCGCGACGTGGTCTTCGTCACCGCCAGCTACGGCCTCGGCGAGATGGTCGTGCAGGGTGCGGTCAACCCGGACGAGTTCTACGTCTACAAGCCCACGCTCAAGGCCGGCAAGCCGGCGATCCTGCGCCGCTCGCTCGGCAGCAAGCAGCTGCGCATGGTGTATTCCGACGTGCCCGGCGAACGCGTGCGCACCGAAGAGACGCCCGCGGAGCTGCGCGCGCGGTTCTCGATCAGCGATGCCGACGTGCAGGAGCTGTCGAAGCAGGCGCTGGTGATCGAGCAACACTACGGCCGGCCGATGGACATCGAGTGGGGTAAGGACGGCCACACCGGCAAGCTCTACATCCTGCAGGCGCGCCCGGAGACGGTGAAGTCGCGCGCGCACGCCACCCAGATCGAGCGCTACACCCTGCAGCAGCGCGGCGAGGTGCTGTCCGAAGGTCGCGCGATCGGCCACAAGGTCGGCAGCGGCACCGCCCGCGTGGTGCGCTCGCTGGCCGACATGGAACGCGTGCAGCCCGGCGACGTGCTGATCGCCGACATGACCGACCCCGACTGGGAGCCGGTGATGAAGCGCAGTGCCGCCATCGTCACCAACCGCGGCGGCCGCACCTGCCACGCGGCGATCATCGCCCGCGAGCTGGGCGTGCCCGCGGTGGTCGGCACCGGCGACGCGCTGGACCGCATTCGCGACGGCGACCCGGTGACGGTCAGCTGCGCCGAGGGCGACACCGGCTTCATCTACGCCGGCGCCCTGCCCTTCGAACGCACCACCACCGACCTCGGCAACATGCCGCCGGCGCCGCTCAAGATCATGATGAACGTGGCCAACCCGGACCGCGCGTTCGACTTCGGCATGCTGCCGAACGCCGGCATCGGCCTGGCCCGCCTGGAGATGATCATCGCCAGCCACATCGGCGTGCATCCCAAGGCGCTGCTCGAGTACGACCGCCAGGACGCCGCGACGAAGGCGAAGATCGATGCGCGCACCGCCGGCTACGCCGGGCCCGTCGAGTTCTACGTGGATCGCCTGGCCGAAGGCATCGCCACCATCACCGCGTCCGTTGCGCCGAACCCGGTGATCGTGCGCCTGTCCGACTTCAAGTCGAACGAATACGCCAACCTGATCGGCGGCACGAAGTACGAGCCGCACGAGGAGAACCCGATGATCGGGTTCCGCGGCGCCTCGCGCTACATCGACCCGAGCTTCAAGGACGCGTTCGCGCTGGAGTGCAAGGCGGTCAAGCGCGTACGCGAGGCCATGGGCCTGTCCAACCTGTGGGTGATGATCCCGTTCGTGCGCACCCTTGACGAGGGCCGCAAGGTGCTCGAGGTGCTGCGCGAGAACGGCCTCGTGCAGGGCGAGGGCGGGCTGAAGGTCATCATGATGTGCGAAGTGCCCTCGAATGCCCTGCTGGCCGACGAATTCCTCGAACTGTTCGATGGCTTCTCGATCGGCTCCAACGACATGACCCAGCTGACCCTGGGCCTGGACCGCGATTCCGCGATCGTCGCCGGCCTGTTCGACGAACGCGACTCGGCGGTGAAGAAGATGCTGGCGATGGCGATTTCCGCCGCGAAGGCCAAGGGCAAGTACATCGGCATCTGCGGCCAGGGTCCGAGCGACCATCCGGACCTCGCGCTGTGGCTGATGGAACAGGGCATCGAGTCGGTGTCGCTGAACCCGGACACCGTGGTCGACACCTGGCTCGCGCTGGCGAAGGCGAAGGCGGCCTGATCGACGCGCGCACACGGCGCGTCGACGCCTGCGGCATGATCATGGGCGGGCGCTCTGCGGAGTGCCTGTTCCAGCCGATGGAGACCGCATGTTGCCCGTGACCCTCACCGCCCCCACGCAACAGCGCCAGGAGGCGGCCGCGCTGGTGCGCGAGATCCGCGGGATCGACTGGCTGCAGCTGCTCGAGACATGGGGCCTGCGCCTGCTCGCCGCGCTCGCGATCTTCGTCGTGGGCCGCTGGCTGGCGCGGCGGCTGTCGACCGGCCTCGACCGGGTGATGGGACGCGCCGGGGTGGATGCCACCCTCGGCGGCTTCCTGCGCAACATCGCCTACGCGATCATGCTGGTGCTGGTCATCATGACCGCGCTGACCGCGATCGGCATCCCGACCACGTCGATGTTCGCGGTGCTCGGTGCCGCTGGCCTCGCGGTCGGCCTGGCGCTCAAGGATTCGCTGTCCAACATCGCGTCCGGGGTCATGCTGATCGTGCTGCGTCCGTTCCGCGCCGGCGACCATGTCGTCGCGGCCGGGCAGGAAGGCACCGTGCTCGAGATCCGGGTCTTCCAGACCCGGCTGCGCGCCTTCGACCATCGCGTGGTGATCCTGCCGAACAGCCAGATCACCACCGCGCCGATCATCAACTACTCCGCGCTGCCGCAACGCCGGTTCGAGGTTTCGGTGGGCGTGGGCTACGACGACGACCTGCAGCAGGCGCGTTCGGTGCTGCTGCAGATCGCCCGCGACGAACCGCTGGTGCTGGACGAACCCGAGCCGGTGGTGCGCGTGGTCAACCTCGGCGAGAGCAGCGTCGACCTGGTGCTGCACGCCTTCGCGAACAACGCGGATTTCGTCGAAGCGCGCAGCCGGGTGATCGAAGCCGTGCGCAACGAGCTGATCGGGCACGGGCTCAACATCCCGTACCCGCAGCGCGACCTCCACGTCTACCACAGCGACGCCGATGGACGCCCGATCGCCGACATCCTGCTGCGCGGCGTGGCCGACGACGGCGACCGCGCGCCAAAGCAGGCGCCACCCGCGACCTAGCCACTGATCCGGTTGCGCCCGCCGCGCTTGGCGTCGTAGAGCAGGTCGTCCGCGCGCCGGATCAGGTGTTCGTGGGTATCGAGCGTCTGCCGTTCGACCACCCCGGCGCTCACCGTCACGGTCCAGCCCGGCGCGAAGCCCGCGCAGTCGATGCGCTCGACCGCCAGTCGTGCGCGTTCGCAGGCGCGGCGCGCGTCGTCCAGGGCGATGCCCTCGAACACCGCGGCGAACTCCTCGCCGCCCCAGCGGGCAACGGTGGCGACGGCGCCCAGCTCGCGGCGCAGCACGTTGGCGACCTGGACCAGCGCGGCATCGCCGGCCTGGTGCGAGAACCCGTCGTTGATCCGCTTGAAATGGTCGACGTCGAACAACGCGAACGAGAGCGGGCGACCCGCGGCACGCGTGCGCTCCTGCGCCGTGGCCAGCACCTCGTTGCCGTGCCGGCGATTGGCGAGGCCAGTCAGCGCATCCTCGCGCGCCTGCCGCTCGAAGGCATCGGCCTGCTCGCGGATGCGCTCCAGCAGCTGCGATTTCTCGGCATCCGACGCGATCAAGCGGTCGGTTTGCTCGCGCAGGGCGTGGGTCCGCGATTGCACCAGCGCTTCCAGGGCCCCGGCCCGCCGCGCGAGTTCGGAGGTGCGCCAGCGGAAGACTCCCACCACCAGCAGGCCCGCCAATCCGATGCAGGCCGGCAGGAACCAGGCGCGCTGCCACAGGTAGGGCGCGATGACGACATCCACCATGGTCGCGCCCGGGCTCCAGTCCTGGCCCAGCCCGGGTGCCGACACCGACACCAGGAAGCGGTAGTGCCCCGGGGCAAGGTTGGTGTACTGCGCCAGCCTGCGGGTCCCGTTGTCGACCCAGGCGGCATCCACGCCCTCGAGTTTGTGGCGGTAGCGCAGGAGCCGGGGCATGCGGAAGCTCAAGCCCGCGTACTGGAAATCGAGCTTGCGGGTGCCTGCCGGCAGCTCCAGCCGCTCGCCGGCGCGCAGATCGCGATCGTTCGCGCGGACCCGCTCGATCACCACCGGCGGCAGTTCGCGGGTGTAGCCCTGCAGCGCGGCGGGATCGACCACCGCGGCACCGCGGGCGGTCGCCACCCACACCCGGCCGTCCGGCGCCAGCACGGCGGAGGGCCCCGAGGTGCCGTTGCACTGCGCACTGGCCAGGCCGTCGACTTCGGTGAACTGGTCGACGTTCAGCGTCGGCCGGCGGCCGTCGAGGACCGCGTCCACGTCGGCGCGGCGCACGCGCAGCACCCCGCGGTTGGAACTGAGCCAGAAGTGCCCGGCGCGATCATCGACGACCTGGAAAATGGTGTCGACGGGCATCCCCTGGCGCAGCCCCAGCAAGGCGAGGCGGCCATTCCGGTAGCGCAGCAGGCCGCGGTCGCTGGCCATCCACACCGTCCCATCCTCGTCGTCGGCGAAACCGAGGATGTCGCGGGCGTCCATCGCCTCGTCCGCCCGGATCGGTTGCGCACGGTCGCCTGCGATCCGCACCGCACCGTCGGCGGTGCCCACCCAGACATCGCCGTTGCGCGCCTGGTGGAGCGCCATCACGTAGTCGCGCGGGAGTCCGTCCTCGACGCCGAAATGCCGCATCGCCCCACCCTGCAGGCGCACCAGGCCACGCGACGTCCCGATCCACAGGGTGTCCGGTCCGGTTCGCAGGAGCGCGCGTACCTGGTTGCTGCCGGTCAACCCGTGGGCTGAATCGAGGTGTCGAATGACCCGGCCGTCGCGCATCTGCAGGACGCCGGCCGTGTACGTGCCCACCCACAGGGTACCGTCGGGATCCTCCAGCAGGCTCATGATCGAATCGCTGGGAAGGCCGTCGGCGCGCGTGAACGAGCGCACCAGCACCCCGTTCCGCCAGAGGTTGAGGCCGCGGCTGGTGCCGATCCACATGCCGCCCCCGCGGGCCGGGATCACGGCCCGGACGTAATCGTCGCTGAGCCCCTGTTCGCTGCCATAGGTCGTGAAAGGCGCATCGCGCAGGCGCAACAGCCCGCCGTTGGTGCCTGCCCAGACGCTGCCTTCGCGATCGACGAACAGCGACGGGACGCGGTTGTTCGGCAGCCCCTGGCGGCTGTCGAAACGCTCCAGGCCATCGCGGTCGAGGCGCAACAGCCCGCTGCTGACCGTCCCGATCCACAGCGCCCCGGCATGGTCGCGCGCGAAGCTGGCCACGCCATCGCGCGGCAGCAACGGGGACAGCGGGACGAACCGGGAACCCTCGAGGCGGAACGCACCCGCCTCGGTCCCCGCATAGACGCCGCCATCCGGCATTTCCTCGACGCGGAACACGGGCGCGGCGGGCAGGCCGCTGGCCGGACCGGCGAGGATGCGCGGTTGGTTGCCGTAAAACCGCGCGATCCCGCCCGCGGTGGCGACCCACATCGACCCATCCCGCGCGGGCAGCAGGCCGTAGACGATATCCGATGGCAGGCCGGCGCCTGCGCGATAACGGGTGACCTTGGCGCCATCCAGCACGAACACGCCCGCGCTCTCGGTGGCCGCCCACAGGCGGCCGCGGCTGTCCAATGCCGCGTCCATCACCTCGTCCTGGGTCAGCCCCTCGCGGCGACCGTAGGTCCGCCAGCGTCCTCGGTCGAGGATGGTCACCCCGCCGCGCGATGTCCCCATCACCAGCGCGCCATCGGCCGACACCCGCAGCGACCGGATGCCGTTGTCGCGCAACTCGGGCACGTTGCGGCGGTCGAACACCTGGAATTCGAGGCCGTTGTAGCGGACCAGTCCCTCCCAGGTCGCGAACCAGAGGTAGCCGTCCGGGGTCTGCACGATGGCGTTGATCTGGTTGTGCGGCAGCTCCTGCCGGGTGGTCCAGGTTTCGCGGAACATGGTGCCGATCGGCTTGGCCACGGAGGTCGTGGCGCAGGCGCAGACGAGCAGGAGCACGGCGATCCAGCGCCACGCCCGCGTCGCCGTCGAGGCGGCCACTCAACCCTCCCCGACGCTCGCGAACGCGGCGAGATGACGCCGGTAATACTGCAGTTCCGCGATCGAATCGCGCACGTCGCTCAGTGCGGTATGCGCCGATTCCTTGCGGACGCCGTCGAGCACCTGCGGCGCCCAGCGGCGGGCCAACTCCTTCAATGTGCTGACATCGAGGTTGCGGTAATGGAAGTAGGCTTCCAGCGCGGGCATCAGCCGGTGCAGAAAGCGCCGGTCCTGGCAGATGGAATTGCCGCACATCGGCGAGGCCTTGGCCGGCACCCACTCGCGCAGGAAGGCCAGGGTCCGCGCCTCGGCCTCCGCCAACGGGACGCCTGCCTCCAACACGCGGCGCCACAACCCGGACTTGCCGTGCTGGTTGCGGTTCCAGTCGTCCATCGCCTCCAGCGTCGCCAGCGGATGGGCGATCGCCAGGTCGGGTCCCTCGGCCAGCACGTTGAGGCGGGCGTCGGTGACCACGGTGGCGATCTCGAGGATGCCGTCACGCTGTGTGTCCAGTCCGGTCATCTCGAGGTCGATCCAGACCAGGCGTTCGTTCGGGGCGTCGGGGTGCATGCGCGCATCGCGGGCGAGGGTTGCGGCATGATACCGGCTCGCCCCGGATCCGCCCCAGATGCTGCAGACCGCCACCGACCCCTTCGGCCACCACGCGATCCTGACCGCGATGCTGGCCCCGGCCTTCTTCCTGACCGCCACCGCCGCCCTGCTCGCCTCCGCCAACACGCGGCTGGCGCGGGTGGTGGACCGGCTGCGGGCCCTGATCGTGGCTTGGGAAAAGGATGCCCCGGACCGCGCCGATCGCGACGAACAAATCCGTCGCCATCGCGAGCGTGCGCACCTGGTGCTGCGCGCCTGCCGCCTGCTCTACGCCGGGTTGGCCGCCTTCGTCGGGACCAGCCTCGCGCTGGCGATGGACGCGCTCCTCGGGTTCCGCCTCGGCGCGGTGCCCACCCTGCTTGCCGTGCTCGGCGTGCTGTTCGTGCTGGCCGCGAGCGTCGCCCTGTGGCGGGAGGTCAGCCTCGCGGTGAAGAGCTTCGACAAGGAGCTCGACCAGGAACTCGCGCGCCGCGGCTGATCGCGGGCGCGTGCGATCAGGCCTTGCCCCGCTTCGCGCGGAAATAGCGGGTCAGCATCTCGCCTGCCTCGTCGCCCAGCACACCGCCGACCACCTCGACCCGGTGGTTGTGGCGCGGGTCGGCCAGCAAGTCGAACACGCTGCCCGCTGCCCCGGTCTTCGGATCGCGCGCAGCGAACACCACCCTCGCGACGCGCGCATGGATGGCCGCCATCGCGCACATCGCGCAGGGTTCGAGGGTCACGTACAGCGTGCACCCGACCAGCCGGTGGTTGCCGAGCGCCGCGCCCGCCCGGCGCATCGCCACGATCTCCGCATGCGCGCTCGGGTCGTGGTCCGCGATGTTGCGGTTCCAGCCTTCGCCCACCACCGCGCCTGCGGCATCCACTACCAGCGCACCGACCGGGATTTCGTCGTCCTCGTCGCGCGCGCGCGCCGCCAGCGTGAGGGCATGGCGCATCCAGCGTGCGTCTTCGAATTGCTCGGATCCTGGATTCATCGCAACGTCCTGGTCACCCCGTCCCCTGTACTTGAAGGGGGCACTCATCGAAAGCGCGCCAATGGCGCGCAAACGGTCGCTCGCACCCGGCCCCGCCTGTTCGGCGGGGGAATGAATGCCCTGCGAACCAGTGGTTCGCAAGCAGGCCATTCATTCCCATTCGATCGTCGCGGGCGGCTTGCCCGAGATGTCGTAGACCACGCGCGACACCCCGCGCAGCTCGTTGATGATGCGGTTCGACACGGTGCCGAGGAAGTCGTACGGCAGGTGCGCCCAATGCGCGGTCATGAAGTCGATGGTCTCCACCGCGCGCAGCGCGATCACCCATTCGTAGGCGCGCGCATCGCCGACCACGCCCACGGATTTCACCGGGAGGAACACCGCGAAGGCCTGGCTGGTCTTGTCGTACAGGCCGGCCTTGCGCAGTTCGTCGATGTAGATCGCGTCGGCCTTGGCCAGCAGTTCGGCATACTCGCGCTTCACCTCGCCGAGGATGCGCACGCCCAGGCCCGGGCCGGGGAACGGATGGCGGTAGACCATCTCGCGCGGCAGGCCCAGTTCCACGCCGAGCCGGCGCACCTCGTCCTTGAACAGTTCGCGCAAGGGCTCCACCAGCCCCAGCTTCATGTCCTCGGGCAGGCCACCGACGTTGTGGTGGCTCTTGATGACATGCGCCTTGCCGGTCTTGCTGCCGGCGGACTCGATCACGTCCGGGTAGATCGTGCCCTGCGCGAGCCACTTGGCGTTGGCGAGCTTGTTCGATTCTTCGTCGAAGATCTCGACGAACAGGTTGCCGATGATCTTGCGCTTGGCTTCCGGGTCGCTGACGCCGGCCAGCGCGCTGAAGTAGCGATCTGCGGCATTCACGCGGATGACCTTGACGCCCATGTGCTCGGCGAACATCGCCATCACCTGGTCGCCTTCGTTCCAGCGTAGCAGGCCGGTGTCCACGAACACGCAGGTCAGTTGGTCGCCGATCGCCCGGTGCAGCAGCGCCGCGACCACCGACGAATCCACGCCACCGGACAGGCCCAGGATCACCTCGTCGGTGCCGACCTGCGCGCGCACCCGTGCCACCTGGTCCTCGATGATGTTGGCGGCATTCCACAGCGTCCGGCAGCCGCAGACGTCCACCACGAAGCGGCGCAGCAGCGCCTGGCCCTGCTTGGTATGCGTGACCTCAGGGTGGAACTGCACGCCGTACCAGCGCTTGGCTTCGTCGGCCATCGCCGCGACCGGGATGCGGTCGGTGGTGGCGGTGATCGAGAAGCCGGGTGGCGCCTTGGAAACGTGATCGCCGTGGCTCATCCACACATCGATGCGGGGGGCGCCGCCGTGGTCGCTGAGTCCGGTGAACAGCGCGTCGGGCTGGACGATCTCGACTTCAGCATGGCCGAACTCGCGCTGGTCCGCCGCTTCGGTGGCGCCACCGAGCTGCGCCGCCATCGTCTGCATGCCGTAGCAGATCCCGAGCAGCGGCAACCCGCTGTCGAACACCTCGCGCGGCGCGGCCGGGGCGCCCGGCAGCGTGGTCGATTCGGGCCCGCCGGACAGGATGATGCCCTTCGCGCCGAAGGCCGCGATCTCCGCCGGGTCGTGGTCCCAGGCCCAGATTTCGCAGTACACACCGATCTCGCGCACGCGGCGGGCGATCAGCTGCGTGTATTGCGCGCCGAAATCGAGGATCAGGATCTTGTCGGCGTGGAGGTCGGCGTGCGTCTGCTGGGTCATCGTGGAGTGCTTCCGCTGGAAACGAAGAAGGGAAACTCGCGTTTCCCCTCCGTGGCTTGCGTCAGGACGCGCGGTAATTCGGCGGTTCCTTGGTGATCTGCACGTCGTGCACGTGGCTCTCACGCTGGCCGGCACCGGTGACCTTCACGAAGGACGGCTTCTTGCGCATGTCCTCGATGGTCGCGCAGCCGACGTAGCCCATCGTCGCGCGCAACCCGCCGACCAGCTGGTGGACGACGCCGCTCAACGGGCCGCGGTACGGCACCCGGCCCTCGATGCCTTCCGGCACCAGCTTGTCGGCATCGCTGGCGTCCTGGAAATAGCGGTCCTTGGAGCCCTTCTCCATCGCGCCGAGCGAGCCCATCCCGCGGTAGCTCTTGTAGCTGCGGCCCTGGAACAATTCGGTCTCGCCGGGCGATTCTTCGGTGCCTGCGAACAGGCCACCGATCATCACAGACGAGGCACCCGCGACGATCGCCTTGCCGATGTCGCCCGAGTAGCGGATGCCGCCATCGGCGATCAGCGGGATGCGGTCCTGCAGCGCCTCGGCCACCATCGCCACCGCGGTCACCTGCGGCACGCCGACGCCGGCGACGATGCGCGTGGTGCAGATCGAGCCGGGGCCGACGCCGACCTTGACCGCGTCCGCGCCGGCATCCATCAGCGCCAGC
This sequence comes from Lysobacterales bacterium, assembly GCA_017302075.1. GTDB lineage: Bacteria > Pseudomonadota > Gammaproteobacteria > Xanthomonadales > Xanthomonadaceae > Thermomonas > Thermomonas mangrovi. Next base: position 49,770 of record JAFLEB010000001.1, read on the forward strand.
GCGGCATCGCCGGTGACGATGTTGCCGCCGACGACCTGCAGCGCCGGGAAGCGCTTCTTGGCCCACGCGACGCGGTCGATCACGCCCTGCGAATGGCCGTGCGCGGTATCCACGATCACCACGTCCACGCCGGCCGCGACCAGTGCCTCGATGCGCTGCTCGGTATCCCCGCCGACGCCGACCGCGGCGCCGACCAGCAGGCGCTCGCTGGCGTCGTACGCGGCGTTCGGGTTGTCCGACTTCTTCTGGATGTCCTTGACCGTGATCAGCCCGCGCAGGGCGAACGCATCGTTGACCACCAGCACCTTCTCGATGCGGTGCTTGTGCAGCAGCCCCAGCACCTCGTCGTCGCTGGCGCCCTCGCGCACCGTGACCAGCTTGTCCTTCTTGGTCATGATGTGGCGGACCGGATCATCGAGCTTCTTCTCGAAGCGCATGTCGCGCCCGGTGACGATGCCGACCAGGTGGCCGTCGCCGTCGACGACCGGCACGCCGGAGATGTTGCGCGCGCGGGTCAGGCGCAGCACTTCGCCGATGGTGGTGTCGGGCCCGACCGTGAAGGGGTCCTTGATGACGCCGGCCTCGAAGGTCTTGACCCGGGTCACCTGCGCGGCCTGCGCTTCCACCGTCATGTTCTTGTGGATGATGCTGATGCCGCCGAGCTGGGCCATCGCGACCGCCAGCCGCGATTCGCTGACGGTGTCCATCGCCGCCGACACGATCGGCAGGCGGATCCGCAGGTCGCGGGTCAGGCGGGTTTCGAGGGAGACGTCCTTCGGCAGGACGGTCGAATGCGCGGGGACGAGGGAAACATCGTCGTACGTCAGTGCTTCAGCCTGGATGCGGAGCATCGGCAGTCCCGGGAGAGGTGGGGAAGCGCGTCATTATAGCCCCGCGGGGCCGTCCGGCGGGCGACGCCCGACGCGTCAGCGGCCGGATACCGCGCCGTTCGCCAGCTCCGCGGCTTCCAGGGTGTTCTGCATCAAGGTGGCCACGGTCATCGGCCCGACCCCGCCGGGCACCGGCGTGATCCAGCTGGCGCGCGCCGCAGCGGCCTCGAATTGCACGTCGCCGGTCAGCCGCCCGTCGTCCAGGCGGTTGATGCCGACGTCGATCACCACGGCGCCGGGCTTGACCCATTCGCCGGGGATGAGGCCAGGGCGCCCGACCGCGACGACCAGGATGTCGGCTTCTCCGACGTGGCGCCGGAGCACCTCCGTCGGGGTGAACTTGTGGCAGCTGGTCACCGTGCAGCCGGCGATCAGCAACTCCAGCGCCATCGGCCGCCCGACATGGTTGGATACCCCGACGATGGTGGCGCTCTGGCCGCGCACCGGGCGGTCCGTCCACGCCAGCAAGGTGGTGATCCCGCGCGGCGTGCATGGCCGCAGCCCGAACTGGCGCAGGGCCAGGTGCCCGACGTTGGCGGGGTGGAAACCGTCGACGTCCTTGCGCGGATCGATGCGTTCGATCAGGCGGCTGGCGTCGGGGATGCCCGGCAGCGGCAGTTGCACGAGGATGCCGTGCACCGCCGGATCGGCGTTCAGGCGATCGATCAGCGCCAGCAATTCCGCTTCGCTGGTGCCGGCCGGCAGGTCGTGGTCGAACGCCGCGATGCCGACCTTTTGCGCGGCGCGCCGCTTGTTGCGGACGTACGACTGGCTGGCGGGGTCGCCGCCAACCAGCACCACCGCGAGCCCCGGACGCGGCAGGCCCGCGGCCACGCGCGCGTCGACCTGCGCCTTGAGGTCGTCCAGCAGGGCGTCGGCGATGCGTTTGCCGTCCAGGATGCGCGCGGTCATGCGGTGCGATGCGGTAGATTCGGGTTCCGCATTATCGCCCAGCCGGACCGCCCTGCCCCATGCAAGACATCGACACCACCGCGCTCGAAGCCGCCGCGTTCCGCCGCCTGCGCCAGCACCTGATGGTCGAACGCCCCGAGGTGCAGAACATCGACCTGATGACCCTGGCCGGGTTCTGCCGCAACTGCCTGGCCGACTGGTACCGCGAGGCCGCGGCCGAACGCGGCATCGAGATGGGCCGGGACGAGGCCCGCACGATCGTCTACGGGATGCCCTACCCCGAGTTCAAGGCCCGCCACCAGGCCGAGGCCACGCCGGAGCAACTGGCCGCCTTCGACGCCAGCCGCCGTTCCCCCTGAGCGACGGCCAACCCGGCCGGGGAGACCTCGATGGCGATCCAGGGCGAGTGTCCGAAATGCGGCAAGCGCGTGCTGCACGTGCACGTGGAAACCATCGTCGGGATGGTCGATGGCGACAGCAAGGCGCGCTGCATCAGCTACAGCTGCATCCACTGCAAGGCGGTGCTGGGCGTGCAGATGGACCATCGCGCCAAGCCACGCCCGAAGCGCAAGCCGGCGACGGCCTGACCGGCGGCCTCAATCCTCGGGGTCGGGCGCGGTCGGCAGCGGCTGTCCGCCCGCCGACGGGCAGCGCGGCACCCCGGACCCGACCACGCAGTTCACGCAGCAGGCCTGCTGCACGGGCGGGTTCGGCAGCAAGCGCGGCGCTTCGACCGGCCCGAGCTTGGCCAGCGCGTCCTGCGGCTTGAGCTGCAGCAGCACCGCCCAATCCTGGCGATTGAAATCGCAGGCGGACGGCGCCTCGGGCGAGCACGCGGGATCGCCTTCGCTGCGCCTTGGCAGCGACCAGAACCGTCCGGCGGCATTGAGGTTCAGCACCCGCATGGTGACCGCCTGCTGGACGTTCCCACCGACCAGGTAGGCCTTGCCGTCGCCGCCGGGGTTCACCGCGGCGACCACGTCGCAATGCATGTTCAGGCCGGTCGCGCCGCCGTCGATCAGGGCCGCCAGGCCGGCATGCCCGTACACGCGCTGGGTGCGCACGTAGCAGAGCATGTCGCCGGTGGCGGGCGCCGTCGCCATCGGATCGAGAAAGCGGTACGGGCTGCCCTCGGGGTCGCGGCGCGCGGCGCGGACGTAGTCGAAATGCCCGGCGGACGCGCGGAACGCGGGCACGCCGGCGCGCTGCATTACCCAGGAAACGAAGGCGGCCGACCACGGCGTGTCGATCACGAAACCGCGACAGCCCAGTCCCGGATACGCCGGGTTGGTCACCGCGTAACTGCAGTCGCTGGCGCCCGCGGCATCCGTGCGGCCGAGCAAGCCCGCCTCCTGCCAGTAGCGGGCGACCTGACGCCATGGCGCCCCACCCGCCTCCAGCCCGCGCGCTTCGCCCTCCCATACCTGCCCGCTGGCGATCCGACCTTCGGGGGTGATGAAAGGCCGTTGCCAGCGCAGGTGCTCGTCGCAGGCCGCGGCGGCGATGCGGGTGGCGACCTCGCTCGCCGACTGTTGTTGCCGCAGCAACGGACACTGGTCCACCGCCGACGCAACGCCCACCCAGCCCAACAGCACCACGAACAGCAACACACGACCCATCGCCATCCTCAACCTCCGGCGCAGAACGCCGCGTAATCGACATACCCCGGGAACGCACGCCCGGGTGCGCACACCGCGCAATCGGGATCCGCGGCCAGCCGCGTTTCGCGGAACCGCATGCCCAGCGCATCGAATTGCAGCAAGCGCCCGGTCAACGGCGTGCCGACCCCGAGCAGCAGCTTGATCGCCTCGGTGGCCTGCAACAGCCCGATCACCCCCGGAAGGACGCCCAGCACGCCGGCCTCGGCGCAGTTGGGCGCGGCCTCCGCGCTGGGCGGGTCGGGGAACAGGCAGCGGTAGCAGGGCGCCACGCCGCGCTGGCGGCCGGCGTCGAACACGCTGGCCTGGCCTTCGAAGCGATGCACCGCGCCGTACACGAGGGGGATGCCGAGCTTCACGCAGGCATCGTTGAGCAGGTAACGCGCCGGGAAGTTGTCGGCACCGTCGACGACGACATCGACGCCCACCAGCAGCCGCTCGACATTGCCCGCGGTCACGCGTTCGGCCACTGCTTCGATGCGGGTCCGCGGGTTCAGCGCCGCCAGTGCGACCGCCGCGGAATCGACCTTGGGCGTGCCGACACGCGCCTCGGTGTGCAGGATCTGCCGCTGCAGGTTACTGCGGTCGACGATGTCGTCGTCGGCGATGCGCAGGCTGCCGACGCCAGCCGCGGCCAGGTAGTACGCCGCCGGCGAGCCGAGCCCGCCGGCGCCCACCAGCAGCACCCGCGCGGCCTCCAATCGGCGCTGCCCGGCCAGCCCCACGTCGGGGAGGCGCAGGTGCCGCGCATAGCGCTCGGAGAAGTCGGCGTCGATGTCGGGGCGCTGCATCGGCAGCCCGGCGGCGGCCCAGGCCTCGGTGCCGCCCTCGACCGACGATAGATGGGTGAAGCCGCGGTCACGCAGGGCTTCGGCAGCGAGCTGCGAACGCACCCCGGACTGGCAAATGAGCACCACCTCCCGGCTGGGGTGCGACAGGTGGCGGTGCGGGTCGGCCTCCAGCACCTCGCGCACGACGCCCAGCGCACCGGCCGCCATCCCGAGCGCGCGTTCGTGGTCTGCACGGACATCGACCAGCAGCGCGCCATCCGCACAGCGCGCGGCGGCTTCCTCCGGGGAGATGCTCATGACCGTCATCGCGCGATTATCGCTGCGGCGGCACCGCCACGCACGCGGGGCGGTCACGGCAGGAAGCCGGCGCTGCTCGCGTCCTCGGGCGTGTTGATGTTGCCGATGCGGAGGCCCGCGAAATGCACCGCGGGCAATCCGAGCCGCATCTGCATGGCCTGGACGGAGAACGCTCCATTCGCCAACGCAGCCGCGCAGGCCGCACGCAAGGCATCGATTTCGTACAGGGCCAGCAACGGTTGCAGCCCGTCGTCATCCTCCACGACGGCACCCCGTCCCCCGGCAGCGGCAAGCCGGTCCAGGACGCGGTCCGGTACTTGCAAGACATCAATCGGCACGGTCAACAACCACCGCGTCCGGCAGGCATCAGCCAGCGCTTCCAGTCCGCCGATCGGCCCCGCGTCCCGGGTCATGTCGGCCACCGTCCGGAAGCCGTGCGCATGGTAGCGCTCGAATCGCGCATTGGCGCTCACCAGGACGGAGTCGCAGCCATCGGCGAGCTGCGCAGCCACATGCAGCACCCGGGGTTGTCCGTCGCGGACCAGCCACGCCTTGTCGCGACCGCCGAGGCGGGACGCACGTCCGCCGGCGAGGATGCCGAGCGTGAGATCGGCCGTCTGCAGCATCAATCGCGCTTGACGTGGCGCAGCAGCCGGCGCTTCTTCGCGACCTGGCGTTCGCTCAGCACGTTCTTCTTGCCTTCGTACGGGTTGGCCCCTTCCTTGAACACGAAGCGGATCGGGGTGCCGACCAGCTTGAAGCGCTTGCGGAAGAAGTTCTCGAGGTAGCGGTGGTAGGTGGGGCTGAGTGTCTTCAACCGCGTGCCGTGCACCACGAAGGTCGGCGGGGTGTCGCCGCCCGGGTGGGCGAAGCGCAGCTTCGCCACGTGCCCGCGTACCACCGGCGGCGGATTGGCGGCATACGCCGCCTCGACGGCGCGGGTGACGTCGGCGGTGCTGAAGGCGTGGGTCGCCGAGGCATGCGCGCGATGCACCGCCTTGAACAACTCGCGCAGGCCGGAGCCGTGCAGCGCGGAGATCCGCACGCGTTCGGCCCAGTCCACGAAGCCGAGCTTGCGCGAGGCCAGCGCCTCGGCCTGCTGGCGTTCGTAGTCGCTGCGGCCATCCCACTTGTTCAGCGCGATCACCAGCGCGCGCCCAGCGTCAAGCACCGCACCGAGCACGGTGGCGTCCTGGTCGGTCACCCCTTCGCTGGCGTCCAGCAGCAGCACCGCGACCTGGCATTGCTCGATCGCCTGCAGGGTCTTCACCACCGAAAACTTCTCGACCGCCTCGTCGACCTTCGACCGGCGGCGCAGGCCGGCGGTGTCGACCAGGCGGTACTTGCGCCCGTCGCGCTCCAGGTCCACTGCGATCGAATCGCGCGTGGTGCCGGGCACTTCGGACGCGATCATCCGCTCCTCGCCGAGGATGCGGTTCACCAGCGTCGACTTGCCCACGTTCGGGCGGCCGACGAAGGCGATGCGAATGCGGCCCGGGTCCTCGTCCAAGGTTTCCGCCGTGCCCTCCTCCGGCAACAGCGCCATCGCCCGGGCCAGCACCGCGTCGATCCCGGTGCGGTGCGCGGACGACACCGCCAGCGCATCCGCGAAGCCGTAGCGCGCGAACTCGGCGAGCGCCGCGCGCTGGTCGATGCCATCGGACTTGTTGACGATCAGCAGGGTCGGCTTCGACAGCTTGCGCAGCCAGGCGAGGATCTCGTCGTCCAGCGCCGAGGCTCCCTCGCGGCCATCCACCACGAACAGCACCAAGTCCGCCTCTTCCGCCGCCGCACGCGACTGGCGCGCGGTGGCACCAGCCAGGCCCTCGTCCTCGCCCGCGATGCCGCCGGTATCGACCAGCACGAACGGGCGTTCCGGCAGCAGGCGGCAGACCCCGTAGTTGCGGTCGCGGGTGACGCCCGGCTCATCGTGGACCAGCGCGTCGCGGGTACGCGTCAGCGCGTTGAAGAGCGTCGACTTGCCGACATTGGGGCGCCCCACGAGGGCAACGAGCGGAAGCATGGATGAGCCTTTTCACGCGGCGCCGGGCGCCATTGTCCTGCATCACGAAAACAACGCGGCCCCGACACGGTAGCCGGGGCCGCAGGGACGCGCCAGCCCGCGGGCCGGCCGGGGCGCTTACTGGAGCGCGAAGGCGGCCAGCTGGCCCTCGGTGGTCTGGACCACGACCACGCCGTCGGACACCACCGGCTGCCCGGTGATCGGGCCGCCGATCTCGGCGCGGGCGGCGAAGGCGCCATCGTTCAGGCGCAGCCAGTGGACGACGCCCTCGAGGTCGCCGACCACGGCATAGTCGCCCTGCACGGCAGGCGCGGAGGTGTTGCGATGCGCCAGGCCATCCTGCTGCCACAGGCTCGCGCCCGAGTTCTTGTCGAGCGCCCAGACCTTGCCGACCGGGTCGGTAACCACCACCGCGGAGTTGCTCAGGCCGAGGCCGCGCGGGCCGCCGTTCTCGCGATCCCACACGATCTGCCCGGACGGGCCATCGATCGCGATGGTGTGGTTCTTGTAGCTGGTGGCGTACAGCATGGTGTTGTCGATGACCACGGCGCCATCGACGTCGGCCATGCGCTCCAGCTCGCTGCGCCCGTCGGGCTCCGCGACCGGCGTGGACCAGAGCACGCCGCCATCGGTCGCAGACAGCGCGGTCAGGTTCCCGTTGTCATTGCCGACGAACACGATGCCGGGGCCGACGGTCACCGGGCCGGTGCCACGCACGGTCAGCACCGGGACTTCCACGCTGTAGAACCAGCGACGCTCACCGGTGGTCGCATCGAAGGCGGTGACCCGGCCATCGTTGGAATGCACGTAGACGGTGCCGCCGCCGATCGCCGGCGCGGCAAGGACCTCGTTGCCGACCTTGGCCTTCCACTTCTCGGTGCCGGTGGCGGCATCGAGCGCGATCACGTCGCCCTCGAGGCTGCCGACCACGACCAGGCCTTCTCCGGCGCCGGGCCCGCCGGACAGCGGAAGCTCCGAGGCATAGCGCCACACCGACTGGCCGGTCTTGAGGTCCAGTGCATGCACGCCGCCATCGACCGCCGCCGCATACACGCGGCCGTCGGCGATCGCCGGGTGCTGGCCCATGCCCAGCGACTTTTCGCCGCCACCGATGCTGGCGCCCCAGAGGCGCGCCACGTTCACGCTGGGCGTGATCTGCACCAGCGGCGTGGGCTCCATCGACTTGTCCTTGCCACGACCGTCGAACAGGTTCTTGACCGTGGTGCAACCGCCAAGCAACAGCACAGCCAAGGCGGCGCCCGCAACCAGACGCAGCGGACGATGGAAGGGACGACTCATCAGGTGCGGTCCTCGGTATGGGGCGGCGTGCCGCCCGCTTCGATCAGCTTGAGTTGCAGCAGGCGATGCTGTGGATCGCCGACGTCCACCAGGCCCAGCGCCTTGGCATAGGCCTCGCGGGCCTTGGCGCGGTCGCCGAGCGCGAACTGCGCATCGCCGCGGATGGCGAGCATCGTCGGGTCGCGTGCGTCGTCCAGCAGGGCCAGCGCTTCCTTGCCCTTGCCCGCATCGATCAGCAGCCGCGCGAGTCGTTCGTTGACGACTGCACGCATTGCCGGATCCAGGTCATGCAGGCCGCGCAGGGTCACGATTGCCTCGTCACGCTTGCCGGCGTCCACCTGGGCCTTGGCCAGTTGCAGCGCAGCCAGCGCGCCCAGTGTCGGGTTCGCCTTGGAGATCGCCTCGATGCCTGCCTTGGGATCGCCGGCAGGAAGTTGCCTTGCCTCGTAAGCCTGCACGGCCTGCGCATAGCGTGCGTTCGCGCCCATCCTGGCCTCGGCCTGCTGGCCCTGCCACCAATGCCATCCGACGATCGCCGCCAGGCCCAATCCCACGCCCCCGATGAGCCCCACGGCATTGCCGCGAAGCCAGGACCGGACGCGTTCGCTTTGTTCGTGCTCGTCGAGCAGGTCGTCAATCGCCATGCTGTTTCCGTGCCGGCGGACCAGCCGCCGGGCGCTGTGAATCTCTGGAAGTGGAGGGTCCCGGCGTCGACCGGCGCGAACGTCAGTCGGAGGCGACCAACGAACCGCCAGAGGATACCGCAAAGCGCGCCACGTTCGCGCGCGCAAAGGGCGCCAGGTCCACGTCGCGGCCGAGGTTGCGAAGCTCGACCGCAGACGCGTTGCCGATGGTCAGTCGACCAACCTGAGCATGGGCAAAACGGCGTTCGCTACCCGCAGGCAGCAACCCCTTCTCCACCACTTCGCCGGCGGGCGACATGACCTCGAGCCAGCTCTCCGCGTGGGTCCTGATCACCAGGCCCTCGCGCGCGGCGGCGCTGGCCGGCGACGTCATGGGTGCCATCGATGCCACCACCGTCCGCGGTGCCGCCGGCTTGGCGGATTCGACGCCTCCGAGCGCACCCGCTGGAAGATCCAGCGGGGCGGCGGGCTCCGGCTCGGCAGCGAGGCGTTCGCGGGTCGCGATCCACGCAGGCACCGCCAGCGACAGCGTCAGCACGATGTAGATCAACCTGCGCCCCACCTGCTCGGCCCACCACTGGGTCTGCGGGATGTGGCTGCGACTGACCAGGCGCGCCGGTTCCACCGGACCGACGTTCAGCGCCTCCATCATCGGCGCCGTGGTCAACCCGAGCAGGCGGGCGTAGCTGCGGACCTGCCCCCGCACGAAGACGGGCGCGCCGAGCCGCGACCAATCCTCCGACTCCAGCGAGCGCACCACGCGCGCCGGCATGTGCAGGCGGAGGGCGACGTCATCGACGCTCAGACCGGCGGCTTCACGGGCCGCGCGCAGGCGCTCGCCGCAGCCGGCGAGGGCTTGGTGGGTCGTGTCTGTCTGCGGGGCCGTCATGGCGTTGGCGGTGCGCGTTGCGTGGCGGAGGACGCTGCTTGCAAGCGCATACGATAACGCGCCGCGGCCTCGTTGTCGCCCAGCGCATCCTCGACCTGGGCCGCGAGGCGCAATGCCGCGAGGTCGTTCGGGTTCAGTTCCAGCCAGCGTTCGAGGAAGGCGCGGGCCTCGAGATGTCGACCTCGCCCAGCCTCCAACGCCGCCATGCCCGCCAGGGCTTGCACGTGGGTGGGCTGAGTCGCCAAGGCGAGCCGCCAGCTGGCTTCGGCCCGCGCAGCAAGGCCGGCCTTGGCGGCGCAATCGCCCGCATTGGCCGCCGCGTTCGCCGGGGTGGGATACGTCGGGTCGGCCACTGCACGGTCGAACCATTCGAGCGATGCCCCGGCCTGCCCAGTCGCACACAGCCAACCGCCGTAGTTGTTGGCATAGGTGCCATTGCCGGGCGCCGCGCTTGCCGCTGCCCGGTAGTACCCTCCCGCGGCCTCGCGCTGCCCGCGGGCATCGGCGACGACGCCAAGCAGCGTGTTCGCATCGCCCGCCGGCGCGCCCGCTTGCAGCGAGGCTTTGGCAAGCGACTCGGCGCGCACAAGATCGCCGAGCCGGTAGGCATCGACCGCGGATTGCAGCAGCTGGACGGGATCAGCGGAGCGTTTGCCGGGCTTGCCGCTGACGTCGCGATCCGGGGCGACCTGCCTGAATTCGCCACGCTCGGCGGAAGGCCGGATGAAGCTCAATCGGTCCATCGCGCGGCACCCAGCGAGCAGGACCACGACCAACGACAGCACGGCGATGCCAATGTCACGCCGCATCCGGCACCCCGCCCTGGCCTTGCAGGGACTTCCGGAATTCAGCCTGGCGGCGGGTGCGGTCCATCACTTGCCCCTTCAGCTGGCCGCAGGCGGCGTCGATGTCGTCGCCGCGGGTGCGGCGCACCGGCGCGATCATGCCGGCATTGTTCAACTGCTTCTGGAACGCGCGGATGGCCTCGTCGCCGGGACGTTCGAAGCGCGTGCCGGGGAACGGGTTGAACGGGATCAGGTTGACCTTCGCCGCGTCCTTCATCTGCACGCGCCGGTCGAAGTCGCGCATCAGCTTGACGAGCGCCCGCGCATGCTCGGGCTGGTCGTTGACGCCGCGCATCAGGGTGTATTCGAAAGTGACCGACTCGCCCTTCTTGCGCGTCGCATAGCGGACGCAGGCATCCATGAGCTCGGCGATCGGGTACTTGCGGTTGAGCGGGACGAGCTCGCTGCGCAACTCGTCGAACGGCGCGTGCAGCGAGACCGCCAGCGACACGTCGCTTTCCGCGGCCAGCCGGTCGATCATCGGCACCATGCCCGCGGTGGACAGGGTGACGCGCTTGTTGGCCAGGCCGTAGCCGAGGTCGTCGCGCATGATGCTCATCGCCCGCACGACGTTGTCGAAGTTCGCCAGCGGCTCGCCCATGCCCATCATCACGACGTTGGTCAGCCGGCGCTGCTGGTGCGGGACGTTGCCGAGCGCGCGCGCCGCCACCCAGACCTGGCCGATGATCTCGGCGGTCGACAGGTTGCGGTTGAACCCCTGCGTGGCGGTGGAGCAGAACGTGCAATTCAGCGCGCAGCCGACCTGCGATGACACGCAGAGGGTGCCGCGACCCTTGTCGGGGATGTAGACGGTCTCGATGGCGTTGCGCGGATCCATGCCGATCAGCCACTTGCGAGTGCCGTCGGCGGATTCCTTGTCCAGCAGGACCTGTGGCGCACGCACCTCGGCCCGCGCCTCCAGCTTGGCGCGCAGCGCCTTGCCGAGGTCGGTCATGTCGGCGAACTCGGTGACGTGGCGATGGTGGATCCACTTCATCACCTGGTGGGCGCGGAACGTCTTCTCGCCCAGCTCGACTTCGAAGAACCGTTCCAGCGAGACCCGGTCGAAGTCGAAGATGTTGGTGCGCGCGGCGGCCGAAGCCGCCGCCGCAGGCGCGCCCGAGGCCGAATCGCCGACGGGGGCGATGTCGAGGGCCGGGGCGCGGGTGTCGCTCACTGCGTGTTCCGATGCCGCGCGATCAGCGCGCGTAGACGTCGGTGGCCGGGAAGAAGTACGCGATCTCGATCGCCGCGTTCTCCAGCGAATCCGAACCGTGCACCGCGTTCGCATCGATGCTGTCGGCGAAGTCGGCGCGGATGGTGCCCGGGGCGGCATCCTTAGGATTGGTGGCGCCCATCAGCTCGCGGTTCTTCAGCACCGCGCCCTCGCCTTCCAGCACCTGGATCATCACCGGACCGGAGGTCATGAACTCGACCAGCGCGTTGTAGAACGGGCGCTCGCGGTGGACCGCGTAGAAGCCCTCAGCCTCGGCTTTGGACAGGTGCTTCATGCGGGCGGCGACGACCTTCAGGCCGGCCTTCTCGAAACGGGCGTAGATCTCGCCGATCACGTTCTTGGCGACCGCGTCGGGCTTGATGATGGAAATGGTGCGCTCCAGCGCCATGGGAATTCTCCGGTTGGCGGGCCGGCGATCGCGTCGCGGGCCCGAAGATAACAGAAAAACCCGCGTACTGGCGCGGGTTTGGCCGATATGGCTGCGGCGAATTCTAACCCATGCGAGGCCTCCGCTCCAGCTGGCGATCCCGGCTGGGGCGACCTCCGGTTGACGAACTGGCACCCCCGGGCCTAGGATCAAACAAGCGTTTGATTCAGGGAATGACCGGCATGAGCCTGCAGCACTTCTCGACCAAGGACCGGATCCTCCACGCCGCGGAGGAATTGTTCGCCCAGCAGGGCTTCGCCTCGACCTCGCTGCGCCAGGTCACCAGCCGAGCGGACGTGAACATCGCGGCGGTGAACTACCACTTCGGCAGCAAGGACAACCTCGTGAACGAGGTGTTCCGGCGCCGCATGGACGAAATGAGCGCGCAGCGCCTGGAGGCGCTCGAGGCCGCCACGCGCAACGCCCCCGGCCAGCTGGAGCCGGTGCTGGCCGCGTTCGTCGAACCCGCGCTGGCCATGGCCCAGGATCGCCACGGCGGTGGCGCCTTCATCCGGGTGATCGCCCGCGCCTATGCCGAGAGCAACGAAGGCCTGCGCAAGTTCCTCTCCGAACAGTACGGGCACGTCCTCCGCGAGTTCGCCAAGGCGATCGACGCCTGCGTCCCCGGCCTCGGCAAGGAGGAGCTCTACCGCCGCCTGGACTTCCTCTCGGGCGCGCTGACCTACGCGATGGCCGACTTCGGGCTGATCAAGCGCCCCAGCGGCGTCTCCGACAGCCAGCACCGGCAACGCGCCGCCGCTGCCCTGATCCGTTTCGCCGCCGCCGGTTTCAAGGCGGTCGCTTCCTGATATTTCAAGGAGTTGCAAGACATGTCTGAGAAATTGCTTGTACGCCGTGCGGCGGTCCTCGGCGCCGGGGTGATGGGCGCGCAGCTCGCGGCCCACTTGGTCAATGCGGGCGTCGACACCGTCCTGTTCGACCTGCCGGCCAAGGACGGCGACCCGAACGGCATCGTCGCCAAGGCGATCGCCAACCTCGGCAAGTTGTCGCCCGCGCCGCTGGCGACCAAGGCGCTGGCCGAGCGGATCGTCCCGGCGAACTACGAGACCGGCCTGGAGCACCTGCGCGGCTGCGACCTGGTCATCGAAGCGATCGCCGAGCGGATGGACTGGAAGCAGGACCTGTATCGCAAGATCGCCCCGTTCGTGCCCGCCACGGCGGTGCTGGCCAGCAATACCTCCGGGCTGGGCATCAATGCCTTGGCCGACGTGCTTCCCGAGGAATTGCGCCACCGCTTCTGCGGCGTGCACTTCTTCAACCCGCCCCGCTACATGCACTTGGCCGAGCTGATCCCGGCACGCGGCACCGACCCGGCGGTCCTCGAGGGCCTGGAAACCTTCCTGACCACCACCCTCGGCAAGGGCGTGGTGTACGCGAAGGACACGCCCAACTTCATCGGCAACCGGATCGGCGTGTTCTCGATCCTGTCGGTGATCCACCATACGCATGCCTTCGGCCTGGGCTTCGACGAAGTCGACGGGCTGACCGGCCCCCTGCTGGGGCGACCGAAGTCGGCGACCTACCGCACCTCGGACGTGGTCGGGCTGGACACCATGGCCCACGTCATCAAGACGATGGCCGACACCCTGCAGGACGACCCGTGGCACCGTTACTTCCAGTCCCCGGACTGGCTGCAGGCCCTCATCGCCAAGGGCGCGCTGGGCCAGAAGACCGGCGCGGGCATCTTCCGCAAGGTCGGCAAGGACATCGTGGTGCTGGACCTGGCGGCGCAGGATTACCGCCCCGCCGACCGCGGCGCGGCGCCGGAAGTGGTCGAGATCCTGAAGACGAAGGATCCCGCCGAGAAGTTCCGCCTGCTGCGCGAGAGCGCGCATCCGCAGGCGCGCTTCCTGTGGGCCTGCTTCCGCGACCTGTTCCATTACAGCGCCTTCCACCTGAAGGACATCGCCGAGACAGCGCGCGACGTGGACCTCGCCATCCGCTGGGGCTACGGCTGGTCGCTGGGTCCGTTCGAAACCTGGCAGGCCGCCGGCTGGAAGCAGGTGGCGCAATGGATCGCCGACGACATCCTCGCCGGCGCGGCCATGAGCAGCGCCCCCCTGCCCGACTGGGTGTTCGACGGGCGCGATGGCGTGCATGGCACCGAGGGCAGCTACAGCCCGGCCAAGGACACCAAGCTGCCGCGTTCGTCGCTGCCGGTGTACCGCCGCCAGCGATTCCCGGACCCGCTGCTGGGCGAACGCTTCCCGCAGGGCGAGACGGTGTTCGAGAACGACGGCGTGCGCCTGTGGACGGATGGCGACGACATCGGCGTGGTCGGCTTCAAGACCAAGATGCACACGGTGTCGGATGCCGTGCTCGACGGCATGCAGGAGGCGATCGGCATCGCCGAGCGCCGCTTCAAGGGCCTCGTGATCTGGCAGCCGAAGGAGCCGTTCTCCGCCGGCGCCGACCTCGCCGGTGCTTTGGGCGCACTGCAAGCCGGCAAGCTCGCCGAGTTCGAGGCGATGGTCGCCAACTTCCAGGCCACCAGCCAGCGCATCAAGTATTCGCTGGTGCCGGTGGTCGCGGCGGTGCGCGGCCTGGCGCTCGGCGGCGGCTGCGAGTTCCAGATGCACAGCGCGCGCACGGTGGCCCACCTCGAGAGCTACATCGGCTTGGTCGAGGCCGGGGTTGGCCTGCTCCCCGCGGGCGGCGGCCTGAAGGAGATCGCGGTGCGCGCCTCCGAGGCCGCCGGCGCGAACGGCGACGTGTTCGCGGAGCTGAAGAAGACCTTCGAAACCGTGGCGATGGCCAAGGTGTCCACCTCCGCCGTCGAGGCGAAGGAACTCGGCCTGCTGCGGGCCGGCGACAAGGTCGCCTTCCACGCCCAGGAGCTGCTGTACATCGCCAAGCAGGAAGCCCTGGCCCTGCACGAAACCGGCTACCGCCCGCCGATGCCGGCACGGCGCATCCGGGTCGCCGGCGACGTCGGCATCGCAACCTTCCGGATGCTGCTGATCAACATGCTGGAAGGCCGCTTCATCAGCGCCTACGACGACGAGATCGCCACCCGCATCGCCACCGTGCTGTGCGGCGGCGACGTGGACCGCGGCGCGATGGTGGACGAGGACTGGCTGCTCAAGCTGGAGCGCAAGCACTTCGTCGAGCTGGCCCAGCAAGAGAAGACCCAGGCCCGCATCGGCCACATGCTGAAGACCGGCAAGCCCCTGCGGAATTGATCGTGGGAAAGATCGGGCCTCCTGCCACGACTTTCCCGGCGCGGGCGAATGGCGTGACATTCGCCCGCTTGCGCGGCATCGCATGCGATGCCGCGGCGGCACGTCCCCGTGCCGCCGACACCCCAGACATCGGAGTCCATTCATGAGCAAGCAGATCCAGGACGCCTACATCGTCGCCGCCACCCGGACCCCGGTCGGCAAGGCCCCGAAGGGCGTGTTCCGCAACACCCGTCCCGACGACATGCTGGCGCACGTGCTGAAGGCCGTCGTCGCGCAGGCGCCGGGCATCGACGTCAGCCGCATCGACGACGCGATCATCGGCTGCGCCATGCCCGAGGGCGAGCAAGGCATGAACGTGGCGCGCATCGGCGTGCTGCTGGCCGGCCTGCCTGACACCATCGCCGCGCAGACCATCAACCGCTTCTGCTCGTCCGGCCTGCAGGCCGTTGCGCTCGCGGCCGACCAGATCCGCCTGGGCAACGCCGACCTCATGCTGGCCGGCGGCACCGAGTCGATGTCGATGGTGCCGATGATGGGCAACAAGGTCGCGCTGTCGCCGTCGGTGTTCCGCGACGACCACGTGGCCATCGCCTACGGCATGGGCATCACCGCCGAGAAGGTGGCCGAGGAGTGGAAGGTGTCGCGCGAGGCGCAGGACGCCTTCGCCCTCGCCTCGCACCAGAAGGCGCTGGCGGCGCAGGCCGCGGGCGAGTTCCGCGACGAGATCACGCCGTACGAGGTCGTCGCCCGCCTGCCCGACCTCGCCGGCAACGCCATCCGCCTGAAGCAGCTGCTGGTCGAACACGACGAAGGCCCGCGCGCCGACACCTCGGCCGAGGGCCTGGGGAAGCTGCGGCCGGTGTTCCGCAACGGCCAGTTCGGCGGCACCGTGACCGCGGGCAACTCGTCGCAGATGAGCGACGGCGCCGGCGCGGTGCTGCTGGCTTCCGAGCAGGCCATCAAGGACTACGGCCTGACCCCGCTGGCCCGCTTCGTCAGCTTCAGCGTGGCCGGCGTGCGCCCGGAAGTGATGGGCATCGGCCCGATCGCCGCGATCCCGAAGGCGCTGCGCCAGGCCGGGCTGACCAAGGACCAACTGGACTGGATCGAGCTCAACGAGGCCTTCGCCGCGCAGGCCCTCGCGGTGATCGGCGACAGCGAACTGGATCCCGCCAAGGTCAACCCACTGGGTGGGGCGATCGCGCTGGGCCATCCGTTGGGCGCCACCGGCGCGATCCGCACCGCCACCCTGCTGCATGGCCTGCGCCGCCGCCAGCAGAAGTACGGCATGGTGACCATGTGCATCGGCACCGGCATGGGCGCTGCGGGGATCTTCGAATCGCTGTAATCACACCGCGCATGCGATAGACCGACGTCTGCCTGGACGGGCGATAGCCGCGAAATCGAGGAGGAGGCATCGGCCTTTGGCCGATGCCGGGGGATATTCGCGGCAAGCGTCCGGCCTGACAGACGGAGCGCCTGTCGAAAAATCAGTTCTCGACCACGCCCATTTCGTCCAGCGCGTTCTGCATCAGCTTGCGCGCGGCATCGCTGAGCAGCTCGTGGTCCAGCGCATAGCGCACGGTGGCCTCGATCAGCCCCAGGTGGGTACCGCAATCGAAGCGGGTGCCGTGGAAGCGGAACGCATCCACTTGCTCCAATGGCAACAGCTGCGCGATGGCATCGGTCAGCTGGATTTCCCCGCCTGCGCCCTGCTGCGTGGTTTCGAGCAGATCGAAGATCGCGGGGTTGAGGATATAACGGCCGACCACGGCAAGGTTGCTGGGCGCGTCCGCCGGCTTCGGCTTCTCGACGATCTGGCGGATGCGCCCGGCCTGTCCGTCGAAGCTGTCGGTGGCGACGATGCCGTAGCTGCCGGTTTGCGCGCGCGGCACGTCCTGCACGGCGATGGCGCTGCCGCCGGTCCGTTGCGCGTGGTCCGCCATCTGCTTCAAGGCGCCATCGCCTCGACTCCAGATCAGGTCGTCCGGCAGCAGCACCGCGAAGGGTTCGTTGCCGACCACCGGTTTCGCGCAGAGCACGGCGTGGCCCAGTCCCAGTGCCTCGGCCTGGGTCACGAACACCGCGCGCACGCCCTCCGGCAACACGTTCCGCACCAGCGCGAGCTGTTCGGCCTTGCCGGCGCGTTCCAGCTTCTGCTCGAGCTCGTACGCCTTGTCGAAATAGTCGGCCACCGCGTGCTTGTAGCGGTTGGTGATGAACACCAGGGTGTCGCAACCCGCCTCGATCGCCTCGTCCACCGCGTACTGGATCAGCGGCTTGTCGACGATGGGCAGCATCTCCTTCGGGACCGTCTTGGTCGCCGGCAGGAAACGGGTCCCCAAGCCCGCGACGGGGAACACGGCGATCCGCACCCTCCGTTTTCCGCCCGATGCGCCGATCACTGCTGGCGCGCCTTGCGTGCGGGGAATGCGATGATGGTCGAGGCATGCGGGCCATCGACGTCGATGGCCGGATTGAACTCCGGGACGGCGACCCTCAGCGCGGCAGCCAGCTGTTCCAGGTCATACGCGGTTGTGGCCTCACGCAGCGCATCCAGTGCCGGATCCACGCGCTCCCCGCTCACGCTGCGCGGCACCGCCTGCAGGATCTTGGGATGCTGGGTGGCGCTGTAACGCTCGTCGCTGTGGAACAGCGTCTCGTGGAGCTTTTCGCCAGGACGCAACCCGGTGTACTCGATGACGATGTCTCGCCCGGGCAGCTTGCCCGCCAGGCGGATCATCTGCTCGGCCAACATGCGGATGGAGACCGGCTCGCCCATGTCCAGGGTATAGACGGCCTGCTGCGCGCCGATCGCCGAGGCCTGCAGGATGAGCTGGCAGGCTTCCGGGATGGTCATGAAGTAGCGGGTGACCTCCGGATCGGTGACGGTGACCGGCCCACCGCGGCGGATCTGTTCGCGGAACAGCGGAACCACGCTTCCCGCCGAATCGAGGACGTTGCCGAAGCGGACGGTCACGAATCGGGTGGACCGGTGGTCCACGAGTGACTGGCATGCCATTTCCGCGAGGCGCTTGGTCGCCCCCAGCACGTTGACCGGGTCGACCGCCTTGTCGGTGGAAATCAGCACGAAGGTGCCCACCCCGGCATCCCGGCTCGCACGCGCGACCACGTCGGTCGCCAGGACGTTGTTGCGCACCGCCTCGCGCAACTGGCGCTGCAGCAGTGGCACCTGCTTGTAGGCAGCGGCGTGGAAGACCGCATCGGGCGCTGCATCGCCGAGCGCATGGCGGATGACCGCAGGATCACCGCAGTCGCCCAGCACCGGGATGCATTCGATGTCGGGGAAATCCCGGCGCAGGTTGGCCTCGATGGTCAACAGCGCCAGTTCGTCGATCTCCAGCAGCACCAGCCGGCGTGCGCCATGCCTGGCGCACTGCCGGCACAGCTCGGACCCGATGGACCCCCCGGCGCCCGTGACCAGCACGGAACGTCCACCCAGCCATCCGCGGATCGCCTTCCAATCGGGATTCAGCGGCTGCCGCCCCAGCAAGTCCTCGATCGCGACTTCCTTCAATTGCCCGGGCAGCGAGCTGCCATCCAGCACGTCCGCAAGCCGGGGAACGGTCCGGAACGGCACCCCGCTGTCTTCGCAGATGCCGACGACGCGGCGCATCCCGACCGCATCGAGCGAGGGGATCGCGATGACCAACAGTCGCGCGGCTGTTTCCCGCGCGATCCTGCCGACATCCTCGATCTTGCCGAGCACCGGCAAGCCCTGCAGGCGGGTGCCGCGGAGCGCGACGGCATCATCCAGGAAGCCGACCGGCTCATAGCGCCCGGTACGGCGCAGGTCACGCACCAGCGCCTCGCCCGCCTGACCGGCGCCGAGGATGAGTACCCGTTCCGCGCCATCGTCCTTGCGCGTCGTCCGCTGGTCCTTCCATGCGCGGAAGAGCAACCGCGGCAAGCCCAGCAGCAGGGTCAACACGAAGGGGTACAGCAGCAGCGCCGCGCGCGACACCAGGTCCAGGCGGCTGTAGAAGAACAGGCCGACGACGACCGCGAGCAACCCGAGCAGGCTTGCCTTGAGGATGTTGACAAGGTCCGGCACGCTGGCGAAGCGCCACAAGCCGCGATAAAGGCCCACGCGCCAGAACACCAGCCCCTGCGCCACCATGACGATCAGCACCGTGCTGGAGAAAGGTTCGAGCGGCAGGGGCTGCGGCTGCAGGGCGAAACGCAGGAAGTGCAGGCCCTGCCAGCAGACCCAGACCATGGCCAAGTCATGCAGCGCGACGGTCAGGCGCGGCAGTCCGTACTTCCAGCGATCCTTCCATGTCGTCATGCGCCGATTCCTTCGGTCCTTCCGCCAGCTTCGCGATGCAACACACGCCACGCCAGCACTGCCGCCACTACCCAAGCCAGCAAGGCCGGTAGCGCGCCAGGCAGGCCGTATCCCAACCACCAGAGCATGAACCCGCAAGCGAGCGCCGTCCAGATGGCGTAGGCAAACGCCACGGTTCCGTGGCCCGACCGCCTGCTCCAGCGCTGGTAGGCGTGCTGCACGTGCGCCTGCCACCACCGCTCCCCGCGACGCATGCGCCAGCCCAAGGTGAGCCCGACGTCAACCGACATCGCGAGCACCGGCAGCAGCAGCACGGGCCATTGCGCCCGGCCGGATGCCGACAAGCCGGCTGCCAGCAGCATCGCGACCAGGAAACCCAGCGTGCCGCTGCCTACGTCGCCCAGGAACACCCGTGCGCGCGGCAGGTTCGATGGCAGGAACCCGAGGCAGGCTGCCGCGAGCGCCACGCCGACCATCCCTTCCGGTGCCGGAAGCATCGCGGCGAAGGCGACTCCGCACAGCATCGCCTGGCTGGTCGCCAGGCCATCGATGCCATCCATGAAGTTCCAGGCATTGACCAGGATGACCGCCGCGAGGAAGGCCACGACCGCGACGATCGGGCCCGCGCCGTGCAGCCACCAGCCCGCGGCCAGCAGCGCCGCGGCCACGACGTGGACGACCAGGCGCGGGATCGCGGGCAGGTCACGGTGGTCGTCCCACCAGCCGATGCCAGCGACCAACGACAACCCCGCCGCCATCGCCAGCCAGCCGATCGGCGTGTCGTCGGTCGCGGCAAGCAGCAGGAGAGCCGCGAACCCGGCCACCGCAATGCCGATGCCGCCGCCACGGGGGGTGGGCACGGCGTGGCTGCGGCGCTCGCCGGGGAGGTCGTGCAGGCCATGGGCCTGCGCATGCCGGATCGCCCACCGGGTGCCCGACCAGGACACCAGCCAGGCCAGCAGGCCGATCGCGAGCAGCCCCGCCGGCTCAGACCACCGCATAGTTCAGCAGCGGCTTCACCGTGCCCCACTCCTTGCAGCTGGGGCATTGCCAATGGTGGCTGCGCGCGCCGAACCCGCAACGGTTGCAGCGGTAGCTCGGGTTGCGCACGAGCAGCTGGTCGGTGATGTGCTTGAGGTCGTGGAGGGTCGACGACGCGTCGGCGTCGTCGGCGAGGGTCAGGTCGATCAGCGCCGCCTCGCCGCGCACGGAGGGGCGATCCTTCAGTTGTTGGGCGAGGTACCGCCGGGCCGCGCCCACGCCCTCTTCGGCCTCGACCATGCGCGCGAGCGCGAGTACGGGAGCGATGCCGCGGTAGTGCTCGCACATTTCGGCGAGGAAGGCGCGGGCGCCGCTGCGTTCGCCGACCTGCGCGTAGCTCTCCTGCAGCATCGGCAGGATGTCCGGCAGGTAATCCGGGTCGTGGCGGGCGGCGCGTTCGAACGCGCGGATGGCGGCGGCATGGCGCCCGGCCTCGGCCTCCAGGCGTCCCTCCGCGATGCCGGCGCGCACAGACGTCGGATCGGCGGCATAAGCCCGGGCCAGCGAGGCGCGCGCGGCCTCGGTGTCGCCCGCCGAGCGTTGGCGGGCGGCGAGCTCGCATTCGAACTGTGCGATGAGCTTGCCCATCGGCTCGCCGGTGGCCGCCTCGAAGCGGCTGGCGTTCTCGATCGCCTTCTCCCAGTCGCGCTCGGACTGGTAGATCGCGATCAGGTGGCGCAGCGCCTGCGGCGCGCGCTGGTCAATCCGCGCGAGGTCGGCGAACACCGTCTCCGCGCGATCCAGCAGGCCCGAGCGCATGTAGTCCTCGCCCAGCGCCGACAACGCCTGCACCTTCTGCGCATCGGTCAGCTCGGGTCGCTGCGCCAGCGCCTGGTGCAGGCGGATCGCGCGATCCACCTCGCCGCGGCGGCGGAACAAGTGGCCCAGCGCCACTTGCGTCTCGAAGGTGTCCTTGTCGAGTTCGGCGATGTGCAGGAACAACTCGATGGCCTTGTCCGGCTGCTCGTTGAGCAGGTAGTTCAGGCCGCGGAAATAGGTCGTCGACAGCTTGCTGACCTGGCTGTCGCTGTGGCGCTCGCCGCCGCGCCGGCCGATGATCCAGCCCGCCAACGCCGCCAGCGGCACGAACAGCACCAGCATCCACCACTGGTCGAGTGCTTCCACCTCATGCCTCCTGGCGCGCCGGGGCGGCGCCCGTCGTCTGGTTCCGCAACCGCCGCCGCAGCGGCAACACCACGCCCAGCGCGATCAATGCAGCGCCCAACAGCATGCCCAATGCGAGCAGCACCAGGCCCAGCACGCCCAGGCTGGCGTCGAGCTGGACGACCCCGAGGTCGAGGCGCACCGGTTGCGTGTTGAGCGCGCCCACCACGCCACCCAGCAGCAGGAAGGCGATGGCGGCAACGAGTCGGATCAGGCGCATCGGGTCTCCAGGCGGCACCCGCTAGCTTAACGGAGCGATGGCCCCGGTTTCAGTCGTCAGACGGGAGCGGGACCACGTCGGTCACCCGCTCGCGCAATTCCTTGCCGGGCTTGAAATGCGGGACGTGCTTGCCGGGCAACGCGACCGCGTCGCCGGTCTTCGGGTTGCGCCCCGTGCGGGGCGGCCGGAAATGCAGGGAAAAACTGCCGAACCCGCGCACCTCGATGCGGTCGCCCTCGGCCAGGGCGGTGCCCATCATCTGCAGCAGCGACTTCACCGACAGGTCGACGTCGTCGGCCTTGAGGTGCGGCTGCCGCCGGGCGAGCAATTCGATGAGTTCGGACTTCGTCATGTCGCGGTGATCATCCGGCCGTCGGCATGCCGACGATGGCCCGGCCCGTCGCCGGGCCATCGCGGTTGCCTGCAGGCCGACGGGATCAGTCGGCCTTGTTCAGCTGTTCGCGCAGCAGCGCACCCAGCTTGGTGGTGCCGCTGGCGGCGTCGGAAGCGACCTTGTTGTACTCGGCCATGGCTTCGGCGGTTTCCGCCTCGTCCTTGGCCTTGATCGACAGCTGCAGGCTGCGGCCCTTGCGGTCCATGCCCACGAACTTGGCCTCGACTTCCTGGCCGACCTTCAGCACCTGGCTGGCATCGTCCACGCGGTCGTCGGAGATGTCGCGGGCCATCACGTAGCCCTCGACGCCATCGCCCAGGTCGATGGTCGCACCCTTGGCGTCCACTTCCTTGACGGTGCCGGCGACCTTGGTGCCCTTCGGGTGCGAGGCCATGAACTGGCCCAGCGGATCCTGCTCGAGCTGCTTGACGCCCAGGCTGATGCGCTCGCGCTCGGGGTCCACCGCCAGCACCACCGCCTCGAGCGTGTCGCCCTTCTTGTAGTTGCGGGCGATGTCCTCGCCGGTCGAGTTCCAGCTGATGTCCGACAGGTGGATCAGGCCGTCGATGCCGCCGTCCAGGCCGATGAAGATGCCGAAGTCGGTGATCGACTTGATCTGGCCGGACACCTTGTCGCCCTTCTTGTGGATCGCGGCGAAGGTCTCCCACGGGTTGCTGGTGACCTGCTTGATGCCCAGCGAGATGCGGCGACGCTCCTCGTCCACGTCCAGCACCATGACCTGCAGTTCGTCGCCGACCTGCACGATCTTGGCCGGGTTGACGTTCTTGTTGGTCCAGTCCATCTCGGACACGTGCACCAGGCCTTCCACGCCCGGCTCGATCTCGACGAACGCGCCGTAGTCGGTGACGTTGGAGACCTTGCCGAACACGCGGCTGTTGGCCGGGTAGCGGCGGGCGATGTTGTCCCACGGATCCTCGCCCAGCTGCTTCAGGCCCAGCGAGACGCGGTTGCGCTCGCGGTCGTACTTGAGCACGCGGACGTCCAGCTCCTGGCCGACCTCGACCACCTCGGACGGATGGCGAACGCGCTTCCACGCCATGTCGGTGATGTGCAGCAGGCCGTCGATGCCGCCGAGGTCGACGAACGCGCCGTAGTCGGTCAGGTTCTTGACCACGCCCTTCAGCACCGCGCCCTCGACCAGCTTCTCGAGCAGCTGCTCGCGCTCTTCCGAATGCTCGCTCTCGACCACCGCGCGGCGGGAGACGACAACGTTGTTGCGCTTGCGGTCGAGCTTGATGAGCTTGAACTCCAGCTCCTTGCCTTCCAGGTACACCGGGTCGCGGACCGGGCGCACGTCGACCAGCGAGCCCGGCAGGAACGCGCGGACGTCCTTGATGTCGACGGTGAAGCCGCCCTTCACCTTGCCGCTGATGCGGCCGACGATGGTCTCGTTCTTCTCGAGGGCTTCCTCGAGCTCGTCCCACACCATGGCGCGCTTGGCCTTCTCGCGCGACAGCACGGTCTCGCCAAAGCCGTTCTCGAGCGAGTCGAGGGCGACCTTGACCTCGTCGCCGATGCCGACGTCGATCTCGCCGGCGTCGTTGCGGAACTGCTCGATCGGCACGATGCCTTCGGACTTCAGGCCGGCGTTGATCACCACGACGTCGTTGCGGACGTCGACCACGATGCCCTTGACGATCGCACCGGGCTTGAGCTTGGCGAGGTTGGCCTGGCTCTGTTCGAACAGTTCGGCGAAGGATTCGGTAGCTACGGAATTCATGAAAAATCTCGGGTGGATACACAGGCCTCCCGCACTGACGGGGCGGCCCACCTTGGGTTGGTTGGCGTTCGCGCAGGACGCGCTTGGCCATGTGTGGATGGGTGGAGGAAGACCGCAGGCACGGGCGTGCCCACGGGACGGAACCTGCGGCGTGAGGCGCGCCGGCTAGCCGGCGGGGCGGGACACGACGTCCAGCACCCGGGCGACCACGTCGTCGATGCCGAGCCCGGTGGTGTCGATGCGGACGGCGTCGTCGGCCGGCCGCAGCGGCGCCACCGCGCGACTGGCATCGCGGGCGTCGCGGGCGAGGATCTCGCGCAGCAGACCGTCGATTGTGACGGAAACCCCTTTGTCTTTCAACTGCTTATAGCGCCTTTCGGCACGCTCCTCGGCGCTCGCGGTCAGGAACACCTTGTGCGCGGCATCGGGGAAGATGACGGTCCCCATGTCGCGGCCGTCGGCCACCAGCCCCGGGGGCTGGCGGAACGCGCGCTGGCGGTCCTTGAGGGCGGCGCGGACCTCGGGGATGGCGGCGATCGCCGACGCCGCCGCGCCGGCGGTCTCGGTGCGCAACTCGTCGGTGGCATCATGGCCATTGACCAGCACCCGCAGGTCGCCCGCCTCGCCCTCGCGGAAGCCGATCGTGGTGTCGAAGGTGCAGCGTACCAAGGCGCCGGCATCGTCCAGGTCGAGGTCGGCCCAGCCTGCGGCGACGCCGACGGCGCGGTACAGGGCGCCGGAGTCCAGGTAATGCCAACCCAGACGCTGGGCGACGATGCGGCTGATCGTCCCCTTGCCGGAGCCGGATGGGCCATCGATGGTGAGCACGGGCGTCGGGGTGTCCATCCGGGGATTATCGCCGCCCGGGCGCCGACTGGGCAGGACCTTGCCGGCGGCCTGCAGGTCATGCGGGCAAGCGCTTGATTCGGCGGGACAAAGCCCGCTAGAATGTCGGGCTTCCCGCTCCATTTCCCATTTGCCGAGGTTCCATCATGAAGGTCCTGTCCTCCCTGAAGTCGGCGAAGGCCCGTCACCGCGACTGCAAGGTGGTTCGCCGTCGTGGCAAGGTCTTCGTGATCTGCAAGTCCAACCCGCGGTTCAAGGCGCGCCAGCGCTGAGCCACCGGCGAGACGCCGCAAGCGAACGAAAGGCCGCCGAAGGGCGGCCTTTCTCATATGTGACCCATCGCGACCCGTTCACGGGATCGGCATAAAATCCTTTCCAATCCCGCCCACGGAGTGCTGCCATGCGCGCCTTGATCCGTCCTGCCTCGCTCGCCCTGCTGGTCGTGGCCTCGTCCACGTCCCTCGGCCAGGAGGCCCGTGTCGTCGAGGGCGATACCCTGCTGATCGAGCGCGTCGGCGAAGAGCCCGCCAACCTGCCGACGCGCGGGATGAGCATGGCCCAGGTCGAGGCGCGCTTCGGCGCCCCGAGCGAGCGTCTCGATCCGCGCGGCGGGCAGAAGCGCCAGTGGCCGACGATCAACCGCTGGAGCTATCCCGCCTTCACCGTCTACTTCGAGCGCAGCAAGGTCATCGACGTGGTCATGGCCAAGGCCAGCCCCGGCGAGATCGGCCCGAAGCCAGCCGCACGCTGACCCGATGACCCAGCAAACCCCGCGCTTCCCCGCCGAATGGGAACCCCAGTCGGCGATCCTGTTGGCATGGCCGACCGCCGACACCGACTGGGCCGAGCGCCTGGCCGAGGTCGAGGAGACCTACATCGCGCTGGTGCAGGCGATCACCCGCTTCCAGCGGGTGGTGCTGTGCGTCGCCGACGATGACGTCGAGACCTATGCCGAGATGCGGCTGCGCTCCAACCGCGTGGACATGGAGCGCGTGCGCTTCGTCAGCGTGCCCTACGACGACACCTGGCTGCGCGATTCCGGCCCGATTACCTTGCGCGCCGACGACAACTTCATCCTCAACGATTTCCGGTTCACCGGCTGGGGCGGCAAGTTCGAGGCCAGCGACGATGATCGCCTGGTCGAACGCCTGCAGGCGCAGGGGGTGTTCCACCGCGCCGAGCGCCGGGCGCACGACTTCGCGCTGGAAGGCGGCGGCATCGAGACCGATGGCGCCGGCACCCTGCTCACGACCTGGCGCTGCCTGTCGCTGCGCCACCCCGGCAAGCGCCGCGAGGAAATCGAGGCGGTCCTGCGCACGACCCTCGCCCAGGATCGCGTGTTGTGGCTGGAGCACGGCGAGCTGGAGGGCGACGACACCGACGCGCACATCGACACGCTGGCGCGCTTCGCGCCGGGCGACGCGATCGTGTTCCAGGCCTGCGACGACCCCGGTGATGCGCACTATCCCGCGCTGCAGGCAATGGCGACGGAGCTTGCCGCATTGCGCACCACCGACGGTACGCCGTACCGCCTGCACCCGCTGCCGTGGCCGAAGCCGATCCTCGACGACGGTCGCCGGCTGGCGGCCAGCTACGCGAACTACCTGGTCATCAACGACGCCGTGCTGATGCCCGCCTATGGCGATGCCTGCGACGCCGAGGCGGCCGCGGTACTGGCTTCGGCGCACCCGGGTCGCAGCGTGGTGCAAGTGCCCTGCCGTCCGCTGATCTGGCAGAACGGCAGCCTGCACTGCATCACCATGCAACTGCCGGCCGGCCTGGCCTGAGCGAACGCCCGCGCCGCGGCGCAAACGAGTCCCTACAATCGCCCGATGAAGAAGACTACGCTCCCCGTCGCCCTGGTGCAGGAACGCAGCCACGGCGACGCCGATGCCAACCTGGCGGTGATCGAAGCGCGCGTCGCCGATGCGGCGGCGTCCGGCGCCCGGCTGGTGCTCTTGCAGGAACTGCACAACGGCGCCTATTTCTGCCAGCACGAATCGGTCGACGAGTTCGACCTCGCCGAGCCGATCCCCGGCCCGTCCACCGAACGCCTCGGCATGCTCGCCCGGCAGCACGGCCTGGTGCTGGTCAGCTCCCTGTTCGAGAAGCGGGCGACCGGCCTGTACCACAACACCGCGGTGGTGTTCGAAACCGACGGCCGCATCGCCGGCCGGTACCGCAAGATGCACATCCCGGACGACCCCGGGTTCTACGAGAAGTTCTACTTCACCCCCGGCGACCTCGGTTTCACCCCGATCGACACCAGCGTCGGCCGCCTTGGCGTGCTGGTGTGCTGGGACCAGTGGTACCCGGAGGCCGCCCGCCTGATGGCGCTGGCCGGCGCCGAACTGCTGCTGTACCCGACCGCGATCGGGTGGGATCCGTCCGACGCGCAGGCCGAGAAGACCCGCCAACGCGATGCCTGGATCCTCAGCCATCGCGGCCATGCGGTCGCCAATGGCCTGCCGGTGCTGAGCTGCAACCGGGTCGGCCACGAAGCCTCCCCGCTGGGCGCATCCGGCATCGATTTCTGGGGCAACAGCCACGTGCTCGGACCGCAGGGCGAGTTCGTGGCCGAGGCCGGCACCGAACCGACCGTGCTGCTGGCCGAGGTGGACATGGCGCGCAGCGAGCACGTGCGCCGCATCTGGCCGTTCCTGCGCGACCGCCGCATCGACGCCTACGCCGACCTGACCAAGCGGTACCGCGACTGAGCGAGCGGACGCCGCCGACGTTGCGCGACGCCGTGCCCGGCGACGCCGATGCGATCGCCGCGCTCTATGCCGCGGAGGTCGCAGGCGGCGTGAACACCTATGAGCTCGTAGCCCCCGATGCCGCCGAGATCGCGCGGCGCATCGCCGCCGTGCAGGCCGCCGGCTATCCCTGGCTGGTGGCCGAACGCGACGGCCGCCTTGCCGGCTATGCCTACGCCAGCAGCTTCAGGGCGCGCGCCGCCTACCGCAGCACCGTCGAGGATTCGGTGTACGTGGCTGCGGACATGCAGGGCATGGGCCTCGGCACCCGCCTGCTCGCGGCCCTCATCACCGCCTGCGAGGCGCGCGGCTTCCGGCAGATGGTCGCGGTCATCGGTGACCAAGCCAACCTCGCCTCGCGGCGCCTGCATGCGCGCGCGGGCTTCCATCCCATCGGCACCTTCCCGGGCATCGCCTGGAAGCACGGCCGCTGGCTCGACACCGTGTTCATGCAGCGCCCGCTGGGCGCCGGCACCGCAGGATCCCCCGACCATGACTGACCCGACTCCCGCCCTCGACCGCGCGGGCCAACCCGTGATCGAACTCGAACGCGACGGCGTCCACTACACCCTGCTGGGCACGGCGCATGTCTCGCGCGCCAGCATCGACGCGGTGCAGGCGGCCATCGACAGCGGCCGTTACGACGCGATCGCGGTGGAACTCGACGAGCAGCGGCACAAGGCGCTCACCCAGCCCGATGCGCTGGCGCAGCTCGACCTGGTCAAGGTCATCCGCGAACGCCGGATCGCGCCGTTTGCCGCGAACCTCGCCCTCGCCGCCTACCAGCGCCGCCTGGCCGAGCAGCTCGACATCGAACCGGGTGCGGAGCTGAAGGCCGCCGCCACCGAGGCCGCCGCGCGCGGCCTGCCGCTGCAGCTGATCGACCGCGACGTCGGCATCACGTTCCGGCGCATCCTGCTCGGCCTCGGCTGGTGGGACCGGATGAAGCTGGTCGGCGGCCTCGCCGGCGGCTTGTTCGCCAGCGACGAGGTTTCGGCGGACGACATCGAGCGCCTGAAGGAAGGCGACATGCTCGAATCCAGCTTCGGCGAGTTCGCGCGCGACACGCCCTCGCTGTACGCGACCCTGATCGACGAGCGCGACCGGTACATGGCGGCGAAGCTGCGCGAGCGCGGCGACGGCGCGCGCCACGTCCTCGCGGTGGTCGGCGCCGGCCACCTCAAGGGCATGGCGCGCTACCTGGCCGACGAAACCCGCCCGCCGGCGATGCTCACCGAGGAACTGGCCCATGTACCGAAGAAGCGGCGCATCCCGTGGATCACCCTCGGGCTGACCACGCTGATCGTCGCCGGCATCGCCTGGGGCTACCTGCATGGTGGCCGCGAACTCGGCCGCGACCTGCTGCTGCAATGGGTGCTGTGGACCGGCGGCCTGGCCGGGCTCGGCGCCTTGCTGGCCCGCGGGCACGTCCTGTCGATCCTCGCCGCGGCGATCAGCGCGCCGCTGAAGCCGTTCCGCCCCGGCCTGCCCCCCGGCATGTTCAGCGCGCTGGTCGAAGTGCACCTGCGCAAGCCCGCCTACCCGGATTTCCTCGCCCTGCGCGACGATGCCCAGACGCTCGGGGGCTGGTACCGCAACCGCGTCTGCCGGGTGGTGCTGGTGTTCCTGCTCAGCAACCTCGGCAGCGCGGCGGGCGTGTGGATCTCGGGCGCGGCGATCGCGCGCAAGCTGATCGGCTGAGCTTATCTTCCCGGGCGCGGCCAGCGCCACGCGAACCAGGCGATGAGCCCGCACAGCACGATCTCGATACTGCTGTAGGCGAGGTAGAACCACCACGCGCCGGGCATGGTGATCGCGACGAATACGGCGTAGAACAACGCCAGCCCGATGTTGAGCCAACGCGCGGTGCTCCTCGGCAGCAGCAGCGACAGGAACACCATCAGCCCGGGCACCACCAGCAGCAGCGCGACGACCAGCAGCGAGCCCTGGCTCGCCGGGCCCATCGGCCCGCCGCCGTCCAGCATGCGGTCGAGCTTGCCCGGCTTGTACAGGCCGAAGTAGTCGCCGTAGAGATAGCAGAAGGTCAGGCTCGCCCACATCGCGGAGAGTTGCAGCCGCCGCGGGATCGGCGGATCCGCGTGCAGGCTGGAGGGCGTCGTGTTCACGTCGACTTGCATGCATGGCTCCCTTCAGGCGAC
This sequence comes from Lysobacterales bacterium, assembly GCA_017302075.1. Lineage (GTDB taxonomy): Bacteria > Pseudomonadota > Gammaproteobacteria > Xanthomonadales > Xanthomonadaceae > Thermomonas > Thermomonas mangrovi. Next base: position 79,515 of record JAFLEB010000001.1, read on the forward strand.
TGACGCTGGCGAGGCCGGCGGATTGCCGGCACGTCCCTGCCCGGCGCCGAACAGCAGCAGCCACAGGCAACTGCCGATCTCGCCGAAGGCCGCGGGCATGCGGACGTAGCGCAGCCAGCCCGCGTCCGCGACGGATGGCACCAGCCCACCGAAGACCTGCACGACGTATCCGATCCCACCGAGCAGGAGCAACACGCCGAGCACGCGTGGCAAACGACCGGAACGCAGCACCAACCAGCCGAAGGGCAGCAGCCACAGGCCCCAGAACAGGCTGGCGAGGCGCAAACCATTGCCCGCGCGCTGCTGGGACGTGGTGTAAGCGCTTTCGATCGCCTCGCGGGCACCGCCTACCCCCTGCAACAGCGGGAGGGCCTCCATCCTGTGGCTCAACGCAAAGAGGCCAAGCGGCACGCTGGCCACGGCAAGCGCCACCATCGCCACCGCGGCGCGACGATCCACGTCCGCGAATACGGGATACAGCGCCAACGGCAGCAGCAGGAAGGCCACCTGCATGAGCAGGAACGCGGCAATGCCGGCACGGTAGAGGCCGGCGTGCGCGGCGGCCGTCGCCGCACTGTCGCCCAGCTGGCCAGGCACCCAGGCGAGGCAGAACATCCCGCTGAGCACCACTACGAGATACAGCGCTCCCGCCACCCGCCCATCGCGGCGGAGTTGGCCTTGGGATGGCGTGTTCACGCCGGCTTCCTGCGCATGCGCAAGCCACCCGGGCGGCGCTCGCGCGCACGCTGGACCAGGCGGCCGCTGCCTGCGCGGAGGTCGTCGAGCAGCGCGTAGATGGTCGGCAGGAACAGCAGGCTGACCACCGTGGAGAACGCCAGGCCGCCGGCGATGGCGCGGGCCATCGGGTAGTACGGCGGGCCTTCGCCGGCGATCTGCGTGTCCGACAGCGCGATCGGCACCATCGCCAGGATCGCCGTGCCCATCGTCATCATGATCGGGCGCAGGCGCTCGCGGCTGCCCTCCACCAGCGCCTCGGTGCGCGGCATGCCGCGCCGGCGCAGGTTGTTGATGTGCTCGATCATCACGATGCCGTTGTTCACCACCACGCCCATCAGCACCAGGATGCCGATGAAGGCCATGATGTTGAACGAGGTCCCGGTGAGCCAGAACAGCCAGTACACGCCGAACACCGAGAACAGCACGCCGCTCATGATCGCCAGCGGGAACAGCAGCGACTCGAACACCGCCGCCATCACGATGAACATCATGATCAGCGCGATGCCGACGTTGCGCAGCATCTGCTTGTTCATGTCGATGTTGATGCCGAAGCCGCCGCCCTCGAAGGTATAGGCATAGCCGGGCGGGAAGTCGATCGACTTCAGGGTGTCCTCGATCTCCTTCTGCGCGTCCGGCATGGTCGAGCCGCTGGCCAGGCTGGCCTCGACCTTGAGCGTGGTCTGACGGTTCATGCGCTGGATCGTGGTCGAGGACGCCTTGGTCTCGACGTCGACCATCGCCAGCAGCGGCACCTGCCGGCCATCCGGCGTGCGCACGGTGAACGACTGCAGGTCCTCCGCGCCGTAGTGCTCGGAACCTGCGAAGCGCACGTTCACCGGCACCTCGATCTGGTCGCGGTGGAAATCGCGCAGCGAGGAACCGCGCAACGCCATCCCCACGAAATCCGCCACCTGCTTGGCCGAGAAGCCGTAGGCAGCGGCGCGTTCGCGGTTCACGTGCACCGACAACTCGCTGTTGGCATCGCCCATGTCCACCCGCACGTCGCGCAGGTGCTTGCCGCGCGACAGGATCGGGATGATGTCCTGCGCCAGTTCCTTCAGGGTCTGGGTGGAATCGCCGACCAGGCTGAACTGGATGTTCTTCTGTTCGCCGCCCATCCCGCCCTGGCGGCCGATGCCGAGGTTGGCGCGCGCCGACTTCGGCATCTCCTTGCGGATGTCCTCCTCGATCTTCTTGGTCGCTTCGGGGGTATCGACGTCGGCATCGACCTGGGTGAACGCCCAGCCCTGCTCGCTGTAGCGGGTGTACACGCGTTCGATGCGGAAGCGCTTGCGGTTCGCCTCCAGGTAGGCCTCGACCTTGGCGACTTCCTTGCCCATCTCCTCCTTGGAGTAGGAGCCCTGCCACTGGTAGAAGATCGCGATCTCGCCCGGATCGTCGCCGTCGCCCTCGTCGCCCTTGGTGAGCTTCATCGGAATGATCGACAGCGCGGTGATCAGCACGATGCCGGCCACGCTCCAGCCGCGGTGCTCCAGCGTCCAGCGCAGCAGGCGCGCATAGCGTACCTGCAGGCGCGAGATGAACGGCGACTTCACCGCCGGCGGCGTCTGCATGCGCGCCGAGAGCATCGGGATCAGGCTGATCGCGACCAGCCACGAGGCCAGCAGCGACACCGAGATGGTGACCGCGAGCTGGGTCAGGTAGATGGTCAGCATGTTCTTCTCGCCGAACATCATCGGCAGGAACACGATGCAGTGGCACAGGGTGCCGGCGGACAGCGCGATCGCCACGTGGCGGGTGCCCACGATCGAAGCCAGGCGCGGCTGCCCGGGGTACTTCTCGCGCTCCTGGTAGATGCTCTCGACCACCACCACCGCGTTGTCGACCAGCATGCCGACCGCGAGCAGCAGGCCCATCATCGACAGGACGTTGAGGGTGATCCCGGCGAAATACATGAAGCCCAGGGTCATGATGAAGCAGATCGGGATGGCGGTGCTGACCATCAGCACCGACGGCCAATGGCGCAGGAAGAACCACAGCACCACGATCGACAGGGCCAGGCCGATCGCGCCGGCCTCGGCGAGCGCCACCAGCGAGCTCACCACCTGCTGGCCCTGGTCGTCGGTGACGTCGATGGCGATGCCGCGCATCGCCGGGTCGTCCTTGAGCGCCTCGATCTCCGCCTGCACCGCGCGCGACAAGTCGACCAGGTTGGCCGCGCGCTCCTTGTAGATGTCCACGCCGACCGCCGGCCGTCCATCGACCTGGCGCACGTAGTTCATGCGCTGCGGCTGCAGGGTGACGTCGGCGATGTCGGCCAGGCGCACGCCGCGCGCCGACACCGGCAGGTCGCGCAATTCCTGCACGTCGTTGAGCTCGCCCTTGGGCTGGATGCGCAGCCGGCGGCCGTCGTCGGTGATCTGGCCGGCGGACACCGAGAAGTTCGACGACTGCAGGCGCTGCACCAGTTCGTCCAGGCCGACGCCGTTGGCGGTCAGGCGGTCCGGGTCGATGGCGATCAGGACCTCCTGCACCGGCACGCCCTCGACCTCGACCCGGGCGACGCCGGGCAGGCGCTCGAGCCGCCGCTTGAGGCTGCGCTCGATCAGCTCGCCGCGCGCGGTGAGGTCTTCCTTGCTGGTCAGGCGCAGGCTCACCGCCTCCTGGTCGCCGGTGCTCCAGCGGCGCACGAAGTAGCGGCGGAAGTCGTCTGGCAGCTGGTCGCGGATCGCGTCGATGCGTTCGCGCGCCTCCGACGAGGCGATCGCAATGTCGCGGCCCCAGTCGGAGAACTGCACGAACACGCCGCCGCCGTCGGCGCTGGCGTTCGCGTTGATCGACTTGATCCCCGGCATGGTCGCGATCGCTTCCTCGACCGGGCGCACCAGGTTGCGCTCGACCTCCTCCGGCGTGGAGCCCGCGTACGGCAGCTGCACGAAGAAGAACGGCGCGGTCGCTTCCGGCTGCGCCTCGAGCGGCAGCCGGAACGCGGCGATCAGGCCGATCACCACCATCGACACGAACAGCATGACGGTGGTGACGGGCCGGCGGATGGACAGCTCGGTGATGCTCATCGTCGGGTCAGGCCTTCGCGCCGTTCAGGGGATCGTGCTCGTGCGAGAGCACTTCGGCGACCGCCTCGGCATCCTTGCGGGCGCGCCGGCCACGCTCGGCGTAGAACTCGTCGGGCTTGCGATCCAGCAGGTCGTAGACCACCGGGATCACCACCAGGGTCAGCAGGGTCGAGACCACCAGGCCGCCGATCACCGTGATCGCCATCGGCGAGCGCACCTCGGCGCCCTCGCCGAACGCCAGCGCCAGCGGCAGGAAGCCGAACACCGCGGTCAGCGTGGTCATCATGATCGGGCGCAGCCGCGAACGCGCGCCCTCGACCAGGGCCTGGCGCTTGGCCACACCGGCCTCGCGCAGCTGGTTGACCTTGTCGATCAGGATGATCGCGTTCTTCACCACCAGGCCGACCAGCAGGATCAGGCCGATGAAGACCACCACCGAGGCCGGCGAGCGCGTCAGCAGCAGCGCCGCCACCGCGCCCACCATCGCCAGCGGGATGGTGAACAGGATCACGAACGGGTGCAGCAGCGATTCGAACTGCGAGGCCATCACCAGGTAGACCAGGAAAATCGCCAGTGCGAAGGCGAAGAGCAGCGACCGGATCGACTCGCCGAGCTCCTGGCCCTGGCCGCCGATGCGCATGTCGATGTCGGTGCCCAGCGGGGATTCCGCCACCATCGACTCGACCTCGCGGATCGCGGTGCCGAGGTCGATGTCGCGCAGGTTCGCCGACACGATCGCGACCCGGCGCTGGTCGGCGCGATGGATCTCGCTGGGCCCGCTGGTGGCGACGACCTCGGCCACCGAGGCCAGCTCGACCGGGGCGCCGCGGCCGGGGTTCACGATCAGCCGGCGGATGTCCTCCAGCGAGGCGCGATCGGCCTCCTGCGCGCGCACCAGCACGTCGATCTTGCGGTCGCGGAAGCTGTAGCGCGTGGCCACGCTGCCGCGCACCTTGTTGACCACGGCATCGGCAATCTGGCGGGTGGTCAGGCCGAGGGCCGCGGCACGGTCCTGGTCGAAACGGATCTGGATCTCGGGGAAGCCCTGCTCCACGCTCGACTTGACGTCGGCGTAGTGCGGGTTCGCACGCAGCATCCCGGCCAGCTTGGCGCCGGCGGCGCGGATCGCCTCCAGGTCCTGGCCCTCCACCTCGATCTCCAGCGGCGGCGACAGGCTGAACAGTTCGGGGCGGCTGAAGTCGACCTGCGCGCCCGGCGAGCCCTTCATGGTCTCGCGCAACGCCTCGGTCAGCCTGGCCTCTGCGTCGTTGTCGTCCATCACCACGCTGAGCTTGCCGATGTTCTCGCCGCTCTCGGTGGGGCTGGCGTCGAGCCGCGTACCGGTGCCGGACACGCCGTACAGCACGCGCACGCCGGCATCCTTGGCGTGCCGGCCCTGCACCTCGCGGACCAGCGCGTCGGTCTGCGCCAGCGGCGTGCCCGGGGGCAGCTTGGCGGTCATCTCGAAGCGGTCCTGCGCGAGCTGCGGGATCAGGTCGGTGCCGAGCAGCGGGATCGCGGCCAGGGTCAGGGCGAAGGCGACGCCCGCCACCAGCAGCACCGGCGCCGGGCGCGCCAGCGCGGCGGGCAGCACCTGCAGGTAGCCACGCTCGGCGCGGGCGTACGGCGCCATCGCCAGGTCGCTGGCCTTGCGCATCACCGGCCCGATGATCGCCGCGATGGCGCGCCACAGCCGCACCACCAGCCAGGCGATCGAGAAGAACACGTAGCGGAACATCGCGCCGATGCCGCGGCCGGCGTAGGCCGCCGGCTTCTGCCAGCGCTTGCCCGGCTCCCAGCGGCCGCGCGGCGCTTCCTCGGGGAAGCCCAGCGGCGGGCGGCCCTTGAGTGCGCTGAGCATCGGGATCAGGGTCATCGCCACCACCAGCGACACCGCGATCGCGATCGCCACGGTCAGCGCCTGGTCGCGGAACAACTGGCCGGCGATGCCCTGCACGAACACCAGCGGCAGGAACACCGCGATCGTGGTCAGGGTGGACGCGACGACCGCCATGCTGACCTCGCGGGTACCCTGGATCGCCGCGTCGAGGATGCCGAGACCGCGCTCGCGCGCCTTGGCGATGGATTCGAGCACCACGATCGAGTCGTCGACCACCAGGCCGGTGGCCAGCGCGAGGCCGCCCAGCGACATCACGTTGAGCGACAGCCCCAGCTGGCCCATGAAGAAGAAGGTCGCGATGATCGACACCGGCAGCGACAGCGAGATCACGAACGTGCTCCAGCCGTCGCGCAGGAACAGGAAGATGATCAGGATCGACAGCAGGCCGCCGATCACCGCATCCATCTTCACGTCGTGGATGGCGTTGCGGATGAAGACCGACTGGTCCTCGATCGTGGTCA
>JAFLEB010000010.1:0-20517 GCA_017302075.1 Lysobacterales bacterium
CCGCCCGGCGCCGACGAGGATCGCACCATGACGTTCCGTCCCGCCCTGCTGGCTGCCGCCGTGGCCATGACGCTCGGGCTCGCCGCCTGCAAGCAGGCGCCCGCGCCCTCCGCCACCGGCGCGGCGCCGCCGCCCGTCGGCGAAACTGCGGACCAGTTCGTCGCCCGGGTGAACAAGGAATTCCGCAGCCTCAGCGCCGAGCTCAACTCCGCGCAATGGCTGTCGAGCACCTACATCAACAGCGACAGCGAGACCATCGCCGCCAAGACCAACGAGCGCTGGCTGACCCAGCTCAACGGGTGGATCGAGCAGTCGCGGCGCTTCGACGGCCAGCAGCTGTCGCCGGATACCGCGCGGGCGATCAAGCTGCTGAAGCTGATGACCGCGATGCCGGCCCCGCGCGATCCCGACAAGCTCGCCGAACTCACCCGGATCGCCACCCGCATGGAAGGCATGTACGGCGCCGGCAGCTACTGCACCGGCGAGGGCGAGGCGAAGGTCTGCCGCGACATCGGCCAGTTGAGCGACGTGCTGGCCAAGAGCCGCGACTACGACGCGCAGCTGGATGCCTGGCAGGGCTGGCACAGCATCAGCGTGCCGATGCGCAAGGACTACACGCGCTTCGTCGAACTGGTGAACGAGGGTGCCAAGGGCATGGGCTTCGCCGATGCCGGCGAGATGTGGCGTTCCGGTTACGACATGAGCCCGGCCGAACTGGCCGCCGAGACCGACCGCCTCTGGGACCAGGTCCAGCCGCTCTACGAACAGCTGCACTGCTACGCGCGCGGCCGCCTCGACGCCGAATACGGCAAGGACAAGGGCGAGGTCGCCGGCGGCATGCTGCCCGCGCACCTCATGGGTAATCTCTGGCAACAGGACTGGGGCAACCTCTGGGACATGCTGCAGCCCTACCCGGGCGCCGGCAGCCTGGACGTGAACGGCGCGCTGAACGCGATCGCCCAGGCCGACCTCGCCAGCGCGCGGGCGCGCGCCACCGGTGGCGACGGCAGCGCGGCGCAACGCGCGTTCATGGTCGAGCGCGCGGCGGCGCTCGACACCGCCAAGAAGATGACCGAGCGTGCGCAGGACTTCTACGTGTCGCTGGGCATGCCCAAGCTGCCGGCGAGTTACTGGGAGAAGTCGCAGTTCGTGAAGCCGCTGGATCGCGACGTGGTCTGCCACGCCAGCGCCTGGGACATGAACATGGAAGGCGACGTGCGCACCAAGATGTGCATCACGCCGACCGAGGAAGAGCTCACCACGATCTACCACGAGCTCGGCCACATCTATTACGACCTGGCCTACAACAAGCAACCGCCGCTGTTCCAGAACGGTGCGCACGACGGCTTCCACGAGGCCATCGGCGACACCATCGTGCTGGCGATGACGCCCGCCTACCTGCATTCGGTGGGCCTGGTCGGCGCGCAGCAGCAGAGCGAGGAATCGCTGATCAACGCGCAGATGCGCATGGCGCTGGCAAAGGTCGCGTTCCTGCCGTTCGGCCTGATGATCGACCGCTGGCGCTGGGGCGTGTTCGATGGATCGATCAAGCCCGACCAGTACAACAAGGCCTGGTGGGACCTGAAGGCGAAGTACCAGGGCGTGGCGCCGGCCACCGCGCGCGGCGAGGACTTCTTCGACCCGGGCGCGAAGTACCACGTCCCGGGCAACACGCCGTACACGCGCTACTTCCTCTCCCACGTGCTGCAGTTCCAGTTCTACAAGGCGCTGTGCGACGCCGCGGGCCACAAGGGGCCGCTGTACGAATGCAGCTTCTACGGCAACAAGGAAGCCGGCGAGAAGTACTGGGCGATGCTGTCGAAGGGCGCCAGCCAGCCGTGGCAGCAGACGATGAAGGAACTGACCGGTGGCGAGAAGATGGATGCGTCGGCGGTGCTGGAGTACTTCGCGCCGTTGCAGGGCTGGCTGAAGCAGCAGAACGCCAACCAGTCTTGCGGCTGGACCGCGCCGTCGGCCTGACCGACGCCCTGCGTTTCCACCGCAAGCAAGGCGAGGCCGGCGCAAGCCGGTCTCGTCGCATCTGCTAACCATGGCGAAAGTCACTTGTCCCCATCCACGCGCGACGGCAGCCTGTGGAGCCTCCCCACGCCACCCCGACGCCATGTCTTCACGCCTGTTCCGCCGCATCGCCGGCATCGCCCTGCTGGCCGCCCTGTCCTCGCCCGTCGCCGCGCAGTCCAGCTCCGGCAATATCACCGGCGAAGCCAAGGTCGGCGACACCGTGACCATCACCGGCGTCGACACCGGCTTCCGCCGCGAACTCAAGATCGACAAGGACGGCAAGTACCAGGTCCGCCGCGTGCCCACCGGCGATTACCAGGTCGTGCGCGTCCACAAGGACGGCACCATCGATCCGGTGCAATCCATCGTGGTCCGCCCCGGCGGCACCGCCCGCGTGATGGAAAGCGGCAAGGACGAGGCCAAGGACCTGTTCAACGGATCCTGACGCGCCCCTCCGGGTCCATTCGCGCCATACTGGGTGGATGGACCCCGCGCACGACCTCGCCCCGCAACCCGCCGCCACTGCCACCGCGCTGCCCGCGCGCTATTACATCGATGCCGGCATGGCCGGGCTCGACCGCCGCGCGATCTTCGACCGCGGCTGGCAACTGGTCGCGCACGTCTCGCAACTGCAGGCCGCCGGCGACCACGTGGTCGCAGACTTCGCCGGCCTGCCGATCCTCGCGGTGCGCGGTGCCGACGATGCGATCCGCGTCTTCCACAACGTGTGCCGGCATCGCGCCGGCCCGCTCGCGCAATGCGACGGCCTCGCCGCGAAGTCGCTGCGTTGCCGCTACCACGGCTGGACCTACACGCTGGAAGGCCAGCTGCGTTCCGCACCGGAAATGAAGGATGCCGAGGCGTTCGACGTCGCCGCCATCCGCCTGCCGCAACTGGCGGTGCGCGTCTGGCAGGGACTGGTCTTCGCCGCGGTCGACGAACCCAACGCGGCCGACTTCGACGACGTCGTGGCCGGCATCGACGCACGCCTCGGCCCCGACCGCGGACTGGCAGGCTACGGCGGCCACCATCGCGTCGCCTACGACATCGCCTGCAACTGGAAGGTGTACGTCGACAACTACCTCGAGGGTTACCACGTCCCCTTCGTGCACCCGGGCCTGAACCGGCTGCTCGACTACCGCAGCTACCGCACCGAGCTGGCGCGCTGGCATTCGCTGCAGTGGAGCCCGCTGGAGAGCGATCCCGCGCTGTACGGCAGCGGCGACGCGCTGTACTACTGGCTGTGGCCGAACACCATGCTCAACATCCTGCCCGGCCGCCTGCAGACCAACACGGTGATCCCGCTGGGCGTGGACCGTTGCCGCGTGCTGTTCGACAGCTACTACGCCGATGCCGCCGACGACGGGCGGCGCGACGCCGACATCGCCTTCAGCGACGAGGTCCAACACGAGGACTTGGGCATCTGCGAGGACGTGCAACGTGGCTTCGCATCGGGCAGTTACGTACCCGGGCGCCTGAATCCCCTGCGCGAGACCGGCGTGCACCATTTCCACGAACTGTTGCGCGCAGCCTACCGCGACGCCACCGGTCCCGCGGCCTGACCCGCCCACCACGCGCCACCCGAGGAACGCCCATGACCAATCCCCTCGGCGTCAGCGACCGCGCAGCGCCTGGCGCAGCCGGCAAGCCACTGGGCCTGTGGATGGCGACTGCGCTGGTGGTGGGCAGCATGATCGGCAGCGGCGTCTTCATGCTGCCGGCCGCCCTCGCGCCTTACGGGGCCGCCAGCCTGACCGGCTGGGCCATCGCGCTGTGTGGCGCCCTGCTGCTGGCCGCGACCTTCGCCAAGCTCGCCGTGCATTGGCCGTGCACCGGCGGGCCCTACGCCTACGTGCGCCGCTCGTTCGGGGATGCGGCCGGGTTCGGCATCGCCTGGAGCTACTGGATCTCGATCTGGTCCGGCATGGCCGCGATCGCGGTGGCGTTCGCCGGCAGCATCGGCGCGATCTTCCCGGCCCTGACCGCGACACCGGTGCGTGCCGCGGGCTGCGCCCTGCTGGCGCTGTGGACCTGCTCCGTGGTCAACCTCATCGGGCTGCGCCAGGCCGGGCGGCTGCAGGTGCTGGTGACTGCGTTGAAGTTGCTGCCCTTGCTGCTGTTCGGCATCGTCGCGTTGTGGTTCGTCGATGCAGGGAACTACGTGCCGTTCAACCCCAGCGGCAAGACCCTGCCGCAGGTCGCGCAGGTCACGGTGATCCTGACCATGTGGGCGCTGTGCGGACTGGAGGTCGCCACCGTGCCGGCGGGCGCGATCCGCGACCCGGAGCGCACCATCCCGCGCGCCACCGTGCTCGGCACCCTGCTGGCGGGCATCGCCACCATCCTCGCCTGCACGGTGGTGATCGGACTGGTGCCCACCGAGGTCCTGCAGGACTCGGGCGCGCCGATGGCGGACGCCGCCAGCCGGATCTGGGGCCCGGGCGCGGCGATCGGGATCGCGGCACTGGCCGCGGTCTCCACCTTCGGCGCGATCAATGGCTGGATGATGGTCTGCGGCCAGGTCTCGCTGGCAGCGGCCGGCGACGGCCTGTTCCCGCGCCGGTTCGCGCGACTCGACCGCAATGGCACGCCGGCCTTCGGCATCCTGGCCGGCAGCGTGCTCGCCACCCTGCTGGTGATCGCCAGCTACAGCCGCTCGCTGGTGGAGTTGTTCACCTTCATCCTGCTGATCTCCACCTCCGCCATCCTGCTGCCCTATGCCGCCAGTAGCGCGGCCTGGCTGCGCAGCGGCGGTCGCAACGGCGGCCGTGCCGTCGCGCTGCTGGCCCTGCTCTACAGCCTGTTCGCCCTGTCCGGCGCGGGCGCCGAAGCGCTCGGCTGGGGCGCGGTCCTGCTGCTGGCAGGTGCGCCGGTCTACGTCTGGATGAAGCGGCGACCAGCACCGGCCTCCGGGGTATAATTCCGCCGCACGGAGGGAGAAGCGCGCGGGCCGCCAGGCCTTGGCGGCGCTGCCGAAGGCGCAACCGCCCGGAATCGCTCAGGCCGAAGACCGCCGTGTGACCACACTCTGGAGAGACCGGCCCGCGATGGATGCGGCGCCGGCGCCGAAGGGGCAAGAAGCCGCGCGGATCCCCTCCCCGCCCACGCGCTTCCAAACTCTCAGGCAAAAGGACAGAGCGGGCATCCCCTTTCACGCGCGACGTGCCCTGCACCGATGCGCTTCCGGATGCCGCCATGACCTCTCGCACGCCGCTCGCCTCGCTCGAGCACCACGACGCCTTCATCGCACGCCACATCGGTCCGAACGATGCCGAGGTCGCGCACATGCTGCGGGCCGTCGGCCACGACTCGCTGGAGGCGCTGACCGACGCCATCGTCCCCGCCAGCATCAAGTCGGCCGCGCCGCTGGCCCTGCCGGAGGCGGTGAGCGAGGTCGAGGCGCTGGCGAAGATCCGCGCGATCGCCGGCAAGAACCGGGTGTTCCGCAGCTTCATCGGCCAGGGCTACTACGGCACCCACACGCCCAACGTCATCCTCCGCAACATCCTCGAGAACCCGGCCTGGTACACCGCGTACACGCCCTACCAGGCGGAGATCTCGCAGGGCCGGATGGAGGCCCTGATCAACTTCCAGACCATGTGCGCCGAGCTGACGGGCATGGAGATCGCCAATGCCTCGCTGCTGGACGAGGCCACGGCGGCGGCCGAGGCGATGACCCTGGCCAAGCGCTCGGCCAAGTCCCGCTCCAATCGCTTCGTGGTCGCCGGCGACACCCATCCGCAGACCGTCGAACTGCTGCAGACCCGCGCCGAGCCGCTGGGCATCCAGGTCGACGTGGTGCGCGGCACCGATGCCTTCCACGCCGCGATCGCCACCGGCGATTACTTCGGCGTGCTGGTGCAGTACCCGGCCTCGAGCGGCTGGATCGACGACTGGTCGAAGGATGCCGAGGCCATCCATGCGCACCAGGCGCTGCTGGTGGTCGCCACCGACCTGCTCGCGCTGGCCCTGCTCAAGCCGCCGGGCGAGATGGGCGCCGACATCGTGGTCGGCAACACCCAGCGCTTCGGCGTGCCGTTCGGCTTCGGCGGCCCGCATGCCGCGTTCATGGCCTGCAAGGACGCGTTCAAGCGCTCGATGCCGGGCCGCCTGATCGGCGTCTCGGTCGATGCCGAGGGCCAGCCGGCCTATCGCCTCACCCTGCAGACCCGCGAGCAGCACATCCGCCGCGAGAAGGCCACCTCCAACATCTGCACGGCGCAGGTGCTGCTGGCGGTGATGGCCTCGATGTACGCGGTCTACCACGGCCCCGAGGGCCTCGCGCGGATCGCCGCGCGGGTCGCGCGCTACACCGCCGTGCTCGCCGCCGGCCTGCGCACGCTGGGCCACGCCAGCGTGCATGCCACCGCCTTCGACACCCTGTGCATCGACGCCGGCGAGCGCAACGCCGCGATCGCCGCACGCGCGCGCGACCTCGGCGCCAACCTGCGCGTGCGCGGCAACGGCTCGCTGTGCGTGTCGCTGGACGAAACCACCACGCGCGCCGACCTCGCCCTGCTGTGGCGGATCTTCGGCGGCGACGACGCCACCCTGCCCGACATCGACGCGCTCGACGCCAGCGCGCCGGACCTGGTGCCGGCCCACCTGCGCCGCACCAGCGCGTTCCTGACCCACCCGGTGTTCAACACCCACCACAGCGAGCACGAACTGCTGCGCTACATGCGCTCGCTGGCGGACAAGGACCTGGCGATGGATCGCACCATGATCCCGCTGGGCAGCTGCACGATGAAGCTCAACGCCACCGCGGAGATGATCCCGGTGACCTGGCCGGAATTCGCCAACATCCACCCGCTGGCGCCGGCCGACCAGGTGCAGGGTTACCAGGAACTGATCGCGGGGCTGGAAGCGATGCTGGTCGAATGCACCGGCTACGACGCGGTCAGCCTGCAGCCCAATTCCGGTGCGCAGGGCGAGTACGCCGGCCTGCTGGCGATCCGCGCCTACCACCGCGCCCGCGGCGAGGGCCACCGCGACATCTGCCTGATCCCGGAATCCGCGCACGGCACCAACCCGGCCAGCGCGCAGATGTGCGGCATGCAGGTGGTGGTGACCAAGTGCGACGGCAACGGCAACGTGGACGTCGAGGACATCCGCCGCAACGCGGAGAAGTACAGCGACCGCCTCGCCGCGATCATGATCACCTACCCCTCGACGCACGGCGTGTTCGAGGAGGACGTGGTCGCGATCTGCGACATCGTGCATGCGCACGGCGGCCAGGTGTACACCGACGGCGCCAACATGAACGCGCTGGTCGGCGTGGCCAAGCCCGGCAAGTGGGGCTCGGACGTCAGCCACCTCAACCTGCACAAGACCTTCTGCATCCCGCACGGCGGCGGCGGCCCGGGCGTCGGCCCGTGCGCGGTGAAGGCGCACCTCGCGCCCTACCTGCCCAAGGCCTTCGGCGGGGACGGCGTCCGCACCGAAGGCACCGGCGGCGGCGCGATGGTCTCCGCGGCGAGCTTCGGCAGCGCCAGCATCCTGCCGATCAGCTGGATGTACATCGCGATGATGGGCGCCTCCGGCCTGCGCAAGGCCACCCAGGTCGCGCTGCTCAACGCCAACTACATCGCCACCCGCCTCGCGCCGCACTACGAGACCCTGTACACCGGCCGCAACGGCCTGGTCGCGCACGAGTGCATCCTCGACCTGCGGCCGCTGAAGGACGCCACCGGGATCAGCGCCGAGGACGTGGCCAAGCGCCTGATCGACTTCGGCTTCCATGCACCGACGCTGAGCTTCCCGGTCGCCGGCACCCTGATGGTGGAGCCGACCGAGTCCGAATCGCTGCACGAGCTCGACCGCTTCATCGACGCGATGATCCAGATCCGCGAGGAGATCCGGATGGTCGAGCGCGGCGAGCTCGACCGCGAGGACAACCCGCTCAAGCACGCCCCGCACACCGCGACGCAGGCCGCGGCGGCCGAGTGGACGCATGGCTACGGCCGCGAACTGGCGGTGTTCCCGCTGGCCACGCTCAGGCAGCAGAAGTACTGGCCGCCGGTGGCGCGCGTCGACAACGTCTATGGCGACAAGAATGTGTTCTGCGCCTGCGTGCCGATCGGCGACTTCAAGGGCGAGCCCGAGGCCTTCAGCGAGCCGAACGTCGGCTGACCGCCGGCACCGCGTCGCCGACTCCGCGGCGCACCGCCCGCCTGCCGCGCCCCGCGCGGCCGGCGCGGCGGCCGCTGCCTGGACCGGATCGCCAAACCCACCCCCGAGCGGCTACAGTGCGGGGGTGATGCCCGTCCGCGGCCACTCCTGGGGAGGTGGTGGCCGCACCCGCGAAGGACTGCAGCCCGGCATCCCATCCTGACCACCCTTGGGGAGATGTCCATGCCTGTCCGCACCACGCCCGCCACCCATCGCCTGTGCGCCGCCCTGCTGGCCGCGCTCGCCGCTCCCGCGTTGCCCGCCATGGCCCAGGAGGCCGGGTCGAAGGACGCCAAGCCCACGGTCAAGACCCTCGACCAGGTGACCGTCACCGGTTCGCGCATCAAGCGCGTCGAGATCGAGCAGGCGCTGCCGATCACCTCGATCACCAAGCAGGAGATCGATGCCCAGGGCATCACCTCCGCCGAGCAGTTGCTGATGTACCTCAACATCGCCAGCAACGGGTCCGACAACCTCGCCAGCAACGCCGGCATCGTGCAGGACACCCTGCGCGGCGACAACGGCGTGTCCGGCGCCAACCTCCGCGGCCAGGGCTCCGACGCCACGCTGGTGCTGCTCAACGGGCGCCGCGTCGCCACCCATGGCCTGAAGGGCCGCGCGGTCGACCTCAACTCCATCCCGTTCGCCGCGATCGAGCGCGTCGAGGTGCTGCGCGACGGCGCATCGGCGATCTACGGCACCGACGCGATCGGCGGCGTGATCAACTTCATCACCAAGCGCGACTACCAGGGCGCACAGGTCACCGGCTTCGTCGACGTGACCGAGGAAGGCGGTGGCAACGTCTACCGCAGCAGCCTGCTGTTCGGCCACGGCGACCTCGACAAGGATGGCTGGAATGCCTTCGGCACGCTGAGCGTCAAGCGCAACACCATCCTGCGCGGCGACGACCGCGATTTCTCGAACACCTTCCAGCCGGATCGCGGGCTGTCGCCGGATACCCGCGGCACCCCGTTCGCGACGGTGTTCAGCCTCGGCACCAGCGGCGTGGGTTCGACCAGCCTGCTGAAGGGCGGCGTGTTCGAGCCCGGCAATGCCACCCGCCTCACCGCGGTCAACATCTACAACCTGCCGGGCGCCGAGGGCTGCGAGGCCGCCGGACCGAACATGGGTCCCTACGCCTACCGCTCCTGGAACTCGCTGAGCTCCAAGTACGCCTGCGCCTGGGACTACCCGGCGGCCGCGGTGATCCAGCAGCCGGTGGACAGCGTGGACTTCATCGGCCGCGCCACCTTCCGCATCGGCGAGCAGCACGAGGCCTATGTCGAGCTGACCGGTTCCAAGGTCAAGGTCGCCAAGACCTTCGAGCCCAACCAGATCTCCTCCAGCACCAGCACCGCCGCGACCTCGCTCGGCCCGACCACCTGGTATCCGCTCAACGCGACCACCAAGGCCACCTACGACAAGGTCTACAACGCGTTGGCCGCCTACTTCGGCGCCGGCCAGCTCAACTACGGCGCGCCGATCGCCTACCGCTGGCGCTGCATGGCCTGCGGCCCGCGCCAGATCGAGACCACCACCGACTCCTACCGCTTCGTCGCCGGCATCGGCGGCATGCTCGGCGACTGGACCTACGACGTCGGCCTGTCGCGCGCGTCGAGCAAGTCGGAGTCGATCCTGGGCACCGGCTTCCATTACACCGATGCGCTCAAGGCGGCGCTCGGCAGCGGCCTGATCAACCCGTTCCTGGCCCCGGGACAGGCGCAATCGGCCGAGGCGATGGCCGCGCTGGATGCCGCGTCCGCGGCGGGCGTGAAGCTCTACGGCGGCGAGTCCATCGTCACCGAGCTGGATGCCTCGGTCTCGGGCGAACTCGGCTTCTTCACCCTGCCGGGCGGCAGCATCGCGATGGCAGCCGGCATCGACCTGCGCCGCGAGGAATACAAGTTCGACGGCGACCAGCGCACCGACAAGCGCGCGGTGTTCAATGCCCCGTTCGACGACGCCAACGCGCTCGGCGACGTCAGCCGCGACATCAAGGCGGCCTACGTCGAGTTCAACCTGCCGGTGTTCAAGAACTTCGACCTGAACCTGGCCGGCCGCTACGACGACTACAGCGGCTTCGGCTCCACCACCAACCCGAAGGTGTCGTTCCGCTACAAGCCGTTCGACTCGCTGCTGTTCCGCGGCGCCTACAGCACCGGCTTCAAGGTCCCGAACTTCAACCAGCTGTACAACGGGATCAGCGAAGTGCAGTACACCGGCCAGGACCTCGCCGACCCGGCCACCTGCCCCAGTGGCAAGGCCAACCCGAGCGTGGCCGGCTGCGAGATCATCCGCCCGGTCGAGCTGTTCGGCGGCAACCCGCAGCTGGCGCCGGAGGAGTCGACCCAGAAGAGCTTCGGCTTGGTCTATTCGCCGATGGACCGCTTCAACATCGCCTTGGACTGGTGGGAGATCGAGCGCACCAACACCATCCGCGCCGCCGCGCGCGACGTGCTGATCACCTACTACGACGAGTTCGAGGCCAACTGGATCCGCGACGCCAGCGGCGAGGTGGTGGCGATCGACCGCCGCTACATCAACTCCGGCGGCAGCATCACCCGCGGCATCGAGCTCGACGCCAACTTCAACGGCGAACTGGCCGGCGGCCGCTGGAACATCAACCTCAACGGCAGCTACCTGAACCTGTTCAAGACCAAGGCGCTGGACACCCTGCCGTACAGCGACAACCTGATCGGCAAGTACGTGCGCTACTACAACCTGCCGATCCGCTGGAAGCACACGCTGAACTTCAACTGGACCCGCGAGGCCTGGTCGCACACCTTCAGCCAGATCCACCGCGACGGCTACTACGACGAACCGGCCGCCAGCTTCCCGAGCTACATCCCGGACGGCTGGAACCCGCGCGTCGAGGGCTACACGACCTACAACTACAACGTGACCTGGACCGGAATCGAGCGGCTGAAGCTGGGCTTCGGCATCAAGAACCTGTTCAACCAGGATCCGCCGTTCACCGCGCACCAGAACGACTTCGCAGCCGGCGCCGGCTGGGAGCCGCGCATCGCCGACCCGCGCGGCCGTGCCTACACCTTCCTGGTCGAGTACGACCTCTGGTGACAGCGGGCTACCGCGCAAAGCCAACAGGCCCCGCATCGCGGGGCCTGTTCGTTATGGCGGGTCGTATCGACGCGGCGCCGGTCAGCCGCCCTGCCGCTGCAACCAGGCGTCGACCTGCGGGAGCCGCTTTGCACGCAGCTTGATCCGGGTTTCGATGCCGGCGGCCACGGTCTCGGTGTCGCGGCGCGAGGTCGGCGCGATATGCGCCTCGGCGAAGCCGCGGATCTTGCCGACCATCGCCGGATCCACGCTGCCAGCGGCGAGCCCCGGGTAGTAGCGGGCGCGCGAGGTGGAGTCGACCAGCTGGTCGACCTGGGCACGGTGCGCGACGGCGAACGCGAAGGCCATCTCCGGGTGTTCGTCGGCCACGCGCGCGATCATGTCCGCGGCATTGGTCGCGCCGGGCTCGTCGGTCAGCGCCATCTCCAGCGCGCGCTGCGCCAGTGCCGGGTCCTTCGCCGACGCGAGCAGGCCGTAGTACTGGTCGCGCAGGAGCGAGGTGGTTTCCTTGCGCGCGAGCGCATGCAGGCGGTCCCAGGTGGCGGCGTCCGCGTTGCGCGCGACGATGCCGAGCACGGTGCGCCGCAGGTCGGCCGGCAGCGAGGCGGGATCGGCCTCGAACGCGGCGAAGCGCCGGCGCGCCTCGGCCAGCACCTTGTCGTCGCCCAGCGTGCTGAGGATGCCGATCAGGCTGGTGCGCAGCTGCTTGGTAGTGGCGGAGTCGCCGGCACGGGCCTCCCAGCCGAGTTGCTCGAACTTCGGCGACAGGCGCGTGCGCGCATAGGTGCGGAACGCGGTCTGGCGGGCATTGCCCTGGTAGAGGTCGTCGATGCCGCCCAGCGTGCCGGCCACCAGCTGCCAGAGGTTGGGCGAGCCATCCAGCGGCACCTTGGTGGTCAGGTCGAGCATGTCGGATTCCGGCTGCAGGCCGACCGCCGCCAGCGCGCTTGCGTCCAGCATCAGGCCCAGCTGGTCGACCACCGGCAGGCCGGCGAAGCCGTCGCCGAGTGCCTTGAACTGCGCCGGGGCGTACAGGGTGCGGAAGTAGCCCTTCTGCCCGTCGTTGACCAGCACAGGACCGCAGCCCGGCAGTTCGACGCTGGCCTGGCCGTCGACCAGCACCTTGGCCACGGCGCCGTCGCCGCCGCGCACCGCGACCGGCACCCGCCAGCGCAGCGGCGTCTTGTCCGGACGATCCACGGTCAACTCGCCCTGTTCCAGCGCCACCGTCGTGCGGCCGTTGCTGCAGGTCGCGCTGGCCTTGATCAACGGCACGCCGGGCTGCAGGGTGAAATCGTGCGCCACCTGGGTGAACTGGCGGCCGGGCGCCGCGCGGTCGACCTCGGCCCACAGGTCGTCGGTCAGCGCATTGCCGTAGGCGCGCTTGGCGATGTAGCTGCGCACGCCGGCGCGCCATGCGTCGGCGCCGACGTAATCCTCCAGCATGTTGATCACCGCCGAGCCCTTGCCGTAGGTGATCCCGTCGAAGGCCTGGCTGGCCTGCTCGACGGTCTCGACGTGCTGGACCACCGGGTGGGTGGTCGCATAGGCATCGCGCCCCATCGGCCCACGGCTGGTGTAGGCGGCGTCCACGTGGTCCTGGTCCCACTCCGGGTGCAGCTTGCGGGTCGTGCGCCCTTCCATCCAGGTCGCGAAGCCCTCGTTGAGCCACAGGTCGTCCCACCACGCCATGGTCACCAGGTTGCCGAACCACTGGTGGGCGATCTCGTGCGCCGCGGTGGTGAAGACGCGCTGCTCGTCGGAGACGTTCGAGGTCGCCGGATCGAGCAGCAGCGAATACTCGAAGGTGAAGATCGCACCCCAGTTCTCCATCGCGCTGAAGAACTGGCTGCGGCCCGGGGCGGCGATGTTGTCCAGCTTCGGCAGCGGGTACGGCACGCCGAAGTAGTCGTTGTATTCGCGCAGCACGTCGCGGCTGGCGTCCAGCGCATACCGCGCCTGCCCGACCTTGCCGCGCTGGGCGATCACGCCGATCTCGGTGCCGTTGTCGCCGGCCAGGGTGGCGCGCTCGAAGTCGCCGACACCGAGGAACAGCAGGTAGGTCGACATCCGTGGCGAGGTCTTGAACACCGTGCGGCGCAGGCCGCCGGGGCCAGCGCCCGTGCTCGCCACCGGCATGTTGCTGACCACCATGTCGCCGGCCGGCGCGTTCACCGCCAGGTCGAAGGTCGCCTTGTAGTTGGGCTCGTCCCAGGACGGCACGAAGCGGCGCGCATCGGAGTTCTCGAACTGCGTGTACAGCGCGCGCTTCTTGCCCGCGGCCGTCGGGTAGTCGAGCGCGAACAGGCCGTTGGCCTGCGTGTTGATGGTGCCGGCGTAGTCGGTGGACAGCACGTAGCGCCCCGGTGCCAGCGGCCCGGCGAAGGCGAAGGTCGCGGTCTGCGCGGCTTCGTCTAGGCTGACCCTGGCCGGCATCGGTTTGCCGCCCGCCGCCGCCAGGGTGCTGTTGGCGAAGGTCATGCCCAGCGCCTGCAGGACGATGCGGTCGGTCGGTACCAGCACTTCGAGGTCGATCTTCACCTTGCCGTCGAAGGCCAGGCGGTCGGCGTGCGGGGTGACCTCGATCGCGTAGTGGCTCGGCACCACGGTGCGCGGCAGCTGGGTGGTGGCGCGCACCAGCGGCGGATGCGGCGCGGCGCCGGCATCCGCGGGCGCGGCCTGGGCGATGCCGCCCAGGGCGAGGGAAATGGCGACAGCCACCAGGGAGCGGCGCATGCGGAATCCTCGGGAGATTGGGGGAGACGCCACGGCAGGCACCGGGCGGAGCCGGCATCATCCGCGCCTGCGCGGACCTGCCCCAGACCCGGAAGTCATGGGCGGCACCGCCTCAGAGCAGGTGGCGCATCACCGCGACGTAGTGGCAGAGGCTGCCGACGATCACGAACAGGTGCCAGATCGCATGCGACCAGCGCGCATGCGGGCGCAGGTAGAACGCCGTGCCCGCGGTGTAGGCGATGCCGCCGGCCAGCAACCAGGCCAGGGTGGCCGCATCCAGTGCCTGGAACATCGGCTTGGCCGCGACCACCACCAGCCAACCCATCGCGATGTAGATGAAAGTGGACAGCCGCCGGAACCGCCCGGTGTAGAACAGCTTGAACACCACGCCGGCCAGCGCCAGCGTCCAGATCGCGCCGAACAGCCACCAGCCGGTCGGGCCGCGCAGGCCGACCAGGGTGAACGGGGTGTAGGTGCCCGCGATCAGCAGGTAGATCGCGCAATGGTCGAACACTTTCAGCCGACCCTTGACCACCGGATGGGTGACCGCGTGGTACAGGGACGACGCGGTGTACAGCAGCAGCATCGCCACCCCGAACACGATCGAGGCGGCCAGGATCCAGCCGTCGCCGCGCAGCGCGGCCAGGGTGACCAGCACCGCGCCGGCGGCCAGCGCCGCCGCCGCGCCGACCCCATGGGTCAGCGCATTGGCCAGTTCTTCGCGGGGATGGGGGACGAGTCCCGGGTGCGGGGCATGCTGCATCGCAGCAGCATACCAGCGCGTACGGAGCGCGTGGGGCTCAGGCGAACGGATCGCGCAGGACGATGTTGGCGTCGCGGTCGGGCCCGGTGCTGACGATCGCCAGCGGGCAGCCCGCCAGTTCCTCCAGCGCGCGCAGGTAAGCGCGGGCGGCCGGCGGCAGCTTGTCCCACTCGGTGATGCCGGCGGTCGACTCCTGCCAACCCGGGAACTCCAGGTAGACCGGCGTGCACTCGTCCCAGCCCTTGGCGTCCAGCGGCGCGTACTCGGTGCGCTTGCCGTGGTACTCGTAGGCGATGCACATCTTCAGCGTGTCCATGCCGTCGAGGATGTCGAGCTTGGTGATGCACAGGCCGCTGATGCCATTGATCGCCACCGCGCGCTTCAGCGCCACGATGTCCATCCAGCCGCAGCGGCGCGGGCGACCCGTGGTCGCGCCGTATTCCTGGCCGCGGTCGCGGATGCCCTGCCCGACGGCGTCGTCGAGCTCGGTCGGGAACGGGCCGCCGCCGACGCGCGTGGCGTAGGCCTTGGCGATGCCGAGCACGTAGTCGATCGCGTCCGCGCCGACGCCGGTGCCCGCGAGCGCGCCGCCGACCGTGGTGTTCGACGAGGTGACGTAGGGATAGGTGCCGTGGTCGATGTCGAGCAGCGAGCCCTGCGCGCCCTCGAACAGCACCTTCTTCCCGGCCTTGCGCAGGTCGTGCAGGATGCCGGCGACGTCGGCCTTCATCGGCTCGATGTATTCGCCGAACGCCAGCGCCTCGTCCAGCGTCTGCTGGAAATCGACCGCATCGACCTTGAGGTACTGGGTCAGCACGAAGTTGTGGTAATCCAGCGCCGCGCGCAGCTTGTCGGCCAGTTCGTTCGGGTAATGCAGGTCGGCCACACGGATGCCGCGACGCGCCACCTTGTCCTCGTAGGCCGGGCCGATGCCGCGGCCGGTGGTGCCGATCGCCGACTTGCCCGCGGCCTTCTCGCGCGCCTGGTCGAGGGCGATGTGGTACGGCATGATCAGCGGCGTCGCCGGGCTGATCTTGAGGCGCGAGCGCACTTCCACGCCGTTGCCTTCCAGCTCGGCGATCTCCTTGCGCAGCGCGCCCGGGTGCAGCACCACGCCGTTGCCGATCAGGCACAGCGCGTCGTCGCGCAGGATGCCGGACGGGATCAGGTGCAGCACGGTCTTCTTGCCGCCGATCACCAGCGTGTGGCCGGCGTTGTGGCCGCCCTGGAAGCGCACCACCGCGCCGATGTCCTGCGTCAGCAGGTCGACGATCTTGCCCTTGCCTTCATCGCCCCATTGCGCGCCGAGTACGACGACTGACTGACCCATTTCCGTGCTCCAGACGTGAGAAAAGCCGAGGCGTGCCCCGGCTTTCCGGCATTCTACCGGCTTCGGCGCCGGAACGGGGATGCCCGCATGAAGCGGCGATGACCGCGGCGCGCGCTCAGCCTCCGCGGACCAACCAGAGCGACACCAGGCCGAGGATCAGGACGATCCCGCCGACCCGGCGCACGTGCTCGTCGGGCATGTTCTGCAACTGCTCGGCGGCGCGCTTCCAGCCGCCGGGGGCGGCGAACAGGAACAGGCCTTCGATTACCGCGACCAAGCACAGCGCCGCCCACAGGTCGGACACGCGGGGTTACCGATCGCTGCGCAGGTACTGCAGGAACGGGTCGTTGCGCTCCAGCACGATCAACGAATCGCCACCGGCGAAGGCCTGCCGGTACGCCTCGAGGCTGCGCTGGAAGGCATAGAAGCCGGGGTCGCGCTGCGCGGCCTGCGCATAGATCCGCGCGGCCTCGGCATCGCCTTCGCCGCGCAGCTTCTGTGCGTCGCGCTCGGCCTCGGCCAGCAGCACCTGGCTCTGGCGGTCGGCCTCGGACTCGATCTTCTGCTTGGTTTCCTGGCCTTCGGCGCGTAGCTGGCTCGCCACCTGCTGGCGCTGCGCGCGCATCCGGCGGTAGACCTGCTCGATCACCTCGCCACCGGTGGGCAGGTCGATGCGCTTGATGCGGATGTCGGAGATCTGCACGCCCAGGGTGGCCGCGCCCTTGTTGATCGCGGCCAGCTGGGTCGCCAGCACCTTGGATCGGTCGCCGGAGACCACCTGCTGCAGGGTGTGCGCATTGATCTCGTTGCGCAGCGCGTCCTTGATGATCGGCGCGAGGCGATCGGCGGCGACCTTCTCGTCGCCGTTGGTGGCGCGGTAGAAATCGCGCACGTTGGAGATCCGGCCGATGGCGAAGAAGTCGACGCTGACGTCCTTCTTCTCCGAGGTCAGATAGCGCTCGGGTTCCGCCGCCAGGATCTGCAGGCGACGGTCGAAGATGCGCGCGGATTCGACCAGCGGCAGCTTGAAGTGCAGGCCAGGCTTGAGGTCGGTGCGCACCACCTTGCCGAGGTTGAGCACGATCGCGGTCTGGCCTTCGCTGACCACGAACACCGAGCCGAGCAACAGCAGCAGCGCGGCGAGCGCGGCCGGCATCCAGGCGGAATACTTCATCGCTGCACCTCCTCGCGGCCCTGCGGGCGCGGCTGCCGGCCATTGCGCACGGAATCGGCGGGCGTCGCGCCGACCACCGGCGAGACCAGCTCCGGGACGATCGCCTGCTGCGCCGCCGCGGGAGCGGTCCCGGTCGCACCGGCCATCGGCACGTAGATCAACTGGCGCCCATCGCCACCGACCACCTTGCGGTTCTCCGCCAGCACTTCCTGCACCGTCTCCAGCCACAGGCGCTTGCGGGTGACCTCCGGGGCCGCCTTGTACTGCTCGACCAGCAGGCTGAAGCGTTCCGCGTCGCCGGTCGCGCGGGCGATCGAGGCCGCGCGGTAGCCTTCGGCCACGGTGCGCACGCGCGCCGCCTGGCCGCGGGCCTCGGGCACGATCTTGCTGGCGTAGGCCTCGGCCTCGTTCTTCAGCCGGTCCTTGTCCTGTTGCGCGCCGTTGACGTCGTCGAAGGCCGGCTTGACCTCCTCCGGCGGGCGCGCGTTCGGCAGGTTGAGCTCGGTCACCACCAGGCCGGTGCGGTAGTCCTGCAATGCACGCTGGAGGGTCTGCTTGGACGACACCGCCAGCGCGTTGCGCGCGCCAAGCACGGTATCCAGCTCGGAACGGCCGACCTGCTCGCGGACCGCGCTCAGGGTGGCTTCCTTCAACACATCGTCGGCGCTGCGCGTGCCGAACAGGTAGAGCTCGGGATCGCCGATGCGGTACTGCACGTTGATCTCCACGCTGACGATGTTCTCGTCGCGGGTCAGCACCGGCACCGTGTCGCTGAAGGTCTTGATCTCGGTCGCGTTGACCTTGATGACCCGCTCCAGCGGCCACGGCAGCTTGAGGTTGGGGCCGGGCTGCATGGTTCGCACGAACTGGCCGAAGCGCAGGACCACGCCACGCTGCTGCTCGGCGACCAGCACGAAGCAGTTGAAGGCCAGCCACAGCGCCAGCACCACCCACAGCCAGCGCAGGTTGCCGCCACCGCCGCCGAAGCTCGGCAAGCGGTCGAACAGGTTGCCCAGGCCGCTGCCATTGCCGCGCGAACGGCCTGGCTGGCCGCCGCCGGGGGTATTCCAGGCCATGGTGGCCGGATCGGGCCGCTGCGGGCCGCTCGGTTCGATGCTCATGCGCAGGATTCTACGGGAAGGTCGGGCTCGGTCGCCGGCAACAAGGGGCGCAACGGGCCGCCATCAGGCTGCGCGGCCAGCCGCGCCGCATCCGCCAGCGGCAGGTCCACGCGCAGGCGCCAGCCGTCCGCGTCATGGTCCTCGTCGCGGATCGCGCCCAGCGCGTGCAGGCGCGCCCGCAACCGGCCGGCATCGGTCGGCAGCAGCACCTCGCCCATCACCCGCCGCAGGCCCAGGCGGTCGCCGAGCGCCTCGCGCAGCAGGTCCAGGCCCAGCCCGTCGCGCGCCGACAGCCACACCGCGTGGCGATCCTCGCCGCGCTGGTCGATGCGCGGCTCGGCGCCCTCGATGCGGTCGATCTTGTTGAACACCAGCAGTTGCGGGATGTCGCCGGCCCCGATCTCGCGCAGCACGGCATCGACCTGCGCCATGCGCTCCTCGCGCAGCGGGTCGTCGGCGTCGATGACGTGCAACAGCAGGTCGGCCTCGCGCGCCTCGCTCAGGGTGGAGCGGAACGCGGCGACCAGTTCGTGCGGCAGGTCGCGCACGAAGCCGACGGTATCGGCCAGCACTACCCCGCCACCCGCAAGCTCGATCCGGCGCACCGTCGGGTCCAGGGTCGCGAACAACTGGTCGGCGGCGTAGGCATCGGCGCCGGTCAGCGCGTTGAACAGGGTCGATTTGCCCGCATTCGTGTAGCCGACCAGGGCCACCCGCGGCAACTCGCTGCGCACCCGCGCGCGACGCATCTGGGTGTGCTGGACCTCCACCTTCTCCAACCGCTTCTGCAACATGTCCACCCGCTTCTGCAGCAGGCGGCGGTCGGTTTCCAGCTGGGTTTCGCCGGGGCCGCGCAGGCCGATGGCGCCGCCGCGCTGGCGCTCGAGGTGGGTCCAGCCGCGGACCAGGCGGGTGGCCATGTGGCGCAGCTGCGCCAGCTCCACCTGCAGCTTGCCCTCGTGGCTGCGCGCGCGCTGGGCGAAGATGTCGAGGATCAGCCCGGTGCGGTCGACCACGCGGCGGCCCAGCACCTTCTCCAGGTTGCGCTCCTGCACCGGCGTCAGCGCGTGGTTCACCAGCACCAGGTCGGCGCCGGTGGCCTCGCAGGCGGCCTTGACCTCGTCCAGTTTGCCGGACCCGACCAGGGTGGCCGGGCTGGGCTTGTCGATCTTCGCGGTCAGCACCGCGGCGACGGTCGCGCCGGCCGAGCGCGCGAGCTCGCCGAACTCCTCGAGCACGCCTTCGCCCGGCGGCCCGCCGGCATGGGGCTGGATCAGCAGCGCGGTCTCGCCCCCGCGGGAGCGTTCGAACAAATGGGTCGGCATCGGGGCCTAGATGCGGGCGCCCGCGGCGAATGCAAGGCCTATTCGGCGGCCGCCGGTTCGTCCTCGTCGGCCCCGGTCATCCCGATCCGCACGTTGCGCGCCGGGACCACGGTCGAGATGGCGTGCTTGTACACCATCTGGCTGACCGTACTGCGCAGCAGGACCACGAACTGGTCGAACGATTCGATGGTGCCCTGCAACTTGATGCCGTTGACCAGGTAGATCGACACCGGCACGCGCTCGCGGCGCAAGGCGTTCAGGAAAGGATCCTGCAAGGATTGTCCCTTGGACATGTGTTCCCCACTGCTGCCGCTTCTTCGAAGCGTGTTGTTGTTTGTCGTCGTGGGCCCGACGTCGCCGACGTGTCCCCAGGCCCCGCGGCCGCCCGCGTTCGGGGGCCACGGGCCGATGTTAGCTCAGGACGGGGCGTTTGCGCCGCCGCGCGGCAGGAACGCGGCCACCGCCGCCTCGAGTTCCGTGCGCTGGGTCGCGGGGTCGAACCAGCGTGCGTCGAGTTCGCCGCGCAACCAGGTCCACTGGCGCTTGGCCAGCTGGCGGGTGGCGGCGATCGCGCGCTCGCGGAATTCCGCCGGCGTCGATGCCCCGTCGAGGAACGCCCACGCCTGCCGGTAGCCCACCGCGCGCAAGGCCGGCAGGTCCAGCGGGTGCGGATGCGCGGCGAGTTCCGGGAGTGCGCGCAAGGCCCGCACCTCGTCGAGGAAGCCGGCCTCCAGCATCGCGTCGAAGCGACCTGCGATGCGTGCGTGCAGGACTCCGCGGTCCGCCGGTGCCAGCAC
>JAFLEB010000010.1:20617-37453 GCA_017302075.1 Lysobacterales bacterium
CCGGCGAGCGCGCCGCCGCGGGTCATGCGCTCCCAGAACAGCGAGAACACCACCACCGGGCCGAACGCCGCGCCGAAGCCGGCCCAGGCGTAGCTCACCAGCCCCAGCACGCGGCTGTCGGGGTCGCGGGCCAGGAAGATCGCCAGCAGCGCGACCGCCAGCACCATCCCGCGCCCGACCCACACCAGCTCGCGCTCGCCGGCGGCGGGGCGCAGGAAGCCGCGGTAGAAGTCCTCGGTCAACGCACTCGAGCAGACCAGCAGCTGGCAGCTCAGCGTGCTCATGATCGCGGCGAGGATCGCCGACAGCAGCACGCCCGCGATCCACGGGTTGAACAGCACGTTGGCCAGCGCGATGAATACCCGCTCGTGGTTCTCCGCGACGGGACCCGCCTGCCCGGGGTGCTGCGCGAAATAGGCGATGCCGAAGAAGCCGGTGGCCATCGCGCCGGCCAGGCACAGGATCATCCAGGTCATGCCGATCCGCCGCGCCTGCGGGATCACCGCCAGCGAATCGGCGGCCATGAAGCGCGCCAGGATGTGCGGCTGCCCGCAATAGCCCAGGCCCCAGGCCAGCAGCGACACGATCCCGACCAGGCCGAGCTCGCCGCCCTTGAACCAGTCGAGCCGGGCGGGGTCG
This sequence comes from Lysobacterales bacterium, assembly GCA_017302075.1. GTDB lineage: Bacteria > Pseudomonadota > Gammaproteobacteria > Xanthomonadales > Xanthomonadaceae > Thermomonas > Thermomonas mangrovi. The sequence continues at coordinate 21,257 of JAFLEB010000010.1, forward strand.
AGCGCGGCGATCGCCTGCAAGCTATCGCCCGGCCCGCCGGTGCTGAGGATCACGATCAGCGGGGTGAGGATCAGCGCGAAGATCATCAGCGTGGCCTGCACGGTGTCGGTCCAGCTCACCGCCAGGAAACCGCCGATCAGGGTGTAGGCGATGGTCGCCGCCGCGCCCCACCACAGCGCCTGCGCGTAGGGCAGGCCGAACACGCTCTCGAACAGGCGCGCGCCTGCCACGATCCCGCTAGCCGCGTAGATCGCGAAGAACACCAGGATGACCAGCGCGGAGACGATGCGCAGCCACTTGCCGTCCGCGGCGAAGCGCGTGGTGAAGTAGTCCGGCAGGGTCAGCGCGTTGTCGGTGCGCTCGGTGTAGACCCGCAGCGGCCCGGCGACGAAGCGCCAGTTGGCCCATGCGCCGGCGACCAGGCCCAGCGCGATCCACGCCTCCGACACGCCGCCGAGGTAGAGCGCGCCGGGCAGGCCCATCAGCAGCCAGCCGCTCATGTCCGACGCGCCGGCCGACAGCGCGGTGACGTAGCCGCCCAGCGAGCGCCCGCCGAGGATGTAGTCGTCGAAATCGCGGGTGCGCCGCCATGCCACGAAGCCGATGCCGACCATGGCCAGCAGGTAGATGCCGAAGGTGATCAGCAAGGGCGTGCTGACGGTCATGCGCGGTTCCCCATCGAGACCGCGGGAGCTTACCGCAGGCGTGCCCGCGCGCTAGCATGCGAGCGGGCGCCACGGGGAGACGCCATGCCGTTCTGGAAGCGCATCGGGTTCGCCATCGTGTTCGTCGTGCCGGCGCTGATGCCGCTGGCCGCATGGCTGGGCGCGCGCAGCGGGCATCCCGGCCTGTTCGCCTGGTTCCCGCTGTTCTTCCTGTTCGTGCTGCTGCCGCTGGCCGACCAGGCGGTAGGCCACGACCCCGGCAATCCCGCGCCCGCCGACGAGGCGACGCTGGCGGCCGACCGCTGGTTCCGCCTGCTCACCCTGCTCGCCGTGCCGGTGCAGTACGCCGTGCTGGCCTGGTCGTTGCGGCACTGCGCGCAGGCCGGCTTCGGGCTGGCTGGCGGCATCGGCTGGCTGCTCTCGCTGGGCGTGGTCGGCGGCGTGCTGGCGATCAACGTGGCGCACGAACTGATCCACAAGGACACCCGGCTGGAGCGCGTCGCCGGCGGCCTGCTGCTGGCCAGCGTGGGCTACCACGGCTTCAAGGTCGAACACCTGCGCGGCCACCACGTACTGGTCGCCACCCCCGAGGATGCATCCAGCGCCCGGTTCGGCCAGTCGCTGTGGCGGTTCCTGCCGCGGGCGCTGCTGCACAACACGCGCAATGCCTGGCGGCTGGAAGCCGAACGCCTGCGCCGGCGCGGGCTGCGCGGCTGGCATTGGCGCAACGAGTTGCTGGGCTGGTCCGCGCTGTGGGTCGCCTTGGCCGGCATCGCCTTCGCCGTGCTGGGCATGCCCGGGCTGCTGGCCTTCGTCGTGCAGGGACTGGTGGCCGCATGCGCGCTGGAGATCATCAACTACGTCGAGCACTACGGCCTGTCGCGCCGCCGCCTCGCCGATGGTCGCTACGAACGCACCACCCACCTGCACAGCTGGAACGCCGACTTCGCGCTGACCAACCTGCTGCTGTTCCACCTGCAACGGCACTCCGACCACCATGCGCATGCGTCCCGGCGCTACCAGGTGCTGCGCCACCATCCCGACAGCCCGCAACTGCCGGGCGGCTACGCGGCGATGTTCGTGCTGGCCCTGTTCCCGCCGCTGTGGTTCCGGGTGATCCACCCGCGCCTGCAGCGCTGGCAGGCCGGCGAAGGGGCCGCATCGTGAGCCGCGCACCCGCTTGCGCCGTGCATCCGGCATCCGCAGGATGGCGACCCGTCCCGCGCCGACCGATGCCCCTCCGATGACCCTGTTGCGCCGCTGCTGGTGGATCGCCGCGCTGCTGCTGGCCGGCTGTGCGCAGTTGCCGAGCAGGCCGGACGTGCCGGAACAGCGCGCGATCGCCGTCGCCGACGGCACCCGTCTCGATGCCGAAGTCGCGCCGGCGGCCGCACGCCACCCCGGCGAATCCGGGTTCCGGCTGGTGGCCGACGGGCTGGAAGCCTTCGCGCTGCGTGGCTACACCAGCCGCGCCGCCGGCCGCAGCCTCGACATCCAGAGTTACATCTGGCACGACGACCTCACCGGCCGCCTGCTCGCCGCCGAGGTGCTGGACGCCGCCGACCGCGGCGTACGCGTGCGCGTGCTGCTCGACGACCTCGACGCCCGCGCCAAGAGCCAGGTGCTGCTGGCGCTGGACCACCACCCCAACATCAGCATCCGCGTGTACAACCCGTTCGCGACCCGCGATGGCATGCTCGGCACCGCGCTTGAATTCGCCGGCTCGTTCAAGCGGGTCAACCGCCGCGCGCACAACAAGTCGTGGATCGTGGATGGCCGGGTCGCGATCACCGGCGGCCGCAACGTCGGCAACGAATACTTCATGGCCAGCCCCGAGGCGAACTTCCAGGACCTCGACCTGCTGGTCGCCGGCCCCGCGGTGGATGCGCTGGAGGCCGCGTTCGACGGCTACTGGAACTCGACCATGGCCTGGCCGATCCGCGCGGTCGATCCGGACATGCCCGCCACCCTGACGCTGGATACCGTCCGCGGCAACCTGCGCAAGCCCGCCCGCGACGCCGGCGAGTCCGAGTGGATCGCCGCGCTGGGCGATTCGGATGCGCTCGCCCGCATCCGCAAGGGTTACCTCGGCATGCGCTGGACTCGGGAGTGGCGCCTGCTGCACGACGCCCCCGACAAGCTGGCGGCGCCGATCCCCGAGGCACGTCCATCGCCGGTGCTCGCCGGCCTGCGCGACGCGATGGAAGCCGGCGCGGGCGACATCGCCATCATCTCGCCCTACTTCGTGCCCGGGGACGGCGGCACCGAGGCGCTGCTCGCCGGCGCGCGCAATGGCCGCCCGATCCGCATCCTCACCAACTCGCTGGCCTCCAACGACGTGGCCGCGGTGCACGGCGGCTACGTGCGCGCCCGCGAGGCGCTGGTCCGCGGCGGCGTCCGGCTCTGGGAACTCAAGCCGCGCCAGGACCAGGCCGCCGGCAGCCTGTTCGGCTCCTCCGGCGCGCGCCTGCACGGCAAGGCCGCGGTGATCGACCGCCGTACGGTGTTCGTCGGTTCGCTCAACCTCGACCCGCGCTCGATCCAGCTCAACTCCGAACAGGGGCTGCTGGTCACCGACGAGGCACTCGCCGGCCAGCTGCTCGGCCTGTTCGAGACCATGACCAGCCCGGCGCATGCCTGGGCGATCGAATGGGACGCCGCGCGCAAGCGCTTGCTGTGGCGCGATGCCGGCGGCACCCGCGACCGCGAACCCGACGCCAGTTTCGGCCGCCGCGCGGTGGCCCGCCTCGCCTACTGGCTACCGGTCGACGCGCTGCTCTGAGCCCGGCTCAGCGCGCATCGAGGTAGGCCTTCAGCGCCGCGACCTCGGCATCGGTCATGACCGAGAAGCGGTACGCGGCGACCTCGCTCATGAACCCGGTCTTCGACTTGCCCCCGGCGGCGACTTCGCCGGTGCGCATCAGCCGGCGGAAGGCCTCCGGCGTGTAGGCCTTGGCCACGACAAGCGACGGTGCGTCGTCGCCCCCGAAGCCGTTGAGGTCCCAGCCATGGCACTCGCTGCAGCTGGTGTGGGCGAGATGCTTGCCCAGCGCCAGCGGCTCGGTGGGCGGCGCCGCCGGCGGCACCAGGCCCGCGTCCGGCAGCATGTCGATGGAGTACGGATGGGTGCCGGCGGCGAACTGTTTCGCCGCATCGGGGGTCAGCGTGGTCTCCGCCAGCCCCGGATGGTCTACCGCCGGGATCGCGCGCAGCCAGGCGGTGATGTCGCGCACTTCGCGATCGCTCAGGTGCTGCAGCATCTTGATCGGCATGCCGACCGGCACGTGGCCGTCATGGGTCTTGCCTTGCCGCAGCAGCAGGGCCAGCGCACGGTCGTCGTAGCGCGCACGGCGTTCGGTGAGGTTCGGCGCGACGATGCGGTCGCCCTGCGGCGTCCGGATGTCCATCCCGCCGCCCTTGCCGCCTTCGGCATGGCAACCGTCGCAGCCCACGCGCCTGGCAACGCGCGCGCCCTCGACCGGGTCGCCCGGCGGCACCGCGGCCGCGGCGACGGCCGGGATCGCGGTGTCCTGCGGCGGCGCCTTGGCGCATGCCGCGACCGACAACAGCACGAACAGGAACAGGTGGCGCATCGCAGGTCCTCCCTCGTCATGGGGAAGCACGCAGCGAGGCAGCCAGGCCGGCCTCAGTCCTCCGGCCAGCGGATCTCCGGCTTCGGCGCAGGCGCCCGTGGCGCGGGCACCGCGGCGACCGCCTGCCACACCTTCAGCGCATCGACGGTCGCGGCGACGTCGTGCACGCGCAACAGCATCGCCCCGCGTTGCGCGGCGACCAGGTGAGCGGCCACCGACCCATGGACGCGCGCGCGCGGATCGTCGCGGCCGGTCAGTTCGCCGATCGTCCGCTTGCGCGACAGCCCGGCCAGCACCGGTACGCCGAGTTCGGTGAAGCGTTGCAGCTGCGCCAGCAACTGCAGGTTGTGCTCGCGTGTCTTGCCGAACCCGAAGCCCGGGTCGACCACGATGCGCGTGCGCGGGATGCCGGCCATCTCGGCGGCGAAAACGCGCTCGGCGAGGAAGCGATGCACCTCGCCGACCACGTCGTCGTACTCCGGGTTCGCCTGCATGCCGCGCGGCTCCCCCTGCATGTGCATCAGCACCACCGGCACGCCCAGCGCCGCCGCCGCGTCCAGCGCGCCCTCCCGGCGCAGCGCGAACACGTCGTTGATCATCCCGGCGCCGGCCGTCACCGCCGCACGCATCACCTCGGGCTTGGAAGTGTCGATGCCGACCGGGATCGCGAGCTGGCGCGACAGCGCCTCGACCACCGGGATCGTGCGCCGCAGCTCCTCCTCGACGGACACCGCCTGCGCGCCCGGTCGGGTCGATTCGCCGCCGACGTCGAGGATGTCCGCGCCCTCGGCGGCCAGGGCCAAGCCATGCGCGATCGCCGCGCCGGCGTCGAAGTGCGCGCCGCCGTCGGAGAACGAATCCGGCGTCACGTTGACGATGCCCATCACCCGCGGGCGGTCGAGCCGCAGGCTGCGCCCGCCGCAGTCGAGGGTTGCCACCGTGTCGAACATGCCGCCTCCCGATGCGCGGCCGCCGACCGGCGGATCAAGCGCGATTGCGCATATGTTCGGCGAAACGGGCGATCTGCGCATCGGCCACCGCGCGCAGCCCGGGCGAGGCCACGCACTCCTCCAGCGCGAGGCGCATGCAGGCGAGCCACGCATCGCGCTCGGCGGGGCCGATCGCGAACGGGAAATGCCGGCGCCGCATCATCGGCTCGCCGTAACGCGGGCGATAGGCATCCGGGCCACCGAAGAATCCGCTGAGGAAATGCGCCAGGCGGGCTTCGACCTCGGGCATCGGGAGGCGATGCATCGCATGCACCGAGGCCGCCTCGGGCATGCGCCCCATCCAGCGATAGAAGCTCGCGGCCAGCCGGTCCAGGCCCGGCTGGCCACCGAGGCGGTCGTAGAGCGAAGCGGGGGCGGCCGAGGCCGGGACGGGATCGTTCACGGGAGTCATTCGACGAACGCGGGGCAACCAGTGTGCATCGTTTGGCGATCGCGGCGTTTGCGTCGACGCAAGGACGACGCCCGCGCGCCGGCTATGGCCTACGTCCTATCCCGTTCGACCGTGCCCCCGGGCTTCCTGCGGATGGCGTCGCCACGCCGCCGCGACGCACCATGCCGGTTCATTGGAGGCGCCATGGCCATCTTGAGCATCGGCAGCCGCGGCCCCGAGGTCGTGACGCTGCAGCAGGAACTCAACAAGCAGCTCTACCCCTCGCCGCGCCTGTCGCCGGACGGGATCTTCGGGTCGCTGACGCGGCAGGCGGTGCGCACGTTCCAGCGGGACGCAGGGCTCAAGGTCGACGGCCTGGTCGGGCCGATGACGCGCGCCGCGCTCGGCATGCCGGACACCGGCAGGCCCTTCACCCATCGGGTGCGGCTGCATTTCCGCAGCATCAGCCTGACCGACGTGCCGTTCAACAGCATCCTCGCGCACACCCAAGCCGTGTACGCGCCGTACGGCATCAAGATCGAGTTCGGCAGCGGCAGCAGCCTGATGCTCAGCCGCGAGGAACAGGACCGCCTTACCCGGGTCGATGGCGCCTGCGAGTGGGAGGTGACCGGCGGCGAATACGCCGAACTGCAGCAACTGGGTGGGCCGACGCCGGGCTCGGGGATCTTGGTGTATTACATCGACCGCTTCGGCGAGGCGCTCAACGGCTGTGGCGGGCACATGAAAGGCCGCCCTGCCTGCGTCGTGGCGCGCGCCGGGACCCATTACTGCACCGCACACGAGGTCTGCCACATCCTGCTCGGGTCGACCTTTTCCCCGGTCCACATCGGCGACGCCAGCAACAACCTCATGCACCCGGTCGACTTCGTGCGGGCTGCACGCCCGGTGCTCACCGACCTGCAGGTCCAGCGGATCAAGGCCTCGCCGCTCTGCGAGGCGATCTGAAACGCAAGAGGCCGGGACGAACCCGGCCTCGTTGCGGTGGCGCCGCGCATCGCGGCATCAGGTCTGTGGGGTCGGATCCGCCATCGCCGGCGCGGTCGGGGTGGACGAATCGTCCTTGTCCTTGCCCGGCTTCTGCACCCAGCCCGCGGGCGGGTTGGGCGCGCGGCCTTCCATGATCGCCTTGACCTGCTCGGAATCGATGGTCTCCCACTCGAGCAGCGCCGCGGTCATCGCCTCGACCACCTCGCGCTTCTCCTCGAGGATCTTCCGCGCAACGGCATATTGTTCGTCGAGGATGCGGCGGATCTCGGCATCGACCTTCTGCTGGGTGGCCTCGGAAATGGTCTTGTTCTGCATGCCGAAGCCGGACGCATCCTCATCGGCGTAGACCATGGTGCCGAGCAGGTCGGACATGCCGTACTTGGTCACCATGCCGCGCGCCAGCTTGGTCGCGCGCTCGAAGTCGTTGGAGGCGCCGGTGGAGACTTCGCCGACGAACAGTTCCTCGGCGATGCGGCCGCCGAACAGGATCGAGATCTCCTCCAGCATCTTGTCCTTGTACTTGCTGAGGGCGTCGTGCTCCGGCAGCTGCCAGGTCACGCCCAGCGCCCAGCCGCGCGGCATGATCGTGACCTTGTGCACCGGGTCGGCCTTGGGCAGCGACATCGCCACCACCGCATGGCCGGACTCGTGGTACGCCGTTGCCTGGCGCTCTTCCTCGCGCATCACCATGCTGCGGCGCTCGGGGCCCATGTAGATCTTGTCCTTGGCGTCCTCGAAGTCGCGCATGTCGACCGCCTTCTTGTTGCGGCGGGCGGCGAACAGCGCGGCTTCGTTGACCAGGTTGGCGAGGTCGGCGCCGGAGAACCCCGGGGTGCCGCGCGCCAGGACGTCCGGGCGGACGTCGTCGGCCAGCGGGACCTTGCGCATGTGCACCTTCAGGATCTGCTCGCGGCCCTTGATGTCGGGCAGGCCGACCATGACCTGGCGGTCGAAGCGACCCGGGCGCAGCAGCGCCTTGTCGAGCACGTCGGGGCGGTTGGTCGCGGCGATCACGATCACGCCCTCGCCGCCCTCGAAGCCGTCCATCTCGACCAGCATCTGGTTCAGGGTCTGCTCGCGCTCGTCGTGGCCGCCGCCCATGCCGGAGCCGCGATGGCGGCCGACCGCGTCGATCTCGTCGATGAAGATGATGCACGGCGCGTGCTTCTTGGCCTGCTCGAACATGTCGCGCACGCGGCTGGCGCCGACGCCGACGAACATCTCCACGAAGTCCGAGCCGGAGATGCTGAAGAACGGCACCTTGGCCTCGCCGGCGATGGCCTTGGCCAGCAGGGTCTTGCCGGTGCCCGGCGGGCCGACCATCAGCACGCCGCGCGGGATCTTGCCGCCCAGCTTCTGGAAGCGCGAGGGGTCGCGCAGGAACTCGACCAGCTCGGCGACTTCCTCCTTGGCCTCGTCGCAACCGGCGACGTCGCCGAAGGTGACCTTGGTCTGGTCCTCGGTCAGCATCTTGGCGCGCGAGCGCCCGAACGACATCGCGCCCTTGCCGCCGGCGCCGCCGCCCTGCATCTGCCGCATCATGAACAGCCAGAAGCCGATGATCAGGAGGACCGGCAGGAAGTTCAGCACGATGGACCAGAACGAGATGCCGGTGTCGGGCGGGGCCTGCTTGATCTCGACCTTGTGCTCGATCAGGTCGTTGATCAGGTCCTTGTCGCGCACCGGCGCGGTGGTGCTGCCGGTGCTGCCGTCGCTGCGCTCGAACTTGACCGTGCGCTCGTCGCTGGCGATGTCGACCTTGCGGATGCGGTCGGCTTCCACGTCGGCGATGAATTGCGAGTAGATGATCTCCTGCGGCGCGCCGGCCAGCTTCGGCGAGAAGCTCTGGAACACGACCATGAGCACCACGGCCACGACCACCCAGAGCAGCAGATTCTTCGCGAGATCGTTCATTCGGTCCTGCCTGTTGTCCTCGGGCGGCTTCGCCACCCTACCTGATCGCCGCCAGCTTGCCTTGCGCCAGCGCGTACACCTCGGGCGACCGCTTGCGCGATGCCGCCGGCTTGCGGATCGCCACCTTGGCATAGCGCCGCCGCAGCTCCCGCACGTAATCGTCGAACCCCACGCCCTGGAACAACTTGATCAGGAACGTGCCGCCCGCCCGCAACTGGCCGTCGGCGAATTCCATCGCCAGTTCGGACAGGTGCATCGCGCGCGGTTGGTCCACCGCGTCCATGCCACTCTTATTGGGGGCCATGTCGGACAAGACAAGGTCCACCTTGTCGCCGCCCAGCATCGCCAGCAGGCTGGATAGGACGGCATCGTCCCTGAAGTCGCCATGAAGGAATTCGACCCCGGCCAGGGTCGGCATCTCCAGGATGTCGCTGGCGATCACCCGCCCGCGGCGGGCCTCGCCGGGCAGCCCCTGCTCCAGGCGGTCCAGCTCCTGGCGGACCCACTGCGACCAGCCGCCGGGCGCGGCGCCCAGGTCCACCACCACCATCCCCGGCTTGAGCAGGCGGTCGCGCTCGACCAGTTCCTCGAGCTTGTACGCCGCGCGCGAACGCATCCCCTCCGCCTGCGCCTTCTTCACGTAGGGGTCGGAGAAGTGTTCCTTGAGCCAGCGCTGGCTGGACTTGCTGCGGGTCGCCATCGGTCGTCCCCCGCCCGGCGAGGGACGGGCTTGGGTGGGGAAGGCGGCCTGCCCCGGGGCAGGTCGCCGAAGGCTGCATGATACCCTGCGCTCCCGTCCCCCTTCGCCGTGCTGCATGTCCGTCGCCCTCACCAACGCCCAGGTCCGCTTCCTCCGTGGCCAGGCCCACGACCTCAAGGCGATGCTGCAGGTGGGCGGCAAGGGCGTGACCGATGCGCTGGTGGCCGAGGTGGACCTGGCGCTGGAGCACCACGAGCTGATCAAGGTGAAGGTAGCCGCCGACGACCGCGAGGTGCGCGACGGGATGATCGCGGAGCTGGCCGGACGCTGCGGCGCCGCGCTGGTCCAGCGCATCGGCCACACCGCGGTGCTCTACCGGCCCTCGAAGGACAAGCGCCAGATCGTCCTGCCCCGCGCCTGAGCCGCGCTCCCGGCATGCAGCTCAACCTCGAACCGCCGGACTACCGGTACTTCCTGCGCGGCGCCGATGGCGCCTCCGCGCTGGTCAACGAGCAACGCCTGCTGCGCAGCTTCATCGTCGCCCCGGACGCGCTGGTCGAAGGCTGGCCGGTGGCCGACGCCCGCAGCATGGTCCCGGCCGACCTCGACGCCCTGCTCGCGCTGGCGCCCGAACTGGTGCTGCTGGGCACCGGCGCCACCCAGGTGTTCCCGCCCGCCGCGGTCCTGGCCACCTGCCTCCAGCGCGGGATCGGGCTGGAGGTGATGACCAATGCCGCGGCCGCCCGGACCTATTCGGTGCTGGCGGGCGAAGGCCGGCGGGTCGCCGCCGGCTTCGTACTCCCCGGCTGACGGCGCCGGGCTCAGAACGCCAGGGTCACGGCCGCGTACAGCGAACGCCCAGGCCCCGGCACCTGCGTCCCCCACCGCGGATAGTTCGGCACCGGGGGATTGATCGACATCGTGGTGCCCTGGCCGAGGTAGGCGCCACCCGTCGGCAGGGCGTAGTGGCGGTCGAACAGGTTCTCCACCCCGAAGTCGACCCGCAGCGCCGACCATGCCCGCGAGAACCGCAGGTGCAGCAAACCGTAGCCTGCGGTCTCCAGCTCGTTGCGGACCTGCGACACGTCGTCCTTGCGGGCCACGGCCACCAGTTCCAGCGCATTGTCCCAGCCGCCGAGCCGCTGGGTCAGCGACAGGCGCGCGTTCGCCGGCATGCGGTTGTAGAGCCCATCGCCGGTGGTCCGGTTTTCCCCGTGCACCCAGGACAGCGTGCCCTGCAGCGCGAAGACCCCGAGCCCGGTCTCCGCCAGGCGCGCCTTGCCGGACAAGTCGAGGCCGTGCAGCCGCGCGCCCTGGTTCACGTACTTCAGCACCGTGAAGGCATTGCGCACCGGCACGCTGCGCGCGGCATTGGTGTCGGGGTTCCACTGGATCGCGTCGATGTAGTCGGCGATCGAGGTCACGTAGGGCGTGGCCTGCAATTCCCAGCGACGGTCGGCGGCGTGCAGGTCGAAGGTCGCCGACGCAGTGAGCGCGCGCTCCGGCGCCAGCGCCAGATTGCCGACGTAGCCATTGCCGTCGCCGACGAAGTTGTTCATGACCGCGGCCATGGTCCAGGTCGACCACGGGAAGACCTCGTACAGCCCGGGCGAACGCACCTTGCGGGCGAGGCCGTAGGCGATGTCCATGCGATCCGAGACCGACTGGCGCAGGATCGCGGTGGCATCCCAGTTGCCATCCGAGCGTACCCGGTCCGCCGCGTTGAACAGCGCCGCATCGCGCATCTGCCAGGAGCCCATCATGTTGCTCGCGGGGTTGTAGCCCTGCACCGGGCCGGCATCCATCCGCACGCGCTCGTAGCGCACGCCGAGCTCCGCGGTCCAGCGCGGGCCGAGGTGGTGTTCCCACTCGGCGTAGGCCGCGGTGCGGTCGCGCTCGCCGTCGCGGATGTTCCAGAACTCGCCCGGCGACATCATGCCGCCCGACGGGGGCCACCAGTCGTCGAGCCGATAGGCGCGCTGCTCCAGTCCCAGTCGCAGGCGATCCTCGCCCTGCAACGTGATGTCCGCATCCAGCATGAAGGCGGTGGTGTCGCTCGAAGTCAGCATCGGCATGCCGGCCGCGCAGGTCGGCCCGGTCGGCGCGCACGGGGTCGCCTGTCCGCCGGGCGGGTTGTTGCCGCCCGATGCCGCGCCGTACCAGAACCGCTTGTCCGGGCCGAAATCCATCGCGTGGTCCAGGGTCTCGCGATACGCCCGTGCCTCCAGCCGTCCCCAGCCGAACTGCCCGAGGTAGCGCAGGTTGGTGCTGCGCTGGCGGTTGTCGGTCAGGTCCATGCGCTGGTTCGGGTAGTCTTGGCGCGGGATCTGCTGCCAGCCGAGGCGCGCCTCCAGCAGGTGGTCGCCGTTGGTATAGGCCAGCTGCAGGGACTGGTTGTGGGAGACGTAGCCGGTCGAGCCCACCTCGTCCCTGTCCAGCGTGTGGCCCTCGCGGCCGGTGAAGTCGTAGTCCTTGAACTCGCCCCCCGCGCGATAGTTGCCCGCACGCGCGGTGGCGCCGGTGTAGCGCAAGCTGAGGTGCTCGCTGGCGATGGTCAGCGAGGCATTCGCGCCGTGGGCGTCGCCATTGCTGCGGTAATACGTGCCCAGTTCGCCGGACAGCACGATGCCCTCCCCCGCAGCCGCGAAGCTGGGCTGGCTGCGCTCGACGACGATGCTGCCGCCGATCGAGTCGCCGCCCTGCGAGACCGGGGTGATGCCCGGGTACACCACGATGCGGGCGACATCCGACGGCGCCACGTAGGACAGCGCCGGGTTCATGTGGTTGGGGCAGGACGCGGTGATGTCGGCGCCGTCGAGGCGGATGCGCAGGCGGTCGTCGGCGAGGCCGCGGATCGAGGGCAGGCCGGAGACGCCGCCGGCGGCATTGATCCAGATGCCGGGCTGGCCCTCCAGCAGCGAGGCGGCATCGCTGGTCGCCGCGGCGCGGGCTTCGAGGGAGGCATCGTCGACCGCGCGGGCCGGGGCGATGTTGGCGCGGGTGCCTTCCACGACGACCTTGGGCAGGACGCTGTCGCCGTCGACGGTGGGCGGGTCGGACGCGCGGGCGATGGTGGGCAATGCGGCGAGGAGCGCGGCCGCGAGCGGCGCGACCAGCAGGGGATGGGGACGCATGGGAACTCCGTGATCGGATGTGGCCGTGCAGGGCTGCACGGCCAAGGGCACCCGGCGCATCGCGGCTTGCGAGCGCCCGGGCAGGTGTCGATGGATCGGCAGGCGGGCTCAGCCCGCGTTCGACACCGGCGGCCCGCGCGGGGCCCATCCGATCAGGTGGCGTTGCGGCAGCCGCGTTTGAACGCGCAACGCGGTGCGGGCCTGCGGCAGCGGTTGCGCCGGCGGCACCGGCAGGCCCGCCACCGGAAGCGCGGGGGCCACCAGCAACGGGCAATAGTCGCAATCGTCGGCGGGCGCCCGCGGCGCGGGGTCGCCGGCATCACCCGCCAGCCAGCGCGACAGCTCGGTACGTGCCACCAGGCCATCGCTGGAACAGAACTGGCCGAGCTGGCTCGCCAGTGGATCCTGCGCGAAGGCCTGGTGCAGGCGGCCGAGGCTCGGCACCAGGGCCAGCAGCAGGCTGCCCGCGAAGGCAAGCGAGAGCAGCAGGCGGTGGCGATGGCGCAGCGACATGGCGGCGAGATTATCGCCGACCACCCGCGCACTTCCTGCGTCGGATCAAATCCGGAGGCATCCGTGCCTGCTGGAGCACCCGCCCAGCGCTTCGGCAAATAGGCCTGCGGGTCGACCGGCTTGCCGTTGCAGCGTGTGGACCGGCGTCGCCTGCAGTCCGCAGGACTGCGCGCCGGTGAACGCCCGGCGCGTGGCGCCGGGCCAGGATCCGCGGTTCCGTGAGGCGATTCCGACTACCGCTTCGGCAGGTACGCCTGCGGATCGACCGGCTTGCCGTTGTAGCGGATCTCGAAATGCAGCATGTCGCGCGCCGCGCCGCTGCGGCCCATCTCGGCGATCTGCTGGCCGGCCTTCACCAGCTGGCCTTCGTTGACCAGCCGCGCGCGGTTGTGGCCGTAGGCCGAGAGCCATTGGTCGTTATGCTTGACGATCACCAGCTCGCCGTAGCCGACCAGCCCCGAGCCGGAATAGACCACCACGCCCTCCGCGGCCGCGCGCACGGGCTGCCCGGCCTTGCCGGCGATGTCGATGCCCTGCCGGGTCGGGTCGCCGACGGCGAAGCTGCCGAAGACATTGCCGTCGGTGGGCCAGCGCCAGCCCAGCGAGCTCGCGGCCGGCGGCGGTGCGACGGGCGCGGCGGGTTTCGGCGCGGGCTTGGTGGACGCCGACGACGTCGCCGGCCGCGATGGCTTCACCGCACCACCGGGGTACAGGCGCAGGCGTTGCCCGGGATAGATCGTGTACGGCGGCGGGATGTCGTTCCACAGCGCCAGGTCGAGCGCGGTGATGCCGTTCTCGGTGGCGATCCGGTACACGGTCTGGCCACGCTGGACCACCGCGGTCGCGCCGTACTTGGGCTGCGACACCTGCACCGGGCGCTCGCCGCGTACTCCGCTGCCACCCGGTTCGCGCACCACGTGGCTGCGCCCGCAGGCGGCAAGGAGGACGAGCAGGCTGCAAGCGGCGGCGAGGCGAGGCGTGCGCATGCCCCGCATCATGCCCCATGGCCCCGCAACAGCAACCAACAGATGCCGGCGGCCAGCAGCACCAGCACGCCCCAGCCGATGTGTTCGATCCAGCGATGAAGGGCACGCTCGGCGCGCTCGCCGCCCAGGCGGATCGCCGCGGCGACCAGGTAGACGCGCTTGCCGCGCCCGACCAGCATGCTGGCGAGGAAGGGCAGCATCGGGATCCCTACGATGCCGCTGGCCCATGTGAAGATCTTCAGCGGGATCGGGGTGAAGCCGGCCAGCACCAGCAGCCAGAACGCCTTCCACGGGGATTCCGCGGTGATCTCGCGCAGGTGGGTGACCTGGGCGTCGATCTTGCCCAGCCAGCCCAGGCTCTCCAGCAGCGGCTTCACCAGTTCGTAGGCGTAGTGGCCGAGCAGGTAGCCCACCACCGCGCCGAGCAGCGAGAACGCCAGGCTGATGGTGGCGAACCAGAAGCCGCGGCGCGGCTGGGCCAGGCACATCGGCGCCAGCATCACTTCCGGCATCACCGGGAACACGATCGCCTCGGCGAAGCTGAGGCCGCCAAGCAGCGATGGCGCCTTCGGGTGCCGCGACCAGCGCAACGCGCGTTCGTACAGCGGACGGAACAGGTTCATCGATCGGTCATCCCCGACAGCAGCGGCACGAAGATCACCGGACCCAGGTCTGCCTGCTCGATGCTGCCGTCCTCGCGCTTGCGCAACCGCAGCAGCGACTGGCCACCCGACCCGCCGACCGGCGCGACCAGGGTGCCGCCCGGCGCGAGTTGCGCGACCAGCGCGTCCACCAGCGCCGGCCCGGCCGCGGTCACGAGGATCGCGTCGAACGGCGCTTCCTCCGGCCAGCCGATGCGGCCGTCATCGTGCTTGCTGCGCACGTGCAGGCCGAGCGCGCGGAATCGCTTGCGCGCGGTGCGCAACAGGTCGCCGATGCGCTCGACAGTGAATACCTCCAGTCCCAGCGCGGCCAGCACCGCCGCCTGGTAGCCGGAGCCGGTGCCGACTTCCAGCACCTTCTTCGGCGCGGTCTCCAGCAGGGCCTCGGTCATCCGGGCCACCACCCATGGCTGCGAAATCGTCTGCCCATGCCCGATCGGCAGCGCGTCGTCCTCGTAGGCCCGCGCGGCCAGCGCCTCGTCGACGAACTGGTGGCGCGGCACGGTGCGGATCGCGTTGAGCACGCGTTCATCGCCGATCGGCGGCAACGGCCGCTGCAGGGTGCCGCCGTTGCGCAGGCGCTCGACCAGGCGGTCGCGGGCGCGCTGCCCGGTCATGCCGATGCCGACGTCGGCCGGCTGCAGCCGCAGGCGCGAGATCATGCGTCGCGCCCCAGTGCCTGGCCCAGGCCGCCGACCCAACTCGCCACCTGCTCCAGCGCCTGGTAGCGCGTCAGGTCGACGTGGATCGGGGAGATCGCGATGTAGCCGCCGCGCACTGCGTGGAAATCGGTGCCCGGGCCGGCGTCCTGTTCCTCGCCGGCGGCGCCGATCCACCACCATTCGCGCCCGCGCGGGTCCTGCTGCGGGGTGCAGGGTTCGGCGCGGTGGCGGTTGCCCAGGCGGCTGGTCTCGAAGCCGCGGACCTGCGTCCACGGCAGGTCCGGCACGTTGACGTTGAGGATGGTGTTGGCCGGCAGCGGGTCGGTGCGCAGGCGGGCGATGATTTCCACCGCCGCGCGCGCCGCGGTCTCGTAGTGCAGGCCCTTGTGGTCGGCGGTGACCAGCGACACCGCCACCGCGGGGAGGCCGAGGAAGCGGCCTTCCATCGCCGCGGCCACCGTGCCGGAATAGATCACGTCGTCGCCGAGGTTGGCGGTGTTGTTGATGCCGGACACCACGATGTCCGGCGCCAGCCCCATCGCGTCGAGCATCCCGGTGATCGCCACATGCACGCAATCGGTGGGGGTGCCGTAGACCTTCCACGTCCACGCATCGAGGCGCAGCACGCGGATCGGCGCGTCCAGGGTCAGCGAGTTGCTGGCCCCGCTGCGGTCGCGGTCCGGCGCGACCACCAGGACCTCGTGGCCGGCCTCGCGCAGGCCCTTGGCTAAAGCCTGGATGCCGGGGGCGTCGACGCCGTCGTCGTTGCTGACCAGGACGCGCATCCGCTTACGACATCGCTTCGTTCTGCATGCCGGCATGATACCGGATGGGCGCTGCGATACCCTGCGCCGATGCGAAAACGCCCGCCCGCCGACGACGCGCTGGACGACGCCGCGCTGTTCCGCGACGCGATCGGCGCCGATCGCGGCAAGGTGCGCGCCTTGCCCGACGGCACGCCCCCGCCCGCCGCGCCCAAG
>JAFLEB010000100.1 GCA_017302075.1 Lysobacterales bacterium
GCCGGCGGTCGCGGCCCCGGCGGTCCGCGCCCCTACGGCGACAACCGCGGCCCGCGCCCGCAGGGCGAACGCGGTCCCCGCCGCGAGGGCGGTTTCGGCGGCACCGCTGGCGATGCCCGCCCGCAACGCCAGGCCAAGCCCTACGGCCATCCGGGGAATGCCCCCCACTTCCCGTCCGACCACGCCCATGGCGGCGGCTTCAATCCCTACGGCCAGCACGGCAGCCCGGGCGATCGCCCGCGTGGCCCGCGCCCGGGCGGCAACCGTCCGAACCCCGGCCCGCGTGGTCCGCGTCCGGGCGGGAATGGCCCGGGCCGTGGCCGTGGCCCGCGCGGCAACGGGCCGCGCTGATCGCGATGACGGCGACGCTCGCCCTCGCGCTTGGCCTGCTGGCGGCGCCGCAAGCCTCGCCGGCCGCGGCCGTGCCGGCCGTGGAGTACGTGGACGCCAAGCGCCTGGCCGACGCCGACGAAAAGACCCTGGTCGGCCCGGCGCACGAGGCGATGCGCGCCGCGCAGGCGCGCCTGCTCAATGCGGGCGTCGTCGAGTGCTCGCTCGGCAAGCCGCAGAAGGACTTCAGCGCCTTCACCATCGTCATGCGCCTGGATGCCGCGGGCCAGGTCCGCGACACCTGGCGCCAGGGCAGCTCGCCGCTGGCGATCTGCCTGCAGCGCTACGTGCGCGGCAAGACCGTGTTCACCCCGCCCCGCGACGGCTTCCACATGTCGCTGGAGATCAGCTTCACCCAGTAATCCGCGCGCGGCGCCGATCTGCCTGATCGTCCTGTTTGTGGAACGATTAGTGACATTTCGACGGACTGGCATCATGGATGCATCGAATCCATGATGCAGGCCATGACCCCGGCGCACCGCCGGTCGAATGGAGCGATCCCATGCGCATGAAGACCGTCCTCGAAGTGACCAGCGCCCCCGGGCGCCACTGGGTGGGCAACGGCTTCCCGGTCCACGGCATGTTCGGCTACAGCGGGCGCGGCGTCACCGAGCGCAGTCCGTTCCTGATGCTCGACTACGCCGCACCGACCCGCTTCGAGCCCACCACCGAGCGGCGCGGGGTCGGGCAGCATCCGCATCGCGGCTTCGAAACCGTCACCATCGTCTATGCGGGCGAGGTCGAGCACCGCGACTCCGCCGGCAATGGCGGGGTAATCGGCCCCGGCGACGTGCAGTGGATGACCGCCGCGGGCGGCATCCTGCACGAAGAATTCCATTCGACCGCCTACGCGCGCCAGGGCGGCCCGTTCGAGATGGTCCAGCTGTGGGTCAACCTGCCGCGCAAGGACAAGCTGGGACCCGCCGGTTACCAGGGCATCACCGACGCGCAGATCCCGAAGGTCGCGCTGGCTGACGACGCCGGCAGCGTGCGGGTGATCGCCGGCGAGTACGAGGGCCACGCGGGTCCGGCGCGTACCTTCACCCCGATCCACGTCTGGGACCTGCAGCTGCGCGCGGGCAAGACCGCCTCGCTGCCGCAGCCGGAGGGCTGGACCACCCTGGTGGTGGTGCTCGACGGCACCGTGCAGGTCAACGGCGAGGCGGTGCTGCGCCCGGCGCAGATGGCCACGCTGTCGACCGCGGGCAGCGGCCTCACGATCGAGGCCAATGGCGATGCCAAGGTCCTGCTGCTGGCCGGCGAACCGATCGACGAGCCGGTGGTCGGCTACGGTCCGTTCGTGATGACCTCGCAGCAGGAGATCATGCAGGCCATCGCCGACTTCAACGGCGGCAAGTTCGGCCGCATGGCCTGATCCTCACCTACAGCGGCCCGGCCACGCGCCGGGCCATCGGAGACGCCCATGGTCCACCTGCTCGGCATTTCCGGCAGCCTGCGCGCAGGCTCCTACAACACCGCGCTCCTGCGCGCCGCGAGCGCACTGTCCGGTGACGACGTCACCGTTGAAGTGGCCACCCTGCACGGCATCCCGCTGTACGACGCCGACCTCGAGGCCCGCGAGGGCCTGCCCCCGTCGGTGGCCGACCTGAAGGCGCGCCTGGTCGCCAGCGACGGCGTCCTGCTGGTCACGCCCGAATACAACAACGGCATCCCCGGCGTGTTCAAGAACGCGATCGACTGGCTGTCGCGCCCCGCGGACGACATCCCGCGGGTGTTCGGCGGGCGCCCGTTCGCGCTGGCCGGGGCATCGCCGGGCGGCTTCGGCACGGTGCTCTCGCAGGCGCACTGGCTGCCCGTGCTGAAGACGCTGGGCGTGGACCTGTGGGCCGGTGGCAGGCTGCTGGCATCGCGCAGCGGCAGCCTGTTCGACGCCGAGGGCGCGCTGGTGGACGACAAGCTGCGCACGCAGCTGGCCGCCTTCGTGCAGGGTTTCGCCGGCTACGTCGCCGGCAAGCGGGGCTGAGCCCCGCCCCGCTTCGCCCGGGGCACCCGCTCTGGCATGCTGGGCGACATCTCCCGGACCCCGACAGGCCGACGCCCGTGAACCGGTTGCTGCATGCCCTCCTCCGGCGCGGCGTCGCGGTCCTCGTGCTGGGCATGCTGCTGCCGTTCGCGGCTCCGGCGGCCAACCCGAGCGAACCGGCGGCGATCGCCGCGTTGCGTGCCGACCAGACCCGCACCGCCGCGCAACTCGAAGTGCAGGCCGCGCGCCTGCGTGCCGCTGCGCCAACGCCCGCGTACCGCGCCTGGGCGACATTGGCCGAAGCCGAATTCGCCAACGACCAGGAGCATGCAGACGCAGCCCTCGCCGGGATCGACCAGGCGATCGCCCAATCCGACGCGCTGAACCTCCCCGACCTGCGCTTCGAGGCCCTGCTCCGGCTGTCCACCATCCTGGTCAACCGCGGACGCTCGAAGGACACCGAGGCGGTGCTCGCGCGGATGCAGGCGCTGGTCGAGTCCGCCGACGACCCGCGCTGGCGGGCGCTGTGGTTGCACGAACGCGGCGTGCTGGCGCGCAAGCTCGGGCAGTTCGAGGCCTCGCGCACGCTGTTCCTGCAGGCGCGGGCGTTGTTCCGCGACCTCGGCGACCGCTCGATGGAGGCGCGCGAGCTGAACTCGATCGGCAACCTCGACGGGCGCACCGGGCGCTTCTCGGATGCCGTCGCCATGCACACCGAGGCGCTGGCGATGTCACGCAAGGCCGGCGACAAGGCCGAGACCGCGCGTAGCCTGCGCATGCTCGGCGTCCTCTACCGCAACCTCGACGACGAGGAACTGGCCAGCCGATACCTCCTCGAGGCGCTGGACTATGTGGAGGAGCGCAACCGCCGCGAGGCCATCGCGCTGCATGGCGAACTGATCGGCGCGTTCACCAAGCTCGAGGACCTGAAACAGGCCGAATACCACGGCCAGCAAGCGGTGCGCCTGGCCGAGGCCTCCGGCAGCCCGCCCAACCGGGTCAACGCCTTCACCCGGATGGCCGAACTGCGGCTGCTGCAGGGGCGGATCGACGAGGCCGAGGCCTGGGTCGGCAAGGCGATGGACTCCTACGACGACGTCGCCGTGCGCGACCGCACCCTGGTCGACCTCGCGCGGCTGCGCGTGCTGGCCGCGCGCGACCGCACGCGCGAGGCGCTGGCGGATGCCGGCACCGTGCTGGCGAACGTGCGCGACCTCGGCGACCGCATCCTCGAGCGCGCGATGCTCGACCTGCTGGCCGAGCTGCAACTGCGCGCCGGCGACGCGGCCAGTGCCTTCGAAACGCGCAAGGCGCACCAGAAGCTCGACAAGGAACTGGCGATCGACGTGTCGGCGCGGCGCATCGCCCTGCTCGAATCCAGCCTCGAACGCCAGCGCGCCGATGCCGAGCGGCAGCTCCTGCAGCGCGACAACGCGATCCAGGCGCTGCGCCTGAACCGGCAGCGGCTGATCTTCATCGTCCTGCTGGCCGGGTTGGCCACGGTACTGGTGATCGCCGCGCTGCTGTACGCGCGCTATCGCAGCACCCTGCGCCACCGCAACGAACTGCGCGAGAGCCGCGACGAACTGCAGCGCGTCGCCAACACCGATGCGCTGACCGGACTGGCCAACCGCCACGCGGCGACGCGCGCGCTCGACGAGCGGCTGGGGCGCATCCCCGATCCGCTGACGGTCATGCTGCTGGACCTCGACGAGTTCAAGCGGATCAACGACAGCCATGGCCACCAGGCCGGCGACGCGGTCCTGCGCGAGGCGGCGCGACGCATGCGCGAGGCATTGCCGCCCGGCGCCCTGCTTGGCCGCTGGGGCGGCGAGGAGTTCATCGTCGTGCTGGATGGCGCCCCGGGGCGCGAGCCTGCGGCCGTCGCGGAAGCCCTGCGCGCTACGCTGGCCGCGGAGCCGGTGGTGTTCGAGGGCGCGGCGATCCGGGTGACGGTCAGCATCGGCCTGGCGACCGCCTTCGCCGGCGACGGCCTGAACGCCTTGCTCGCGGACGCGGACGCGGCGCTGTACCGGGCCAAGCACGCCGGCCGCAACCGCGTGGTCTACGGCGGCAAGGCCGGCGCCCCGGCCTGACCCGCCGGCTCAGCGCGCCAGGTCGAAGGCGTCGGCGTCCAGCAAGGCGGGGAAGCGCGCGCGATGCTCGAGCAGCGGCGCGGCCTGCAACAGCATCGTGGAGGTCACCTCTTCGTCGGTGGCCTCGCTCAACGGATGGCCGAGGAAGTCGATCACCGCGCTGTCGCCGCTGTAGTGCAGGCCGTTGCCGTCGGTGCCGACGCGGTTCACGCCGACCACGTAGCACAGGTTCTCGATCGCCCGCGCGCGCAGCAGGGTCTTCCACGGATACGCGCGCGCCGACGGCCAGTTCGCGACATACAGGGCGAGGTCGTAGTCGGCCTGCCCTGCCTGCGTGGCGTCGTGGCGATTGCGTGAGAACACCGGGAAGCGCAGGTCATAGCAGACCTGCAGCAGGATCCGCCATCCCTTCCACGCCACCACCACCCGCTGCTCGCCGGCGGCATAGCGTTCGTGCTCCTTAGCGAAGGAGAACAGGTGGCGCTTGTCGTAATGCGCGAGGCCGCCGTCCGGGGTGGCGAACAGCATGCGGTTGAACACGCCTTCCGGCGTGCGCAGCTGCACGCTGCCGGTGACGGCGGCATCGAGCCTGGCGGCCTGTTCGCGGAGCCATGCGACGGTCGGGCCATCCATGGTTTCGGCGTTGCCGATGGCCTCGTTGGAGAAGCCGCTGGTGAAGGTCTCCGGCAGCACGACGAGGTCGGTGGTGCCATGCAGCGGCGCCAGCAGCCTGCCGTAGTGGTCGCGGTTGCCGGCGGGGTCGTGCCAGCGGGTTTCGCCCTGCACGATCGAGACGCGCAGGTTGTGCAGCGAGGCGCTCACAGCCGCTGCAGCCGTTCGATGGCCGCGTCCAGGGTGGCGTCGTTCTTGGCGAAGCACAGCCGGGCGAGGCGCTGGCCGGCTGGCGGATCCGCGTAGAACGGCGACAGCGGGATCGCGGCGACGCCGTGCTCGATGGTCAGCCAGCGGCAGAAAGCGAGGTCGTCGAGGTCGCTGACCGCGCTGTAGTCGACCAGCTGGAAATAACCGCCCGGCACCGGCAGCGGCGTCAGGCGGGTGGTCAGCAATTGGTCGCGGAAGCGGTCGCGCTTGGCCTGGTAGAACGCACCGAGCCCTTCGTAGTGCCCGGGTTCCTGCTCGATCATCTCCGCAAAGGCGTGCTGTGCCGGGGCGAAGGTGCAGAACACGTTGTACTGGTGGACCTTGCGAAATTCCGCACTTAGCGCCGTCGGCGCGATGCAGTAGCCGATCTTCCACCCGGTGCAGTGGTAGGTCTTGCCGAAGCTGGAGACCACGAAGGCGCGCGCACGCAAGGCCGGGTGTCCCAGCACGGAGGCGTGGCGCGCGCCGTCGAACACGATGTGTTCGTAGACCTCGTCGCTGAGCAGGACGATGTCGGTGCCGTCGAGGATGGCGGCGACCTCGTCGAGGTCGGCGGCGGACAGCATCGCCCCCGACGGGTTGTGTGGGCTGTTGATCATCAGCATCCGCGTTCGCGGGGTGATCGCGGCGCGCACCGCATCCCAGTCGGGCGCGAACGTGGCCGGGTCCAGCGGCACGTGCACCGCGGTGGCGCCGGCCAGCTCGATCGCAGGTTCGTAGCAGTCGTAGCAGGGATCCAGCACCACGACTTCCTCGCCGGCGCGGACCACCGCGTGGATCGCATCGAAGATCGCCTCGGTGGCGCCGCTGGTGACGGTGACCTCGGTGTCGGCATCCGGCGCCCAGCCGTAGCAGCGCAAGGTCTTGGCGGCGATCGCCCGGCGCAGCGCGGGGATGCCGGTCATCATCGCGTACTGGTTGTGCCCGGCCTGCATCGCCCGGCCCAGCGCGTCGACCAGTCGTTCGGGCACCGGGAAGTCGGGGAAGCCCTGGCCGAGGTTGACCGCGCCGTGCTCGGCGGCGAGCTGCGACATCACGGTGAAGATGGTGGTGCCGACCTTCGGCAGCTTGGTGTCGATGCGCATCGGGAATGGCGTGCGGGAAAGCCACGAGTGTACGGAATCGACGGCGGCGGCGAAGCGGGCGCGCGTCATGCCGGTAGAATCGCGCCCCGATGCCCGACCTCCAGACCCACGCCAGTTCGTTGCTCGCCGTCGACGGGCTGGCGTTCTCGCGCAACGACACCCCGGTGTTCGGGCCGTTGTCGTTCGCGGTCGAGGCCAACGAGGCCCTGCTGGTGCAAGGTGGCAACGGCGCCGGCAAGACGACCCTGCTGCGCGTGCTGGCCGGCCTGCTGCGGCCTGATGCCGGGCGCATGGAGATCGATGGCCTGCCCGCGCGGCCGGAGCTGCGCGCGCGCTTCGTCGCCTACCTCGGCCACCTGCCCGGGCTGAAGGCCGACCTCTCGGCCCTGCACAACCTCGAGTTCCTGTGCGGCCTGCATGGCCGGCGCCCGCGCCAGACCGCGGAAGCGGCGATGGCGATCGTCGGCCTGGCCGGCTACGAGGACGCGCCCCTGCGCACGCTGTCAGCCGGGCAGAAGAAGCGCCTCGGCCTGGCCCGGCTGTGGCTGTCGCCGGCCCCGCTGTGGCTGCTCGACGAGCCCTACGCCAACCTCGACCTGGAAGGCATCACCCTGGTCAACCGGATGGTGCAGGCGCACCTGCGCGAGGGCGGCGCGGCGCTGATCACCACCCACGGCGCGTACGCGGCCCCGCCTGTGCGAACCCGACTGCTGGAACTCGGGGGGACGGCGTGATGCTGCGCGCGGCCCGGGCGCTGGTGGTGCGCGACCTGCGCCTGGTATGGGCGCGTCGCGGCGACGCGCTGCAGCCGGCGTTGTTCGCCCTGCTCACCGTGGTGCTGTTCGCGCTGGGCCTCGGCGGCGATGCCCGCTCGCTGGCGCCTGTGGCCTCCGCGGTGCTGTGGCTGGCGGTGCTGCTGGCCGGCCTGCTGGCGCTGGACAGCCTGTTCCGCGGCGATGCCGAGGACGGCTCGCTGGAGCAGTGGATGCTGGCACCGGTCCCGCTGTGGTGGCTGGTGCTGGTACGCACTGCGATGCACTGGGCGACCACCGCCCTGCCGGTGATCGTCGCCGTCCCGCTGCTCGGCGAGTTGCTGCACCTGCCGCGCGCGCAGTTGCCGGTGCTGATGGCCTCGCTGCTGCTGGGTACGCCCATCCTCAGCCTGCTCGGCGCGGTGGTGGCCGCGCTCACGGTCGGCATGCGGCGTGCCGGCATCCTCGTCGCCCTGCTGGCCCTGCCGCTGTACGTGCCGGTGCTGGTGTTCGGCGCCGGCGCGGTCGCGGCCACCGCGCAGGGCCTCGATGCGGTCGGTGCGCTGCTGTTGCTGGGCGCCGGCCTGGTGCTGTCGCTGGTGCTGGGTCCGCCGGTCGCCGCCGCCGCGCTCCGCATCGCCCACGCTTGAGCCGGATCAAGGCGCCCGTCGCCCGCGCGGCCACACAATCGCCCTGTCGGCCGCCATGGCAGTCGATGCCGGCATCCGGGCGGGTCGCGGGGGGACGGTACCAGGCCGTCCGCGACCCGGCCGGTCGGCATACCCCGGGGCGTGGACTGGTATCCTTCGCACGTTCTCCCGCGGCCGCAGGCGTGCCGCCCCGCAGCAGGCCCCGATGTCGCCCCTGATCCGCTGGTTCCACCAACTCGGTTCCCCGCCTTACTTCGACCGCTTCGCGGCCCGCTGGGCGCCGTGGGGGTACGGGCTCGGGCTGCTGGCGATGCTGGCGGGCTTGTACGGCGCGTTGTTCCAGGTGCCGGCCGACTACCAGCAGGGCGACAGTTTCCGCATCCTCTACATCCACGTGCCGGCGGCGTGGATGAGCATGGCGGTGTTCGCGCTGATGGCGCTGTACGCCGCCATCGCCCTGGTCTGGCGGATCAAGCTGTGCGAGATCCTGGCGATGGCCTGCGCCCCGATCGGCGCGGGTTTCACCGTGGTGACCCTGGCGACCGGTTCGATCTGGGGCAAGCCGATGTGGGGCACCTGGTGGGACTGGGACCCGCGCCTGACCACCGAATTGATCCTGCTGTTCCTCTACCTCGGCGTGATGGGGCTGTACGCCGCGATCGACGACCGCCGCAACGCCGCCCGCGCAGCGGGCCTGCTGGCCATCGTCGGGGTCGCCCTGCTGCCGGTGATCCGCTGGTCGGTGGTGTGGTGGAACTCGCTGCACCAGGGCCAGACCATCCGCATGTTCGGCGAGTCCAGCATGGACCCGAGCATGCTGCCGCCGCTGTGGTGGATGGTGGTCGGCACCCACGTCTGGTTCGTCGGCGCCCTGCTCGCCCGCGCCCGGGCCGACAACCTGCGGCGCGAGACCGGCAAGGACTGGGTCGCGCGCCTCGCCGGGGAGTCGCGATGAGCTACCGCGATTACGTGGTCGCCGCTTACGCGGTGTTCGCCGCCTTCCTGCTCTGGGACTGGCTGGCCCCCAAACTGCAGCTGCGCGCCGCCCTGCGCGCGGTGCGCCAGCGCGCCGCCCGCCTCGCCGCGCGCGGCGCCCCGAAGGACCTCGAACGATGAACCCGACCCGCAAGCGCCGCCTCTGGATCCTGCTGGCCATCGTGCTCGCCGCCGGCCTCGCCACCGCCCTGGTCGCGATGGCCCTGCAGCGCAACGTCGCCTACCTCTACACGCCGAGCGAAGTGCTGCGCGGCGATGCCGGCGAACATGCGCGCTTCCGCCTCGGCGGGATGGTCGCGGGTGGATCGTTCAAGCGCGCGCCCGGCTCGATGGAGGCGCATTTTGCGGTCGACGACGGCGACGCCACCCTGCCCGTGGTCTACACCGGCATCCTCCCCGACCTGTTCCGCGAGAAGCAGGCGGTGGTCGCCACCGGGCGCATGCAGGACGGCGTGTTCGTCGCCGAGGAAGTGCTGGCCAAGCACGACGAGACCTACATGCCGAAGGAAGTCGCCGACAAGATGGGCG
>JAFLEB010000101.1 GCA_017302075.1 Lysobacterales bacterium
GCGGCTGCTGGTGTTCGCGGAGCCGGCGGCGGACGCGCTGGCCCGGGCCAAGGACGGGGTCGTCGTCGCGGTCGACGCCAGCCCGTTCGGCGGCAAGGGCGCAAGCGCGGCCGCGATGGAGCTGGCCCGGATCGCCCCGGGGCAGGTGCTGCCGGTGGATGGCGACAGCCTGGCCTGGCCGCAGCCGCTCTCGCGGCTGCCGGCGGGCGACTACTACGTCCAGGCCGTGCTCGACGTGGCGCGCAACAACAACTACGGCGGCCGCGGCGCGGACGACCTCAGCAGCACGCCACAGCGCATCACCGTGGGTCCCGGCGCGAAGCCCGCCACCCTGGTGCTCGACCAGCGCGCAGCGGCCGCCGGCGATCCCTGGCAGTTGCCGCCGACTGCCCCGGAGGCGCTACGCGCCGCGATCCCCGCCGCCAAGGCCGCGACCCAAGAGATCGACATGCCCAGCGCCGCCCTGGGCGCGTTCTGGGGACGGCCGGTGCACCTGCGCGGCTGGGTGGTGCTGCCGCCCGGCTACGACGCCGACGACAAGGCGCGCTACCCGGTGCTGTACTTCACCCACGGCTTCGGCGGCAGCCAGCGCGCCTTGGTGCCGACCGCGATCGCCGCGCATGCCGGCATGGCCGACGGCTCGCTGCCGCCGATGATCTGGGTGCTGCTGGACGAATCCGGCCCGACCGGCACCCACGAATTCGCCGATTCGGTCAACAACGGCCCGTGGGGCACCGCGCTGACCGAAGAACTGATCCCGGCCCTGGAATCGCGCTACCGGATGGATGCCACCGCCAACGGCCGCTTCCTCAACGGGCATTCCTCCGGCGGCTGGGCCACGCTGTGGCTGCAGGTGCGCTATCCGAAGCTGTTCGGCGGGACCTGGTCGACCGCACCGGACTCCAGCGACTTCCGCGACTTCAGCGGGATCGACCTGTACGCCGCCGACGCCAACGTCTACCGCAAGCCGGATGGCACTGCGTGGCCGCTGATGCGCGACAAGGGCCAGGTGGTCGCCAGCTTCGAGCAGTTCGCGCGGCTGGAGGAAATCGTCGGGCCGGTCGGCGGCCAGCTCGCCTCGTTCGAGTGGGTGTTCTCGCCGCGCGGCGCCGATGGCCGGCCGATGCCGATGTTCGACCGCGGCACCGGCCAGGTCGATCCGATGGTGGTCGCCTACTGGCGCACGCATTACGACATCGCCGAGCGGATCCGCCGCGACTGGCCGCGGCTCAAGCCCGATCTCGACGGCAAGCTGCACGTGTACGTCGGCACCGCCGACACCTTCTACCTCGACGGCGGGGCGCGCAAGCTCAAGGACACGCTGGATGCAGTCGGCGCACGCGCGGACTTCCGCTTCGTGCCCGACCGCACCCACTTCGACCTGTACGTGGAAGGCGACGACCGCCGCGCGCTGCTGAAGGACATCGCCTGGCAGATGTACACCATCGCCCGCCCCGGATCGAAGCGCCCGCCCGCGCCTGCGCGCTGAGCGGGCGAGCACTCAGCCCACGAGCGGCACCAGGATGTCGGCGCGCAGCAACGGCGCCGGCACGGTCTCGGGATCGTCGAGGAAGTCGTAGCGGATCGGTGCGTCGCGCAGCACGTGCCCGCTATCTGGCAACCAATCCGCGAGCACGCCGTCCACCGCCTCCTCGAGGCCCTCGTAGGGACCGACGTGGCGCAGGCGCGCGAACAGGCCGCCCTCGAGCGTCTCGCGGCGCAGTGGCGCATCCGGCGCGACGGCGAGTTCGCCATCGAGGCGGATCACACAGTCGAACTCCAGCGTCTCCGCCGGCAGGTCGCGGTGGTCGCCCCATGGGATGCCGTGCAAGCCGATGATCGATTCGACGAGGCCGGCACCGGTGGCCCATTCGAACAGCGCACCGTAGGCCTGGTCGAGGTCGGCGAAGGCACCGCGGTTGCGCAGCGCCACCACCTCGAACGGTTCCAGCGACACCACTTCGACCTGCAGCGGCAGCGGGTCGGTCGCGGTGCGGGTCGGGCGCCCGAGCCTGGCCAGCAGGGCCGCCCGCCGCGCGGGGTCGTCGCGCAATTCGGACGGACTGGCGTCCAGGCGCTCGCGCATGGCGCGGGCCAGCGCCTGCGGGGTGTCGTAGCCCACCGCCAGCGCGACCCCGGCGATGCCCGCCTCGGCATCGCCCAGCAATTGCAGCGCGCGCCAGCCGCAGCCGGGCGACGGTGCCGCCCAGCGGTTCGCCGGTCAGGGCGCGCCACACGCGGTGGAAATGGAAGGGCGAAAGATGGGCGACGGCGGCCAGTTCGTCGAGTCCGGGCAGGTCGTCGCCGGCCGCGATCGCCTGTTGCAGGCGGGCGAGCACGGCATCGACGCGGCGGGCGTAGGCGTTGCGGGTATCGGGTTTCATCGGCGGTCTCCGGTGCGGTGAGGATGCACCGGCACGATGCCTGCCGTCGCCACCACCGTGCGTTCCCGATCTTGCGCTGTTCGGGGCGCGGCACGTTTCCATGGCTGCGGCGGCCTGACCCGACAACCAAGCGAGTATCGGGGAGCGACTTGTCGGGTTCGGCCGTCGCGGCCTCGCGATGGGCTTACCCGAACACCAGCTTGCCGCCCGCCGCATCGACCTGCACCACGTCGCCGCTGCCGAACCGGCCGGACAGGATCGCCTGCGCCAGCGGGTTCTCCAGCTGCTGCTGGATCGCGCGCTTGAGCGGGCGGGCACCGTACACCGGATCGAAGCCGACATTGCCCAGCAGGTCGAACGCCTTGTCGGACAGTTCGATGCGGATGCCGCGCTCGGCCAGCCGCTTCTCCAGCCCGCGCAGCTGGATCCGCGCGATCGCCTTGATCTGCGGCTTGTCCAACGGGTGGAAGACCACGATGTCGTCCAGCCGGTTGATGAACTCCGGGCGGAAATGCGCCTGCACCACGCCCATCACCGCGGCCTTCATCTGGGTGTAGGCCTCCGCGCTGCCATCGCCGGCCAGCTCCTGGATCTGGTGGCTGCCGAGGTTGGAGGTCATCACGATCACGGTGTTGCGGAAGTCCACGGTGCGGCCCTGGCCATCGGTCAGGCGGCCGTCGTCCAGCACCTGCAGCAGGATGTTGAACACGTCCGGGTGCGCCTTCTCCACCTCGTCCAGCAGGATCACGCTGTACGGGCGACGCCGCACCGCCTCGGTCAGGAAGCCGCCTTCCTCATAGCCCACGTAGCCCGGGGGCGCGCCGACCAGGCGGCTCACCGCGTGCTTCTCCATGAACTCGCTCATGTCGATGCGCACCATCGCATCGCTGCTGTCGAACAGGAACTCGGCCAGCGCCTTGCACAACTCGGTCTTGCCGACGCCGGTCGGGCCGAGGAACAGGAACGAACCGGACGGCCGGTTGGGATCGCTCAGCCCGGCGCGCGAACGCCGCACCGCGTCGGACACGACCTTGATCGCCTCGGCCTGGCCGACCACGCGTGCGCCGATCTGCGCTTCCATCTGCAGCAGCTTCTCGCGCTCGCCCTCCAGCATCTTGCTGACCGGGATGCCGGTCCAGCGCGACACCACCTGCGCGATCTCCTCCGCGGTCACCTTGTCCTGCAGCAGGGTGAAACCCTTGGTCTCCGCTTCCTGCGCCGCCTTCAGCTGCTTCTCCAGTTCCGGCAGCGTGCCGTACTGGATCTCGCTCATCCGCGCGAAGTCCTGCTTGCGCTGCGCCGCCTCCAGCTCAAGGCGCGCGGCCTCGATCTGCTCCTTGATGCGGGTGGCGCCCTGCAGCGTCGCCTTCTCCGCCTTCCAGACTTCCTCGAGGTCGCTGTACTCGCGCTCGAGCACGTCGATCTGGTCCTGCAGGTCGGCCAGGCGCTGCTTCGATTCGGCGTCCTTCTCCTTCTTCAGCGCCTCGCGCTGGATCTTGAGCTGGATCAGCCGGCGCTCCTTGCGGTCCATCTCCTCCGGCTTGGAATCGATCTCCATGCGGATGCGCGATGCCGCCTCGTCCATCAGGTCGATGGCCTTGTCGGGCAGCTGGCGGTCGGCGATGTAGCGGTTGCTCAACGTCGCCGCGGCGACGATGGCGGGATCGGTGATCTCCACCCCGTGGTGCACCGCGTAGCGTTCCTTCAGCCCGCGGAGGATGGCGATCGTGTCCTCGACGCTCGGTTCGCCCACGAACACCTTCTGGAAGCGCCGCTCCAGCGCGGCGTCCTTCTCTACGTACTTGCGGTATTCGTCGAGCGTAGTCGCGCCGATGCAGTGCAGCTCACCACGCGCCAGCGCCGGCTTGAGCATGTTGCCGGCATCCATCGCGCCCTCGGCCTTGCCGGCGCCGACCATGGTGTGCAGCTCGTCGATGAACAGGATGATCTGGCCTTCGTTCTTGGCCAGGTCGTTGAGCACGGCCTTCAGCCGCTCCTCGAACTCGCCGCGGAACTTGGCACCGGCGATCAGCGCGCCCATGTCCAGGCTGAGCAGGCGCTTGCCGCGCAGGCCTTCCGGCACCTCGCCGTTGACGATGCGCTGCGCGAGGCCTTCGACGATCGCGGTCTTGCCCACGCCGGGTTCGCCGATCAGCACCGGGTTGTTCTTGGTCCGGCGCTGCAGCACCTGGATGGTGCGGCGGATTTCCTCGTCGCGGCCGACCACCGGGTCGAGCTTGCCGCTCTCCGCCCGCGCGGTCATGTCGATGGTGTACTTCTCCAGCGCCTGGCGCGCGTCTTCCGCGTTCTCGTCGGTCACCTTCTCGCCTCCGCGCAATTTGTCGATCGCCGCTTCGAGTTTCTGCTTGTTCGCGCCCGCCGCCTTCAGCGCCTTGCCAGCTTCGCCGTTGTCGTCGATGGCCGCCAGCAGGAACAATTCGCTGGCGATGTAGGCATCGCCGCGCTGCTGGGCCAGCTTGTCGGTCACGTTGAGCAGGCGCACCAGGTCGTTGCCGGCCTGCACGTTGCCGGCCTGGCCAGTGACCTTGGGCAGCTTGTCCAGCGCCTCGGCCAGCCGCTCGCGCAGCACCGGTACGTTGACGCCGGCCTGTGCCAGCAGCGGACGGGTGCCGCCGCCCTGCTGGTCGAGCAGCGCCAGCAGCAGGTGCGCCGGTTCGATGATGGTGTGGTCGCGGCCCAAGGCCAGCGACTGCGCGTCCGCGATGGCCTGCTGGAAGCGCGAAGTGAGTTTGTCCATGCGCATGGCGGGACTCCTGTGTCGAGGGGGCCACCCCGTGGCCCAATGTCGTACACATGCGGTTGCCGCACCGTGATTCAAGTCAAGCGCGCCGCGCCGTTGCCGCTGGGTTATGGTCTGCTGCCCGACCCGGAGCCCGACCGATGACCCGACCTCGCGCGCTGGCCTGCGGCCTGTGGCTGGCCCTGTCCCTCGCCCCTTGCCTGGCGGCCAACCCGTCCGCCGGCGAGCAACGGCTGCGCCAGGCGATCGAGGCCGACCAGCCGCATGCCATCGCCCTGCTGGAGCGGCTGGTCAACCAGAACTCCGGCTCGCTCAACCTGGCCGGGGTGAAGGCGGTGGGCGACATGGTCCGCGCGGAGCTGGAACCGCTGGGCTTCGAGGTCGAATGGCTCGACATGCGCGCCACCGGGCGCGCCGGCCACCTGGTCGCCACCCACCGCGGCAACGGGCGCGGCAAGCGCGTGCTGATGATCGGCCACCTCGACACCGTGTTCGAACCCGACTCACCGTTCCAGCGCTTCGAGCGCAACGGCGACAAGGCGACCGGGCCGGGCATCGCCGACGACAAGGGCGGGGTGGTGATCATCGTGTCCGCGCTGCGCGCGATGCACGCCGCGGGCACCCTGCGCGACGCCGACATCAAGGTGGTCCTGACGGGCGACGAGGAATCCGCCGGCACGCCGCTGGAGACCGCGCGCGCCGACCTGATCGCCGCCGGCAAGTGGGCCGACGTGGCGCTGGAATACGAGGAGCTGATCGTGCGCGACGGCCGCGACTGGGCGACCGTGGCGCGCCGCGGCGTTACCGACTGGCAGGTCACGACGACCGGCGAATCCGGGCACTCCGGCGGGGTGTTCGGCGAGGCGCTGGGCTACGGCGCGAACTACGAGCTGGTGCGCATCCTCGATGCGTTCCGCCGCGAACTGCCGGAACCCAACCTCACCCTCAACGTGGGCCTGATGCTGGGTGGTACCCCGGCCACGCTGGACCCGGGCGGTGCCCGCGGCAGCGCCGCCGGCAAGACCAACATCGTCGCCGCGCAGGCGGTGGCCCGCGGCGACATGCGCACTTTCAGCGCGGAACAGGAAGCGCGGGCGCGGGCGAAGATGCAGGCCATCGTGGCCGCGCACCTGCCGAAGACCACGGCCACCCTCGCCTTCGACGATTCCTATCCGGCGATGGCGCCGACCGCGGGCAACCGCGCCCTGCTCGCGCTGCTCAACCAGGTCAACGCCGACCTCGGCCTGCCGGAGATGGGCGAATGGGACCCGGCCAAGCGCGGCGCCGCGGATTCCAGCTTCGTTGCCGCCGATGCCGACGTGCTGGCCGGGCTGGGCGCCGCCGGCACCGGCGCGCATGCGGTGGGCGAGACCCTGGACCTCGCCAGCATCCCGCGCCAGGCCTTGCGCAGCGCGGTGCTGATCGACCGGCTGGCGCGCACGCCACGGTGAGCGGCGACTGGCATCTCTACCTGCTGCGCTGCCGCGACGGCAGCCTGTACGCCGGGATCGCCACCGACGTCGAACGCCGCTTCCGCGAGCACGCCGCAGGCAAGGGCGCCAAGTACACCCGCGCGCACCCGCCCGAGTGCGTGCTCGCCAGCCGCGCCTACCCGGACCGGGCCAGCGCTTCGCGCGCGGAGCACCGGCTCAAGCGCCAACCCAAGGCCCGCAAGCTGGCGTGGCTACTGGCCGACGCCTCAGGCTGAGGGCACGATCCAGGCCAGGGTGGCGATCCGGCCGCTGCCCCCGCTCCCGTCGCGCGTGCTGCGCCGGTGCGAGAAGAAGCGATCCGGCTCGCTGATCGTGCACGCGCCACCGCCATGCACGTCGGCCACGCCGATCGCGGCGAGGCGACGCCGGGCCAGCGCGTACAGGTCCACGTTCCAGTGCCCGGGCCGGGTCGATGCGAACATCGCGGACGCGCCCGCATCTCGCGAGACGAAGGCCTCGAACACCTCCGTCCCCACTTCGTAAGCGCCGGGTCCCGCGGCCGGCCCGAGCCAGGCCAGCAGGCGATCGGCGGGCGAGCGCATCGCCGCCACCGTGGCCTCCAGCACCCCCTCGGCCAGTCCGCGCCAGCCCGCGTGCGCGGCGGCGACCTCGCTGCCGTCGCGGGCGGCGAATACCACCGGCAGGCAGTCCGCGGTCAGGATGGCGAGGACGGTGCCGGGCGTGGACGTCACCGCGGCGTCGGCTTCGGGTTCGATGCCGTCCCCTCCCCTTTCGCGCAGCGAAGGCGGGGGTTGGGAGGGGGTTGCGGCCGCATCGAGACCGGATGACCCCTCCCCAGCCCTCCCCTTCGCCTGAGGCGAAAGGGAGGGAGCAAGGCGCGCCACGCCGACGCCATGCACCTGCCGCAGCCAGCGCGGTGGCGACGGCAGGCCCAGCGCCTCGGCCAGCTGGCGGCGGTTTTCGGCCACGGCGTCGGGCGCATCGCCGCAGCGCGCGCCCAGGTTGAAGTGGTCGAACGGCGGCTGCGACACGCCCAGCCCGTGGCGCGTCGTGGTCAGCGCGCGCACGTTCGCCGGCGCCGGCCAGTCGGCCTCGATCCAGGCGCGCGCGGCGGTCCCGCTCATCGGCGCGTGCGCTCGGCCTCGGCGTGCGCAGCGGCATCCTCGCGCAGCAACGCCATCAGGGCCTGCATGTCCGCGGGCACCGGCGCCTCGCAGCGGATCGCCTCGCCGGTGACCGGGTGCGCGAACGCCAGCACTTCGGCATGCAGGGCCTGGCGCTTGAAGCCGCGCAGGGCGGCGATCAAGTCCTCGGACGCGCCCTTGGGCAGGCGCAGCGAGCCGCCGTACAGCGGGTCGCCGACGATCGGATGCTTCAGGTGCGCCATGTGCACGCGGATCTGGTGGGTGCGCCCGGTTTCCAGCCGGCATTCCAGCGCGGTGTGCGCGCGGAAGCGCTCGCGCAGGCGGTAATGGGTCACCGCGTCCTTGCCGTCCTCGCGCACCGCCATGCGCAGGCGGTCGCGCGGATGGCGGTCGATCGCGGCATCGGCGGTGCCGCCGGAGACCAGGGCGCCGACCACGACGGCCAGGTACTGGCGGTGGACCTCGCGCGCGGACAGCTGCGCCACCAGCGCGGTATGCGCCTGCAGGGTGCGCGCGACCACCATGACCCCGCTGGTGTCCTTGTCCAGGCGATGGACGATGCCGGCGCGCGGCAGCTTGTCCAGCGCCGGGTCGCGATGCAGCAGCGCATTGACCAGGGTGCCCGCCGGGTTGCCGGCGCCCGGATGGACCACCAGCCCGGCCGGCTTGTCGAGGACGAAGACGTGTTCGTCCTCGTACAGCACGTCCAGCGGGATGTCCTCGGCGACCGCGTGGGTCTGCACCTCCTCGACCGCATCCAGCACGATGGTTTCGCCGCCATGGACGGGGTCGCGTGGGCGCGCGGGCGCGCCATCCACGGTCACCTGCCCGGCCTTGATCCAGGCCGACAGCCGCGAACGCGAGTACTCGGGGAACAGCTCGGCGAGGACGGCGTCCAGGCGACGGCCGGCGGCGGCGGCGGGAACGAGGGCGTGGCGGGCGTGGGGGGCGGTCATGGCGGGCGGCGCCGGCCGGGCGGGACCCGGGGACGGCGTTGGGCGTCGGTTGAAGCGGGACTGGTATTATCGGCCCTTCATGCCCCCGGCGCCCGTTCGATGCCCATGACCCTGCGTACCGCCCCGCTGCGCCCCCTGATCGTCCTGCTGCTCGCCGTGGTCGTCGCCGGCAGCGGCTGCGCCCGCATGAAGGGCATGTTCAAGGACAAGGACAAGAACGAAGGGCTGCCGGTCAGCGAGCTGTACGACAAGGCACACGGGTACATGGAGAACGGCCGCTGGAGCAGCGCCGTGGAAGTCTGGCGCCGGTTGATCGCGCAGTACCCGTACGGCCCCTACACCGAACAAGCGCTGATGGAACAGGCCTATGCCGAGTACAAGGCGGGCAAGCACGACGACGCGGTGTCCAGCGTCGACCGCTTCATCCGCACCTACCCGACCCACAAGAACATCGCCTACCTGTACTACCTGCGCGGCCTCGCCAACATGAGCCGCAACGCGGTGTTCATGGCCCGCGCGTTCAAGCTCGACATGAGCAACCGCGACTTGCAGGCGCCGAACCAGGCCTACGCCGACTTCAGCACCGTTGCCACCCGCTACCCGAACAGCCGCTACGCCGC
>JAFLEB010000102.1 GCA_017302075.1 Lysobacterales bacterium
GGCTGGCGGCGGCTGGGCCGCTTCGAGCTGGATGCCGGCGGCCACCGCGTGCGCTTCGACGGCGTCGCGCTGGAACTGACCCGCTACGAATTCGGCCTGCTGGAAGCGCTGCTGGCGCGGCCCGGCGCGGTCCTGGAGCGCGCCCGGCTGATGGACCGGGTGTGGGCCGATGCGCTGGAATCCGGCGAGCGCACCGTCGATACCCACGTGAAGACCATCCGCGCCAAGCTGCGCGCGATCGCCCCGGCCGCGGACCCGATCCGCACGGTGCGCGGGATCGGCTATGCGATCCACGTCGATGGCTGAGTGCGCGTGAAGATCGGGCTGCGGGTCCTGCTGGGCTACTTCCTGATCGTGGCGCTGGCCGCGCTGCTGGTCGGGCGGGTGTTCCTGGAGCAGGTGAAACCGGGCGTGCGTCAGGCGATGGAAGGCACCCTGATCGACACCGCCAACACCCTGGCCGAACTGGCCACGGACGATTTGCTGGCCGGGCGGATCGCCGACGGCGCGTTCGCGCGGCGGGTGCGCGCGGTGCAGCAGCGCCACGTCGGTGCCGAGGTCTGGGGCCTGGCCAAGGACCGCAGCGGGTTCCGGGTGACGGTGACCGACGCGCGCGGGATCGTGGTGTTCGATTCCGAGGGCCGCGACCTGGGGCGCGACAATTCCCGCTGGAACGATGTCTATCGCACGCTGCGCGGCCAGTACGGGGCGCGCTCCACTCGCGACGACCCCGCCGACGAGGCGAGCACGGTGATGCACGTCGCCGCGCCGATCCACGCCCCCGACGGGCGCATCGCCGGCGTGCTCACGGTGGCCAAGCCGAACCGCGCGATGGCGCCGTTCATCGCGCGCAGCCAGCAGATCGTGATGCGCTGGGGGCTGGTGCTGATGGGCAGCGCCCTGCTGGTCGGGCTGGCGGCGGCGTGGTGGCTGTCGCGGCAGCTCGGCGCGTTGCGCGCCTATGCCGATGCGGTGACCGCGGGCGAGCGCGCGACCCCGCCGGCCGCCGCCGGCGAGTTCGGCGACCTGGGCCGCGCGCTGCACGAAATGCGCACGCGGCTGGAGGGCAAGCAGTACGTCGAGCAGTACGTGCATGCGCTGACCCACGAGTTGAAGAGCCCGCTGGCCGCGATCCGCGGGGCCGCCGAACTGCTGGAGGCGCCGTTGCCGGAGGCCGACCGCGCGCGCTTCGTCGCCAGCATCGCCGCGCAGGGCGAGCGCATGGCGCAGATGGTCGACAAGCTGCTGGCGCTGGCCGCGGTCGAGCATCGGCAGCATCTCGAGGCATGCGAACGCGTGGACTTGTATGCGCTGGCGGGGGAGGTGGCGGCGCAATGCGATGCCGGCGATGTCCGCATCATCGTCAACGGATCCGCAAGCGTGGTGGAAGGCGATGCGTTCCTCCTGCGACAAGCCATCGCCAACCTGGTGGAGAACGCGGTTTCGTTCTCGCCTGCCGGCGGCAAGGTCGACGTGGATGTCTCGCGCGACCAGGGAATGTGCGTCGTCCGCGTGATCGACAGCGGTCCGGGGGTTCCCGACTATGCGTTGCCACGCGTGTTCGAACGGTTCTATTCGCTGCCCCGCCCGCAAGGCGGCAGCCGCAGCAGCGGGCTGGGCCTGCCGTTCGTCTCGCAAGTGGCCGAGCTGCATCGTGGCAGCGTGACGCTCGCGAATTTTCCGCCGCGAGGGGCGATCGCCACGCTGTCGTTGCCGCAGGCCTGACTTCACCCACGCTTCATCGCCAGCACCGCGACCGCTCACGGGCCCGCGCGAGCATTCACGCTCCACGGGACGGGAGAGGCGTGATGCGCTTGGGCTTGAAGATCGCGATGGTGATCGTGTTGGTGCTGGCGATCCTGATTCCGCTGGCGATGATCCGCGGCACCATCGCCGAACGCTCGCAATACCGCCAGCAGGCGGTCGACGAGGTCACCCGCAGTTACGCCGGTGGGCAGGGCATCGCCGGGCCGGTGCTGGTGGTGCCGTATCGGGAGCAGGTGCAGGTCGAGGAACGCGACGCCAACGGCGTGCTGCGCAAGGAACTGCGCGAGGTCGATCGCGAATGGGTGTTCTTCCCGAAGACGCTGCGCGTGCACGGACGCGTGCAGCCCTCGATCCGCAAGCGCGGGCTGCACCAGGTGCGGGTCTACGAATGGCAGGGCAGCCTCGATGCCGGCTTCGACGTGCGCCTGCCGGACGCCGATCCGGCGCGCCCGCGCACGCTCGGGACGCCGTGGTTGAACATCGGCATCGCCGACGTGCGTGGGCTGGTGGGCGCGCCGACGCTGCGCGTGGGCGGGATCGCCACGCCGATCCTGCAGGGCCAGAAGGGCCGCGGCGGCGGTGGCGTGCACGCGGCGCTGCCCGCGGCGCTGGTCGCCGGCGGGCGCATCTCGTTTCCCGTGCAATTCGGCTTCGCCCTGCGCGGCACCGAGGCGCTGGCGATCGTGCCGCTGGCCGACGCCAACCGCGTCGTGCTCGACTCGCCCTGGCCGCATCCGCAATTCAACGGCGACTTCCTGCCGCGCACGCATCGCGTGGATGGCACCGGCTTCCATGCCGAATGGGACGTGTCCTCGCTGGCCAGCAACGCGCAGGCGCAGTACCGCGAAGGCGGCGATGCGGCGATGGGCAAGCCCAGGCCCGCGCCGGGTCGCGACGGCATCGTGGCGGCGGTGGCGGCGCCGGCCGGCATCGACCAGGTCGGGCTGTCGCTGGTCGAGCCGGTGAACCTGTATTCCAAGGTCGATCGCGCCAGCAAGTACGGCCTGTTGTTCGTGCTGCTGACCTTCGTCGCCTTCTTCATGTTCGAAACGATCAAGCAGCTGCCGATCCACCCGATCCAGTACGCGCTGGTCGGCCTGGCGCTGGCGATTTTCTTCCTGCTGCTGCTGAGCCTCTCCGAGCACATCGCCTTCGGCCTGGCCTACCTGGCGGCGGCGCTGGCCTGCCTCGGCCTGATCGGGTACTACGTGGGCCACGTGCTGCGCAGCCGCGTCCGCGGGTTCGGGTTTGCGGCGATGCTCGGCCTGCTGTACGCGGCGCTCTACGGCTTGCTGATGTCCGAGGACAACGCGCTGGTGCTGGGCGCGGGCCTGCTGTTCGTGGTGCTGGCGGCGGTCATGGTCGCCACGCGCAAGGTGGACTGGTACCAGGTGGGTGCGCGGATCGGCACCGCGCGCGCGCCGACGCCGCCATGAGCTGCCGATAGAATCGCCGCATGCACGCGGCGATCTCCCTCGAATCCCTGTCGGGTGCGGCTCTGCGGCCGCACCTCGACGCATTGGCGGCCCTGCGCATCGCGGTGTTCCGCGACTGGCCCTACCTGTACGACGGCGACGTGGCCTACGAACGCGAGTACCTCGAGGCCTATGCGCGCTCGCCGCGCAGCGTGGTGATGCTGGCCCGCGACGGCGAAGCGGTGGTCGGCGCCAGCACCGGCCTGCCGCTCGCCGAGGATGGCGCGGAGTTCCAGGCGCCCTGGCGCGCACGCGGCATTGATCCCGCCACGGTGTTCTATTGCGGCGAATCGGTGCTGCTGCCGGCGTACCGCGGGCGCGGCATCGGCCATGCCTTCTTCGATGCGCGCGAGGCGCATGCGCGCGCGCTGGGCGGGTTCGCGTGGTGCGCGTTCGCGGCGGTGGATCGCGACGACGGCGATCCGCGGCGTCCGCCGGGGCATCGCGGCAACGAGGCGTTCTGGGGCAAGCGCGGTTACGTGCGCCAGCCGGGGATGACGATGCAACTGCACTGGAACGAAGTCGGCGTCGGCGAGGTGGCGCACCCGCTCACCTTCTGGCTGCGACCGCTGGAGGCCGTCGCATGAAGGTGGCCGCCTGCAAGTACCTGGTCGGCGAGCCGCGCGACTTCGACGCGTTCGCGCAGAAGCAGGCGGCCCTGCTGCGAGAGGCGAAGGGGGGCGGCGCACAGGTCGCGGTGCTGCCGGAGTACCTCGCGCTGGAGCTGGCGGCGATGTTCGATGCAGGCACGCGCGCCGACCTGCACGCGTCGCTGGCGGCGCTGCAGCCCTTGCGCGCGGCATGGCTGGCGCTGTACGCGCGGCTGGCGCGCGACCTCGGGTTGTGGATCAACGCCGGCAGTTTCCTGCTGGCCACCGGCGATGGCCGCTATCGCAACCGCAGCGACCTGTTCGCGCCGGATGGCGGCCATGCCTGGCAGGACAAGCTACAGCTGACCGGCTTCGAGCGGCAGGCGCGGGTGATCGCGCCGGGCGAGGCCTTGAAGGTGTTCGAGGTCTGCGGCGCGCGGGCCGGGATCGCGGTCTGCTACGACAGCGAATTCCCGCTGCCGGTGCGCGCGCAGCGCGAGGCCGGCGCCCGCCTGTTGCTGGTCCCGAGCTGCACCGATACCGAGGCCGGCGCGACCCGCGTGCGCGTGGGTTGCTTGGCGCGCGCGCTGGAGAACCGGATGTTCGTGGCGCAGGCGGTCACCGCCGGCGAGGCGCCGTGGAGCCCGGCGCTCGACGTCAACACCGGCGAGGCCGCGTTGCTGGCGCCGATGGACGTCGGCCTGCCGGCGGACGGGGTGCTGGCGCAGACCCGCGGCGATGCCGCCTGGGCGATCGCCGAGCTCGACCTCGCCGCCCTGGAGGCGAGCGCGGCGCGGGCGCAGGTCGCCAACGACCGCGACTGGCCGGGCCAGGCGAGGCCCGCCCTGCAACGCGCGCGGCTGGAACGTGTCGACGGTCACGCCGGGGCCGCGGAACCGCGGGGGGCATGACCGATGGCCTAGGCCGCGCACCGCTCGCGCCGCCTAGACTCCAAGGTTCAACCACGTCCGGGGAAGACGATGAAGCGAATGTTGTGCACGGCCGCCTTGCTGGTGGCCGGGATCGGGAGCGTGCCGCCGGGGTTCGCGCAGGAGCGCGTCGACCTCGACATGACCGCGCGCATCCGCCAGGAGGCGTTCCATCGCTCGCAGGTGATGGCGACGCTGAACCACCTGACCGACGTGATCGGCCCGCGCCTGACCAATTCGCCGTCGATGGCGGAGGCGAACCGCTGGACCCGCTCGAAGTTCGCCGAGTGGGGCCTGTCGAACGTGCACGACGAGGCGGTCGAGGACTTCGGCCGTGGCTGGGCTTTCACCGACGCCAGCGTCGAGATGCTCAGCCCGCGGGTGATGCCGCTGCACGCGCTGCCGAAGGCCTGGACCCCGGGCACCGCCGGCAACGTCGAGGGCGAGGCGATCTACGCCAAGCTCTCCAACAAGGCCGACCTGGAGAAGTGGAAGGGCAAGCTGCGCGGCAAGGTGCTGTTCACCGACGAGTTGCGCGCCTACAAGCCGAACGAGAAGTCCGACTTCCAGCGCCACGACCATGACAGCCTGGAAGAACTGATGTCCTCGCCGATGCCGACCGAGCGCCGCGGCGACGCCGCGATGCTGGCGCAGTTCCGCGAGCGCCAGGAGTTCGCGCCGCTGCTC
This sequence comes from Lysobacterales bacterium, assembly GCA_017302075.1. GTDB lineage: Bacteria > Pseudomonadota > Gammaproteobacteria > Xanthomonadales > Xanthomonadaceae > Thermomonas > Thermomonas mangrovi. The sequence continues at coordinate 5,449 of JAFLEB010000102.1, forward strand.
AACCAGTTCCTGGTCGACGAGGGCGTGGTCGCGACGATGTCGATCAGCAGCTGGAACGACGGCATCGTGCGGGTGATGGGCGGCGGTTCGCGCAAGGCCGGCGAGTCGACCGGCGTGCCCGCGCTGGTGATGATGGCCGAGCACTACAACACGGTGATGCGCGCGCTGGAGCGCAAGGAACCGGTGCGGCTGCGGCTGAAGGTCGATGCGCGCTTCACCGACGACGCCAACATGCCGGGCTACAACACCATCGCCGAGATCCCGGGCACCGGCCCGCAGAAGGACGAGGTGGTGATGCTGGGCGCGCACATGGACTCCTGGCACACCGGGTCCGGCGCGAACGACAACGGCGCCGGCGTGGCGGTGATGATGGAGGCGATGCGCATCCTGAAGGCGGTCGGCGCCAAGCCCAACCGCACGATCCGGGTCGCGCTGTGGACCGGCGAGGAGCAGGGCCTGCTGGGCTCGCAGGCCTACGTCGCCAAGCACTTCGCGCATTACCCGGAACCCACCGACCCCGAGCAGAAGGCCTTGCCGGCGGCGTTCCGCACCAACAAGGGCAAGCTGGTGCGCACCCCGGACTACGGCAGGATCTCGGCTTACTTCAACCTCGACAACGGCAGCGGCAAGATCCGCGGCATCTACGCGCAGGAAAACCTGGCGGCCGGCCCGATCTTCGAGGAATGGCTGAAGCCTTGGCATGACGTCGGCGCGACTACGGTGACCCAGCGCAATACCGGCAGCACCGACCACATCAGCTTCGACCGCGTCGGCATCCCCGGCTTCCAGTTCGTGCAGGACCAGCTGGATTACTTCAGCCACGTCCACCACACGCACCTGGACGTGCAGGACCACGCAGTGGCGGACGACCTCAAGCAGGCGTCGGCGATCGTCGCCTCGTTCGTCTACAACACGGCGCAGCGCCCGGGCAAGTTGCCGCGCAAGATGCTGGTGGAGGACTGATCCGCGACGCGATGCGATCCACGGAGGGCCGGCCATGCCGGCCCTTCTTCGTTGCGGCACCGCGCGCCACGCCGGCCTGCCCGGGGCAGGGGTCGCCGCGCAGGCTTCGCATCCGACTTCGATGCGCGGGCGCGCGCCATCCTTGGCGCGCTCGAACCCCGCCCCGGGCAGGCCGGCGTGGCCCCCCAAGTTCACGCGAACAGCGAGACCCCCGGCACCAGCCACAGCGACACGGCCGCGAGCAGGCTCCCGATCGCGGTCGCGGCGAGCACGTCGGACGGATAGTGCAGGCCCAGCACCACCCGCGAGACCGCGACGCTCGCGGTGAACGGCACCAGCCACCACGCCAACGCGGGGACATGCGCCATCGTCACCAGGCTGAAGGCGACCGCGTGCAGGGTGTGGCCGGAGGGGAAGCTGAACTCGTCGAGCGGCGCCACCCAAGCATGGATGCGCACGTCGCGCGCGAACGGCCGCGGGCGCCGGGTCCAGCGCTTGAGGCCCTTGTACAGCGCCAGCGCGACCACGCCCGTCGCGGCAAGGTGCAGCGACGCGCGCAACCCGTGCATGCCGTCGAGCAGCACCAGCGCGCCCATCAGCGCATACCAGGCGATGCCATCGCCGAGCCGGCTCACCGTGGCGAAGTAGCGCAGCGCGGCCTGCTGCGTGCAGATCCGGTTGGCGCGCAGGCACCAGCCATGTTCGGCCGCGATCAGCCGGTCAGCGGGCGAGGGCAGCGGCATGCGGGGCTCTGGCATCGGCGAGGCTGCGCAGCAGTTGGTCGAAGTCCTCGGCGACACGTGCAGGGCGCAGTGCGGCGACCGCGTCGCGACAGGCGTCGCGCATGTGCATGCGCAGGGCGTCGTCGGCGGCGAGGCGCATCGCCGCGGCGATGAAGCCGGCATCGTCGTGGTTTGCATCCGCGGAGCAAGGGATCGCGGCACCATGCACGCCATCGCGCAACACCTCGCGCGCGGCGCCGTAGTCGAAGGCGATCGTGGGCACGCCGCTGGCCAGCGCCTCCAGGGTCACGTTGCCGAAGGTCTCGCTGCGGCTGGGGAACAGGAACAGGTCGCCGCTGGCGAAGTGGCGGGCGAGGGACTCGCCGCGCTGCACGCCGCAGAAGATGAAGTCGGGGTTGTCGCGCTGCAGCGCCTCGCGTGCCGGCCCGTCGCCGACCCACACGAAGCGCGCCTGCGGGCGCACCGCCTGCAGCGCGCGGAAGGCGCGGACCGCCAGCCCCAGGTGCTTTTCCGCGGCGATGCGGCCGACGTGGATTGCGGCGAGTTCGCCATCGCGCAGCCCCCAGCGGGCGCGCAGGGCGGGATCGCGCAGGGTTGGGTCGAACTGCGCGGTGTCCACCGCCCGCGCCAGCCGCACCACGTTGGCGAAGCCCTGCTCCTGCAAGTTCTCCTGCAGCTCGGCGGTGGGCACCAGGGTCGCCTGCGCGCCGTTGTGGAAGCGGCGCATCCATCGCAGCGCCGCGCCCTGCAGCCACGACGCGCCGTAGTCGCGCATGTAGTGGTCGAAGCGGGTATGGAAGCCGGTGGCCACCGGGATGCCGAGCTGGCGCGCGGCGCGCAGCGCCGACCAGCCCAGTGGACCTTCAGTGGCGACGTAGACGGCGTCCGGGCGCGCTTGCCGCCACTGGCGGCGCAGGGTCGCGGTGGCCGGCAGGCCGAAGCGCAAGCCCGGGTAGCGCGGGAGTGCCGCGCCGCGGACCAGCAGGGCATGCGCGGGGGCGATGCCGTCGGTGGGCTGGCGTGGGCGCACCAGGTCCACCGCGTGCCCGCGTTCGCGCAACCCGTGTTCGAGGCCCTGCACGGTGAGGGCCACGCCGTTCACTTCGGGCGGGTAGGTCTCGGTGACGATGCCGTAGCGCATGCGCGACTCCGCGTTTGCGGCAGCCTGCCGCGCCCCGGTGACCGCGGCATGGCGGTGCAATGACCGTGCGGTGACAACGCGCGCGTGGCAACCCGGCGCGCGATACTGGCCACCCGCCATCGGAGCCTCGCCATGCCTGGTCCGCAGATCCGCGAGTTGCAGCGCGTGTTCGTGTCCCGTCTCGATACCCTCTCGCACATCCTCGATGCCGGCGAGGCGCACCTCGGTGCGGCCCTCGACGTGGGCCAGGCGCGGTTGGCGCCGGACATGCTGCCGCTGGGCACGCAGGTCGCCTTCGCCTGCAACCAGCCGCGCGGCTTCTCGCAATGGTGCGCGGGCGAGCCGGTGCAGAACCTCGACCCCGCGGTGCCGTCGCTGGAGATCGCCCGGGCGCACATCGCCGACACCCACGCGCGGGTGCTGGCGATCGCCTGCGACGACGGCAAGCTCGAGGAGACCAAGCGGATCGGACTGGGCGGCGCCCTGTACTGCGAGTTGCCGGGCCACGGGTACGTCAGCGAATACCTGCTGCCCAACTTCTACTTCCACATCACCACGACCTACGCGATCCTGCGGATGCTCGGCGTGCCGGTCGGCAAGGCCGACTACATGCGCTTCCTGCTGCCGCACGTCCGCAGCGACGGCTGATCGCCATCCGGGCGCATCCGCGCGGTGCCTG
>JAFLEB010000103.1:0-2298 GCA_017302075.1 Lysobacterales bacterium
GCCTACCTGGATCCCGCGCTGCCGGTGGTGGCGCCCGGCATCGTCGCCGCGACCCGCATGCCGGCCGACAAGCCGGGCTATGCGCGCGCGCTGTACGCACCCTGCACGCGCTGGACGCCCTCGGCGTGGACGCGATCTGGCTGGAGACGCCGCCGCGGGACGAGGCCTGGCGCGACGTCCACGACCGCCTGTCGCGCGCAGCCACCCCGGGCTGAGGCTAACGGCGCAGGCATGACCTCCGGCGCAGGCGCCGCCGGCCACGCGCGCTAAGCTCGCGGTTCCATCAGGCTGGGGAAGCCGCCATGTCCCGTTTCGACACGCAGGCCCGCACGGCCCTGTTCGCCGCCCTGCTCGCGACCGTGCCCGCCCTGGCCCAGACCGCGCCGGTGAAGCCGGCCGAGGTCACGCGCGAGGTCGTGGGCAACCGCACCAGCGAGAACATCCCGGCGATCCCGGCCGCGCTCATCGAGCAGCTCAACCGCTACCAGAACACCCGCGGCGCGGGACTGGCGGGATGGACCAAGGACGGCTGCCTGCTGGTCAGCACCCGCTTCGCCGAAACCGCGCAGGCGCACCGCGTCTGCGAGCCGCTGGGCATGCGCGAGCAGCTGACGTTCTATCCGGAACCGGTCGGCGGCATCACCCCGGCGCCGGCCAGGGCCTGGCGCGACGGCTTCGTGTTCGCCAAGGACAAGGGCGGCGACGAATTCAGCCAGTTGTACTGGTTCGACGAGGCCACCCGCTCCACCACCCTGCTCACCGACGGCAAGCGCAGCCAGAACGGCGGCACCACGCTCAGCCGCGACGGCGGGTTGATGGCCTACAGCAGCACCGCGCGCAACGGCACCGACCGCGACGTCTGGCTGCGCAATACCCGCACCGGCGACACCAAGCTGCTGGTGGATGCCGGCGGCAACTGGTCGCCGATGGATTTCTCGCCGGACGGCACGCGCCTGCTGGTGATGAAGTACGTGTCCGCCGCGGAGTCGTACCCGGGCGTGGTCGACGTCGCCAGCGGCAAGCTCACCCTGTTCCCGGTCGATGGCGGCAAGGCCAGCTTCGGCGGCTTCGCCTTCGCCCCGGACGGCAAGGCGGTGTACTTCATCTCCGACGAACCGCTGCAAGGCAAGCCGCAGGAGTTCAAGACCCTGCGCTACCACGATCCCGCGAGCGGCAGGTTCGACGTACTCACCGCGAACATCCCGTGGGACGTGGGCGGCTTCACCATCGCCGACGATGGCAGGCACCTCGCCTTCACCAGCAACGAGGACGGCATCAGCAAGCTGCGCGTGCTGTCGCTGCCCGGCCACCGCGAGATCCGCCTGCCGGCGCTGCCGATCGGGGTGATCGGCGGGCTGGCGTTCTCGCCGGACGGCAAGCGGCTGGCGCTGACCTTGAACAGCGCCACCTCGCCCAGCGACGTGCACGTGATCGACCTCGCCGCCGCCACGCTGACGCGCTGGACGCGCAGCGAAGTCGGGGGGCTGGATGCATCGCGCTTCGTCGCGCCGACCCTGGTGCGCTATCCCACCTTCGACAGCGTCGACGGCAAGCCACGCACCATCCCCGCGTTCTTCTACAAGCCGGCCAAGCCGTCGAAGACCGGCAAGTACCCGGTGGTGATCAACATCCACGGCGGCCCGGAAGGCCAGTCGCTACCGACCTTCAACCCCACCGCGCAGTACCTGGCCAACGAACTCGGCGTGGCGATGCTGGTGCCGAACGTACGCGGCTCCACCGGCTACGGCAAGACCTACCTGTCGCTGGACAATGCCGACAAGCGCGAGGATTCGGTCAAGGACATCGGCGCGCTGCTGGACTGGATCGCCACCCAGCCCGAGCTCGACGCATCGCGGGTCGGCGTGATCGGCGGCAGCTACGGCGGCTACATGGTGCTGGCGTCGCTGACCCACTACAGCGACCGCATCCGCGCCGGCGTGGACATCGTCGGCATCTCGCACTTCGGCACCTTCCTGAAGAACACCGAGAGCTACCGCCGCGACCTGCGCCGCGTCGAATACGGCGACGAGCGCGACCCGGCGATGAACGCCGTGTTCGAGCGCATCTCGCCGCTCAACAACGCCGCGAAGATCACCTCGCCCTTGTTCGTGGCGCAGGGCCGCAACGACCCGCGCGTGCCATGGACGGAGGCCGAGCAGATCGTGAAGGCGGTGCGGAGCAACGGCCAGCCGGTGTGGTACCTGCTCTACGCCGACGAAGGCCACGGCTTCGCGAAGAAGGCGAACAGCGACTGGTTCGGCGCGGCGACCATGCTGTTCTGGCAGCAGTACCTGCTGG
>JAFLEB010000103.1:2398-8940 GCA_017302075.1 Lysobacterales bacterium
CCCGACAGCGCGCCATCGCTGCGCACCACGCGATGGCAGGGGATCGCGATCGCCAGCGTGTTCGCCGCGCAGGCCTGCGCCACCGCGCGCACCGCCTTCGGGCTGCCGATGCGCGCGGCGATGTCGGCGTAGCTCGCGGTCTGCCCGGGCGGGATCCGCCGCAATGCCTGCCACACGCGTTGCTGGAAGGCGGTGCCGCGCACGTCCAGCGGCAGGTCGTGGCCGATGCCGGGTTGTGCGATCAAGCCCACGACCTGCGCGACCAATCGCTCGAACCCGGCATCGCCGCCGACCAGCTCCGCACGCGGGAAGCGATCCTGCAATTCGCGCAGCAACGCATCGGGATCGTCGCCCAGCGAGATCGCGCACACGCCGCGCGCGCTGCGCGCGACCAGCAGGGCCCCGAGGCTGGTCTGCGCGATCGCGAATGCGATCCGCGCATCCACGCCGCCGGCGCGGTACTGGCGCGGCGTCATCCCGAGCACCGCGCCCGCCTGTTCGTAGAAGCGCCCGGTCGCGTTGAAGCCCGCATCGAAGATCGCGTCGGTGACCTTGGCATCGGCCCTGGACAAGGCATCGCGCACGCGCCCGGCGCGATGCGCATCGGCGTACTGCTTCGGGGTGAGCCCGGTCGCCGCCTTGAACAGGCGGTGGAAATGGAACGTGCTCAGCCCGGCCTGCGTCGCCAGCTCGGCCAGCGAGGGCGGCTCCGTGGCGCCTTCGATGCGGCGGCAGGCCGCGGCGATGCGCGCGGCCGTGGCCTCGGTGGTGGCGGGAACGGCGGGCGTGTGGTTGCGTGGCATGCGGGCACTCTAGACCGTCGCCGCGCCGCGACACTCCGGTTCTTGCGGCGCGGGCGGCTCAGCGACCCGCCTGCTTGCTGACCTGCCCGCCCTTCATCACGAACGGCACCGATTCCAGCAGGGTGACATCGCGGGTGGGATCGCCGGCCACCGCGATCACGTCCGCGACGCGCCCGGCCTCTAGCACGCCCAGGTCGGCGCGCCCCAGGGCCTCGGCGGCATTGAGCGTCGCGGTGCGGATCGCCTCGGTGGGGGTCATGCCGTAGCGCACCATCCACGCGAACTGGCGCGCGTTGTCGCCATGCGGGTAGATGCCGGCATCCGTGCCGTACACCATGCGCACGCCGGCCTGGTGGGCCTTGCGGAAGTTCTCGCGCTGGATGTCGGCGACCTCGCGGTCCTTGCGCAGGTTGTCCTCCAGCACGCCGTTCTTGCGCCCCTCGGACTGGGTGTATTCGGTGTTGTAGATGTCCATCGACAGCCACGCGCCGCGCTCGCGGGCGAGGCGGATGCCGGCGTCGTCGATCAGGCTGGCGTGCTCGATGGTGTCCACCCCGGCGCGGATCGCCTCGCGGATGCCGGAGGCCCCGTGCGCATGCGCGGCGACCTTCAGGCCCCAGAGATGGGCTTCGTCGGCGACGGCCTTCATCTCCTCGTAGGTCATCTGCTGCTGGCCGGGCTCGGTGTTGCGCGAGAACACGCCGCCGGTCGCGCAGATCTTGATCACCTGCGCGCCGTACTTGCGCAGCTCGCGCACCGCGTGGCGCGCCGCGTCCGGGCTGTCGGCGTTGTACGGCTCGCGCTCGTCCATCGACGGCGGGAAGAAGGTCGAGTCGCAATGCCCGCCGGTCGCGCCGAAGGAATAGGCGGCGCCGATGATCCGCGGTCCGGCGATCTTGCCGGCCTCCACCGCCTGCGCCAGGCCGATGTCGTTCCACGCGTCGGCACCGACGTTGCGCACCGTGGTGAAGCCCGCCTGCAGGGTGGCCTCGGCGTGCTTCACCGCGAGCATCGACCAGAAGCGGTCGTTGTATTCCAGGTAGGTATAGCCGCCGTAGGTCGGGTCGCTGTCGAGGTGGGTATGCATGTCGATCAGGCCCGGCAGCAGGGTCATGCCGGGCAGGTCGACGCGGCGCGCGCCCTCGGGGACGGCATCGCCCACGCGGCCCACCGCGGCGATCCTGCCGTCGCGGATCACCAGCTGCGGGTTGTCCACCAGCTTGCCGCTGCGCACGTCCAGCATGCGCGCCGCGGTGAGGACCGTGGCGTCTTGCGCCAGCGCGCTGGCCGGCGCAAGGCAGGCGATGGCGACGCAGGCGGTCAGCAGGCGGCGAACGAGACGCATGGCGGGGCTCCGGGCGGCGATGCGCCAGCCTAGCCGATCCATCGCCGATGGCGGCGGCACGCATCCGCAAGCGTGACGTGGCGCGCAGCGCGTGCGGGTCACCGCACCTTGCGGAAGGTCAGGTTGAGGCGTTGCCCGCCGACCACGGGATGGTGACCGGGCTTCACCGGCAACACGCCATGGAAACGCAGGCGGTCGGCTCCGCCCCAGACCACCACATCGCCATGCACCAGCGCGACGCGTACCGTCTTGTCGACGCGCGCGAGGCCGCCGAACAGGAAGGTTGCGGGCAACCCCAGCGAGACCGACACGATCGGCGCGACGCGGTCGTCCTCGTCGCGGTCCTGGTGCAGGGACAGGCGGGTGCCCGGCGCATAGCGGTTGACCAGGCAGGCATCCGGCACGTAACCCGCGAAGCCCGCCTCGCGCGCGGCGTCCGCGGCGAGCCGCAGGAAGACCGGCGGGATCGCCGGCCACGGGGCGCCGGACTGCGGATCGACGCGGTCGTAGCGATAGCCGCGGCGATCGCTGCACCAGCCGTAGCGGCCGCAATTGGTCATCGCCACCTGCATGGTGTGCCCGCCCGGCGTGACCAGGTGGCGGAACGGCGCCTGCGCGGTCACCCCCGCGATGCCCGCCAGCAGCGCATCGGCCCCGGCCAGGGCGAAGCCGTGCAGCACGCAGGCCTGCGTCCCCAGCGCCGTGCGCTGGCCCGGCACGGGGTCGGCGAACAGGTCGTGCATGCCGGCGCCCGCTCAGGCGGCGGGCGTGAACTCCAGCAGCGGCGAAGGCTGCAGCCACGGCAGCAACCAGTGGTCGAGCAGCAGGAAGCCGAACAGCGCCATCAGGTACACGATCGAGTACTTGAAGGTGCGCATGGCGAAGAATTCGTCGGGCGGATCCAGCAGCTTCCACGCGTACCAGAGGAACGCGCCGCCCAGCACTAGCGCGCCGGCGAGGTAGAACAGGCCGCTCATGTGCGCGACCCACGGCAGCACCGAGGCCACCACCAGCAGCACCGTGTACAGCAGGATCTGCCAGCGCGTGTAGTGCACGCCATGGGTCACCGGCAGCATCGGCACCAGCGCGCGCGCGTAGTCCTCGCGGCGGAAGATCGCCAGCGCCCAGAAATGCGGCGGGGTCCACACGAAGATGATCAGCACCAGCAGCAGCGCGTGCGCCCAATCCCACTGGCCCTGCATCCCGGTCACCGCGGACCAGCCCAGCAACGGCGGCGCGGCGCCGGCGATGCCGCCGATCACGATGTTCTGCGGCGTCGCGCGCTTGAGCCAGCCGGTGTAGACGATCGCGTAGCCGATCAGCGAGGCGAAGGTCAGCGCCGCGCAGACCACGTTGACCCAGGCCAGCAGGATCGCCATCGACGCGACGCCGAGCGCGACCGCGAATCCCAGCACTTGCGCGGGTCGCAGCGCGCCGGTGGCGAGCGGTCGATCGGCGGTGCGCACCATCACCTTGTCGATGCGCTGGTCCAGCAGGTGGTTGATCGCCGCCGCGCTGGCCGCGGCCAGCCAGATGCCGATGCTGCCGGCGAGCAGGCGCGCCCATGGCCACGCATCGCCGGGCTGGATCGCCAGCAGCATGCCGATGATCGCGGTGAACACGATCAGCGCGACCACGCGCGGCTTGGTCAGCGCCCAGTACTGCCCCGCGCGCGACACGGTTGCGGTCATGCGTCGGGCGCGCGCAGGCGGGCCAGCAGGGTCACCAGCACGAACAGCAGCGCGGTGGCGCCGGCGTTGTGGGTCACCGCGACGTGCAGCGGCAGCGACATCACCACGTTGGCGATGCCCAGCCCGAACTGCAGCAGCACCAGCGCACCGAGCAGGGTGCCCCAGCCGCGCAGGCCGGGGCTGCGCAGCAGGCGCGCGGCGAGCGCGAGCAGGTGGCCGACCACCACCAGCGCCATCAGCCGGTGCGCCAGCTGGATCGCGATGCGCGCCTCGTTGTCGAGGATGCCGCCCTCGTAATCCACGCCGATCCCGCGCCACAGCACGAAGCCCTCGCGGAAGTCGTGCGCCGGCCACCACTGCCCCGCGCACTTCGGGAAATCGGTGCCGCAGGCCAGCGCGGCGTAATTGGCGCTGGTCCAGCCACCGAGCGCGATCTGGATCGCCAGCAGCACCAGGCCGATCAGCAGCAAGCGGCGCAGGCGCCCGGCCTCGCCGCTGCGGATCGGGATGCCGGTGGCGCGCCACGCGATCCAGGTCAGCAGCGAGAACGTGGTCAGGCCGCCCAGCAGGTGCCCCATCACCACCACCGGCTTGAGCAGCCAGGTGACCGTCCACATCCCCAGCAGCGCCTGGAAGATGATCACCGCCAGGGTAAGCGTGCTGGTCCGCGCGAGGTCGGTGTCGGACCAGCGCAGCACCCCGGCTAGCAAGGCGAGTTCGCCGGCGATCGCCAGCACGGACGCCGCGACGTGCTGGCCGCGCATGTACAGCGGGATCGCGATGGCCACCAGCACCGCGGCCCCGATCACGTGCAACCAGCCCTGCGGCCGGCGTCGCGTGGCCAGCAAGGCCAGCGCCAGCACCAGCACGCCGAGCAGGCCGGCGATGATGCGATGGAACTGCTCGCGCCAGGCCTTGCTCGGCTCGATCGGCCGGATCGCGGTGGCGGCGTGGTCGGCGGCACTGGCGTGGTCCGGGGTGGTCGGCCAGGTCGCCATGCCGTAGCACGTAGGCCAGTCGGGGCAGCTCAGGCCGGCGTTGGACAGGCGCACGAAGGCGCCGAACACGATCACGCAGGTCGCCAGCGCGACCGCGAGCCAGGCGATGCGGTGGAAGTGCCGGTACAGCCCGCCCTTGGCGGGCGCGACCGGCGCGGGGCTTGCGGGGTTGTTCATCGCGTCAATTGATCTTCAGCAGGCGGGCCAGATCGGTCCGCAGGTCGCCCGGATCGAAGCCGGGAGCGTAGCGCAGCACGGTGAAGCCGTACGGATCCACCAGCCAGGCGGCGTCGCCATCGGGGTTTTCCCCGGCGGCCGCTTGTGCGCGCGGCAGGCCGGCGCGCAAGGCCTCGTCGGGTTGCAGCACGCGCAGTTCGGACGGCACCGTCACGCCGGGCGGCAGGGCGCCGATCCACAGGACGTGGACGCGATCGGCATCCTTGCCCATCAGTTGCCACACCTTGTCGAGGTTGCCCAGCAGGCGGGTGCAGGCCTGCGCGCGCGCGCCATCGCACTCGCGCGGCATCACCGCGATCCGCCACGTGCGCGGGCTGTCCTTCCAGCGGTAGGCACCGCCATCGCGCAACTGTGGCGCGTGGCCGCGCATGTCGCCGTAGGGCGACAGCATCTCGCCCTTGTTCTTGCTGCCTTCCGGCCGCCAGCCGGAGAAGCGCAGCAGGCCGGCCAGCAGCACGCTGCCGAAGAAGAACAGGAACAGCACCAGCAGCATCCTGCGGTTGCGGTTGCGCACCTGCATCGGGTCCGGTGGGGTCATGGCGTTCCTTCCTTGCGTCGTCTTGCCGTCAGCACCACCGCGACCACCAGCACGGTCGCGGCCAGGCCGAACCACTGCACCGCGTACCCGAGGTGGCGGTCCGGGGTCAGCGTGTTCGCCAGCACGTCGAGGTCGCGCTCGCCCGGGGCCAGCATCACCCCGGCGTCGCCCGTCGCGCGGTCCGGGTCCAGCCGCAGCACGCGTGGCGCCAGCCCGCCCGGCAGGCGCAGCGCCCGCGCGACCTCCGCCATGTCCAGGCGTGCCGCCAGCCAGCGACCCTCGCCCGCGGCCGCCACCGCGTCGCCCGGGGCCAGCCCGATCGAGGGCGGCGGCGCCAGCATCCCGCGCACCCGCTGGCCATCGCCCGCGGGGCAACCGAAACGCGGCAGGTCGCGCTGGCCATCCAGCGGCCACCAGCCGGCATCGAGAAGCACCGCTTGTACGCCGTCGTCGGGGAACAGGATGCAGTACATGCGCACGCCGGCGCGGCCCGCGCGTTGCTGGTTGTCGAGCCACAACGTGGTGTTGGCGATGCGCCCCACGCCCTCGCTCCAGGCATAGCCGCGGGCGGCGCCGGTGTCGGAGGCGAGCAGCAGGGGCTGCGGATGGCCGCGATCCAGCGCGTGGCCGGCGGCGGCGAGCATCGCTTCCTTCTCGTGCATCCGCGCCAGCTGCCAACGGCCTGCTGCGGAGAACGCCAGCATCGCCGCCAACGCCAGCAGCCAGCCGGCCAAGAGCGTGCCGCGGCGGGTCACGCCGGCCACCGCGCGGGCTGCGATAATGCGCGTTCCGGAACGGCGCCCTGGTGCGCGGAGGCTCGAGTGAACGATTCGCTGAAGACCCTGCTCATCGTCGGTGTCCTGATCCTCATCCTCTGGAACCTCGGCGCCGGCCTGTACTACATGCTGGTCGACAAGGGCACCACCAAGC
>JAFLEB010000104.1 GCA_017302075.1 Lysobacterales bacterium
GGTCGCGGCCTCGCGGGCGGGGCAGGCGGCCAGCAGCAGGGGCAGGGCGAGCAGGAGCAGGCGCTTCATCGGAGGGGCCTCGCGTGGACGGCCCATGCAACGGCGCGAAAGGTTATGCGTGCGTGAACGCTCAGGCGTTGGCCGGGAGGAACCACAGCAGGGCGAGGCCGAACAGCAGCCGATACACCGCGAACGCGGTGAAGCGGTGGCTCTGGATGTAGCGCAGCAGCCACTTCACCGACACGAAGGCGGTCACCGCGGAGGCGACGAAGGCCACGCCCAGCGACGCCCAGTCCTCGTGCCCGATGCCGCCGTGGCGGGCCAGCGACAGCAGCTCGTAGCCGGTCGCGGCGAACATCGTGGGGATGCCGACCACGAAGGCGAACTCGGTCGCCGCGGCGCGGCTGGTGGTGCCGGCCAGCAACGCCACGAAGATGGTCGCGGCGGAACGCGAGGTGCCGGGGAACACGCCGGCCACCACTTGTGCAATGCCGACCAGCAGCGCGGTCGTCCACGAGATCGCGGTGCGCTCGCCTTCGCGGGCGGCGCGGCGTGCCGCCAGCTGCTCGGCGACCACCATCCAGAACGCGCCGATGATCAGCGCCCAGGCGATCGGGCGCACGGTGTCGGGCAATTCCCAACCGAGCTGCTTCACCAGCAGGCCGCCGGCGGCGGTGAGCGCGAACGCGGCCAGCAGCTTGAAGGCGTAATCGCGCGACTGCGCCGGGGTCGCGGTGATCCCGAGCGGGTCGTAGGGCGAGGGCGCGTCGTGGCCGGCGAACGCGACCAGCATTCCCCACAGGCGCTTCCAGTAGATCAGCACCACCGCGAGGATCGCGCCGGCCTGGATCGCCACGTTGAACAGGTCGCTGCGGTGGCCCAGCCAGCGCTCGGCGATCAGCAGGTGCCCGGTGCTGGAGATCGGCAGGAATTCGGTGATGCCTTCGATGATGCCGAGGAGGAGCGCGGCGAGCAGGTCGTTCATGCGGGGAAGGCCGTCCGTGGGATGCGCAGGATAGCGCAGGCAATCGATGCATCAATTTGGTGCAAACATCAACAAACAAGCACGATCTCGGCGCAAAAATGCTGCGCCGCACGATCAGCGTTCAGTCAAATCAATGGCTTGCGTGTTGGCACGGAGGTTGCATTGGGAAGGACATCGCCACCACCTATCCGCCGGAGCCACCCATGTCGTTCGAACACGTCGAGAAACTCATCAAGGACAACAAGGTCGAGTACGTCGACCTGCGCTTCGTCGACATGCGCGGCGTCGAGCAGCACGTGACCTTCCCGGCCAGCATCGTCGAACCCGCGCTGTTCGAGGACGGCAAGATGTTCGACGGCTCCTCGATCGCCGGCTGGAAGGGCATCAACGAGTCCGACATGGTCCTGCTGCCGGATCCGTCCACCGCCTACCTCGATCCGTTCTACGCGGACCCGACCCTGGTGCTGACCTGCGACATCCTCGACCCGGCCACCATGCAGGGCTACAACCGCTGCCCGCGCGGCGTCGCCAAGCGCGCCGAGGCCTACCTCAAGGCCAGCGGCATCGCCGAGCAGGCGTTCTTCGGCCCGGAGCCGGAGTTCTTCATCTTCGACGGCGTGCGCTTCGGCAACGACATGGGCCACACGTTCTTCAAGATCGATTCCGAGGAAGCCGCGTGGAACACCGGCGCCAAGGTCGAGGGCGGCAACAGCGGCTACCGCCCGGGCGTGAAGGGCGGCTATTTCCCGGTCCCGCCGACCGATTCGCTGCACGACCTGCGCGCGGAGATGTGCAAGACGCTCGAGCAGGTCGGCATCGAGGTCGAGGTCCACCACCACGAAGTCGCCACCGCCGGCCAGTGCGAGATCGGCACCAAGTTCAACACCCTGGTGAAGAAGGCCGACGAACTGTTGGCGATGAAGTACATCATCAAGAACGTCGCCTACCGCAACGGCAAGACCGCGACCTTCATGCCCAAGCCGATCGTCGGCGACAACGGCAGCGGCATGCACGTGCACCAGTCGCTGGCCAAGGGCGGCCAGAACCTGTTCTCCGGCGACGGCTACGGCGGCCTGTCGCAGCTGGCGTTGTGGTACATCGGCGGCATCTTCAAGCACGCCAAGGCGATCAACGCGTTCGCCAACTCCGGCACCAACAGCTACAAGCGCCTGGTCCCGGGCTTCGAGGCGCCGGTGATGCTGGCCTACTCGGCGCGCAACCGCTCGGCCTCGTGCCGCATCCCGTGGGTGTCGAACCCGAAGGCGCGCCGCATCGAGATCCGCTTCCCCGACCCGATCCAGTCGGGCTACCTGACCTTCGCCGCGCTGATGATGGCCGGCCTGGACGGCATCAAGAACCAGATCGACCCGGGCGCGCCCAGCGACAAGGATCTGTACGACCTGCCGCCGGAGGAAGAGAAGAACATCCCGCAGGTCTGCCACAGCCTGGACCAGGCGCTGGAAGCGCTGGACAAGGACCGCGACTTCCTCAAGGCCGGCGGCGTGTTCACCGACGACTTCATCGACGGCTACATCGCGCTGAAGATGCAGGAGGTCACCAAGTTCCGCGCGGCGACCCACCCGCTCGAATACCAGATGTACTACGCGATCTGACACCAGGGGCAGGCCCGGCCCCGCGCGCCGCGGGGCACGGGCGATCCACGCGCCACGGAACGGCGGCCACCACAACAGGGACGAAAGGCGCATGGCACGGCCCGCGGGAACGGGCCGATGCCGCCGGTCGCGACGCGGCCGGGCGGGACCACGCGATACGCAAGTGCGGCACCAATGACCGGGGAGGGCTTTCATCTCGATGAGGAGCCTGCGTCATGTCGTCCGATATCCGTTCCATGGGGGAACGCCGCAAGGGCGTGCAGCGCACGCTCGCGGCCCTGTTCTGCGGCTGCATGGCCGTGGCCACCAGCGCGCACGCCGGCACCACCGGTAGCGTCGCGCTGACCAGCGACTACGTCTTCCGCGGCGTGTCGCAGACCGATGGCAAGCCCGCGCTGCAGGGCGGGATCGAATTCGCCTCCGAAGGCGGGTTCTACACGGGGGCCTGGGGCAGCAACGTCAGCTGGCTCTCCGACCTGTCGACCACCGCCGCGCCGATCTCCAGCAGCCTGGAGCTCGACGTCTACGGCGGCTATCGCGGCAAGTTCTCCGATGCGGTCAGCTACGACGTCGGCCTGCTGTACTACGCCTATCCCGGCGACTTCCCGGGCGGCTTCAACAGCGCCGACACCGCCGAGGTCTATGCCGGCCTGACCGTCGCCGCCAGCGACAAGCTCAGCCTCGGCGCGAAGTACTCGCATGCGGTGACCGACCTGTTCGGCTACGTCGATTCGAGCGGCAGCGGCTATCTCGACCTCAACGCCACGCTCGCCCTCGACGGCGGCTGGAGCCTTGCCGCGCATGCCGGCAAGCAGTGGATCGACGGCAACGGCGCCTTCGAATACAGCGACTGGAAGCTGGGCGTGACCAAGGCCTTCGACAACGGCTTCTCGGTCGGCGCGGCGTGGACCGACACCGACGCCGACGACGCGCTCTACACCAACCCGTTCGGCCACCGCATCGCGGACGGCACGTTCGCGCTCACCGTGACCAAGGCGTTCTGACCGAGGAGGCTGCATGAAACTGATCACCGCCATCATCCGGCCGTTCAAGCTCGACGAAGTGCGCGAGGCGCTCGGCGAGGTCGGCGTGTCCGGCCTCACCGTCACCGAGGTCAAGGGCTTCGGGCGGCAGAAGGGCCACACCGAGCTGTACCGCGGCGCCGAATACGTCGTCGATTTCCTGCCCAAGCTCAAGATCGAGACCGCGGTCACCGCGGAGATGTTCGATGCCGCGCTCGAGGCGATCAGCCGCGCCGCCGGCACCGGCAAGGTCGGCGACGGCAAGGTGTTCGTCATCGACCTCGACCAGGTCATCCGCATCCGCACCGGGGAGCTCGACGCCGATGCGCTCTGACCACATCCAGGAGGTTCCGATGAAGACCCGCCACGCCGCCGGGTGGCGCACCCGGCTGCACGCCCTATCGTTGGTCGCGACATTCGCCCTCGCGGCGCTCGTCGCGCCGACCGCATGGGCGCAAACCGCACCGGCGCCCGATGCGGCGCCCACAACCGCAACCGAGGCTGCGGCGACAGCACCCGCCGCGGTCGATGCGCAGTCCGCCGAAGCGGCTACGCCGGCCGCGCAAGCCCCTGCGGACGCCGATCCGCCGGCGCCCACGATCAGCAAGCCGGACACCGTGTGGGTGCTCGTGTGCGCGGCGATGGTCATCTTCATGACCCTGCCCGGGCTGGCGCTGTTCTATGGCGGCCTGGTGCGGTCGAAGAACGTGCTCTCGATCCTGATCCAGAACCTCGCGGTGTTCTCGCTGGTGGCGGTGCTGTGGGCGCTGTACGGCTACAGCCTCGCGTTCACCGAAGGCAACGCGTTCATCGGCGGCACCGATCGCCTGTTCGCGGCCGGCCTGGATGCTGCATCGATCGGCGCGACCTTCACCAAGGGCGTGTACATCCCCGAGCTGGCGTTCTTCGTGTTCCAGGGCGCGTTCGCCTGCATCACCTGCGCGCTGATCGTCGGCGCCTTCGCCGAACGCGTGAAGTTCGCCGGGGTGATGCTGTTCACCGTGCTGTGGTTCACCTTCGCCTACCTGCCGATCGCGCACATGGTCTGGTTCTTCCCCGGCCCCGATGCGTTCACCAGCAACGAAGCGGTGCCCGGGGTGCTGGCGAAGTCGGGCTACCTGTGGGCCAAGGGCGCGCTGGACTTCGCCGGCGGCACCGTGGTCCACATCAACGCCGCGATCGCCGGCCTGGTCGGCGCATACGTGATCGGCAAGCGTACCGGCTACGGCCGCGAGGCGATCAAGCCGCACAACCTCACCCAGACCATGGTCGGCGCCTCGATCCTGTGGTTCGGCTGGTTCGGCTTCAACGCCGGTTCCGCGCTCGAGGCCGGCGGCGTGGCCGCGATCGCCTTCGTCAATACCTTCCTCGCGACTGCCGCGGCGGTGGTGGCCTGGTCGGCGGTGGAGTGGATCACCAAGGGCAAGCCCTCGCTGCTCGGTGCGGCGTCCGGCGCGGTCGGCGGCCTGGTGGTGATCACCCCGGCGGCCGGCCTGGTCGGCCTCAACGGCGCGCTGGCGATGGGTGCGATCGCGGGCGTCGTCTGCCTGTGGGGCGTGAGCGGGCTGAAGAAGCTGCTGGGCGCGGACGACAGCCTGGACGTGTTCGGCGTGCATGGCGTCGGCGGCATCAGCGGCGCGCTGCTCACCGGCGTGTTCGCCTCGCCGGCGCTGGGCGGCGCCGGGATCTGGGACTACGTCACCGAGACCGCCTCCAGCGAGTACGCGATCGGCGCGCAGGTGTGGATCCAGGCGCAGGCGGTGCTGATCACCGTCGCGATCTCGTCCGTCGTCGCGCTGCTTGCCTACCTGATCGTGAAGGCCACCGTCGGCCTGCGGGTCAGCGTGGAGGCCGAGCGCGAGGGCCTCGACATCACCTCGCACGGCGAAGCCGCCTACGAGGCCTGAGCATGGTTTGAAGTCACCGGGTCTCCCTCCCCTCCGGCGACGCGCGGGCAGCGGCAACGCTGCCCGCTTTTTTTGCTTGCATCGGAGGCGTGTTGCGGCTGCAATGCAGGCATGGCCATTCGACTGCGATTCCGCCGGCTGCTGGCGTTCGCCGCTTTCGCCCTGCTGCTGTCGGGCTGCGTCCACGCTCCGCAACGCAACCCGATCGCCGAGTGGGTACCGTCGCCGAACTTCGACGCGCGACGGCCCCAGGTGATCGTGCTGCACGCCACCGAGCAGCATTCGGTGAGCGAAAGCCTGGACACCCTGCGCACGCGCAACAGCAAGGGGCCGGTGAGCGCGCATTACCTGGTCGGCGACGATGGCCGCATCTACCAGCTGGTCGCCGACGCCGACCGCGCGTGGCAGGCGGGCGCGGGGCGCTGGGGCACCATCACCGAGCTGAATTCGGCTTCGATCGGGATCGAGATCGACAACGCCCGCGGTGAGCCCTACACCGAGCCACAGGTCGCCGCGGTGCTGCGCCTGCTGGAAGACCTGACCACGCGCTGGTCGATTCCGAAGTCGCAGGTGATCGGCCATTCCGACCTCGCGCCCACCCGCAAGATCGATCCCGGCGCGCATTTCCCCTGGCCACGCCTTGCCGAGGCCGGCTACGGCCTGTGGCCGCGCGGGTCGCTGGTCGACCCACCAGCCGGTTTCGATCCGTGGCTGGCGATGGCGGCGATCGGCTACCCGCTGGACGATCGCGCCGCGGCGGTGCGCGCCTTCCATCGCCACTACCGCGCCCGCGACGACGGCGACGATCCCGCTGCGGCATTCGATGCGGAGGATCTGCGCTTGCTGCATGCGCTGGCGCGACAGCGTACCGGCGACCTGTCGCCGTGAGTCCCGCAGGCGATCCTTGCCGCTGCGCCCGGCGCGGTTGATGCACCAGCCTGCCCGTCGCTTCATGATCGCGTGTGCCGCGCGCACCGGCAGCACGATGCTGGTGCGCACGTTGCGCACGCATCCCGCGCTGCTCGTGCATGGCGAAGTCTGGGGGAGGCGCATGGTCGGCCTGGATGGCCCCCTGGCCAGTCTTGATCCCGATGCGTGCCACGCGCTCGAGGCGCAGCGCTTCGGTTCACCCGCCGCGGCGATGGCGCGTTTCCTCGCACCGCATGGCGCGGAGGCCGCCGGATTCAAGCTGAAGTACGACGAATTGGTGCGCCCGGAGTGGCGTGGCATCCGCGCGCTGGTGGAGGGTGACGTGGAGCTGCGGATCGTGTTCCTCGACCGCCGCGACCTCCTCCGCCGCTATCTTTCCCACCAAGTGGTGTTGCGCCAGACCGGCGTGACCAACGTGCCTGCAGGGGAAGCGCCACCCGCGGTCAAGCCGTTCGTCGTGGACATCGACGACCTGCTGCGCGACATCGCCGAGACCCGGCGCCGCACCCGCGAATTCGCGGCGGCATTCGCGGCGCATCCATCGA
The DNA here is from genome assembly GCA_017302075.1 of Lysobacterales bacterium. GTDB lineage: Bacteria > Pseudomonadota > Gammaproteobacteria > Xanthomonadales > Xanthomonadaceae > Thermomonas > Thermomonas mangrovi. The sequence goes on from JAFLEB010000104.1 coordinate 7,003, forward strand.
TCCGGATCGCTTACGAGGACCTGGCGGCCGCACCGCAGGCGACCTGCGACCGCGTCGCCGCGTTCCTCGATGTCGCCCCGGCACCCGTGCGGGTGGCGACCGAACGGATCGTGCGCCAACCGCCGGAGGCGCTGGTGCTCAACCATGCCGAGGTCGTGGCGGCGCTGGCGGCGGTAACGGAAGGCGAACCGTGATCAATCGCGCGCGCCGGCCAGCATCGGATACGGATTGAGGGCGGTGCCCTCCCACCAGCGCGCCTCCGGCCCCAGCGCGAACACCGCGAAATGCAGGTGCGGTGCGGCGGGATCGGCATTGCCGGTGGCGCCGACGTAACCCAGCAACTGGCCGCGGCGCAGTACCTGGCCTTCGGCGATGCCGTCGGCGTAGCGCTGCAGGTGTGCGTAGTAGTAGGCCAGCGTGCGCTCCGGGTTGAACTGATACAGGGTGATCCCGCCGCGTTCGCTCAGGAACAGTTTCTCGATGCGGCCATCCGCAGCCGCCAGCACCGGCGTGCCGGCGGGCGCCATGATGTCGATCGCGTCGTGGCGCCGCCCTTCGCTGCGGGCGTCGTTGAAGGTGTCGCGCAGGGACGTCGCGGCGATGCCCTGCACCGGGATCGACAACCTGCCGGGCGGAGGTGATGGCAATCGCAATGGCGCGGTAGTCGTTGCCGCGGGCGTCGCCTGCGATGCCGTTGCGGGGGCAGGAGACGGCAGCGGGGCCTCGGTGGCCACGGGCGCGGCAATGGCTGCGGATGGCGGCGTGGCGACTGCGGGAGCATGCGGCGCGCGCGTGAGCACGAAATAGACCACGTTTGCGCCGACCAGTGCGCCGAGCAGGAACAGCAGCGTCCCGCGCACGATGCCTCCTCGCTGGTGGCGATGGGTGCGCATCGCTCAATCCCGGAACGTGACCGGGGTGCCGACCTCGACCGCGGTGGCGACTGCCTGCGCGGCGAAGTTGGTGAGCCGCACGCAGCCGCTGCTCTGGGTGCGGCTGATCTGGCCCGGCTCCGGCGTGCCATGGATGCCGTAGTGCGGCTTGTCGATGCCCATCCAGACGATGCCGACCGGGCCGTTCGGCCCTGGCGGCAGGGTCGCCGGCTTGGCGTCCTTGGGTTGGCCGACCAGCAGGTCGGGGTCGTAGCGGTAATCCGGATCCTGCACCACCGAAGTCAGCTTCCAATCGCCGATCGGCAGCGGGAAGCGGCTGGAGCCGGTCGAGGCCGGGAACTGCGCGATGACCTTGTCGCCGCCATCGAGCAGCTGCAGGGTGGCGTCCGACTTGTCGACCACAATCCGGCTCGCCTTCGGCAACTGCTGCGCCGGGCGGGTGTAGCGCACCACCAGGACCGTGCCGGCCTTGGCGAAGTCGGCGTCCGGGTTCAGCGCCCGGATCAGGTCGGGCTTGCTGTTGAAGCGCTCGCCGAGCATTTCGCCGATGTCCTCGTACACCAGCCGCTGCATCTTCGCCTTGTCCTCGACCTGGTCCGGCGTCGGCAGGTAGGGTCCCTCGATGTCGGCCTGGGTCAGGGTGTAGGCCACCAGCACCGGTGCGGCGTCCTGGTTCAGCGCCTGCCAGGTGGCGTCGTCGAGCTTGCCGGTGGCCGGCAGCCCCTGCTGGTGCTGGTAGCCGCGCACGGCCTTGGCCATGTTGCTGCCGGACAGCCCATCGATCTCGCCCGTGGAGTAATGGGCCCGCAGCAGCAGGACCTGGGCGCGGAGGATGCCGGGCTTGCCCACCTGCGTCGTGGCGTCGTTCTCGGCGCGGCCATCCGCGGCCTGCGGTGCATGCGCCTCGTCCATCGGATCCAGTGCATTGCCGTCCGGCCCGGTGCCCCAGGCGCGCACCGGCTGCGGCCCGAGCACGGGTTCCGCGGGCGTGGTGGCGACGGGTGGCGAAGCCGGCGTCGG
>JAFLEB010000105.1 GCA_017302075.1 Lysobacterales bacterium
CCTGCCGGCGCACGATCTCCACCGCCCAAACAGACTCCCCAGGATTTCCCACGTGGCCAACATCAAGTCCGCCAAGAAGCGCGCCAAGCAGACCGTCGTGCGCAATGCCCGCAACGTCGCCCAGCGCTCGCAGCTGCGCACCGCCGTCAAGAAGGTGATCAAGGCGCTCGACGCCAACGACGCCGCCGGCGCCACCGAAGCCTTCGCCACCGCGCAGCCGCTGCTGGACCGCTTCGCCGCGCGCGGCCTGATCCACAAGAACAAGGCCGCCCGCCACAAGGCCCGCCTGACCGCGCGCATCAAGGCGCTGCAGGCCGCCTGATCCCAGGCGATCGGATTCGGAACGAAACCCGGCTTCGGCCGGGTTTTTGTTTGCGCGCGATTCGGCCGCTCGGCGGGACGGCGCGCGCATCACGGCAGGCTCAGGCATCCGCCTGCGCCCGCGCCTCGAGCTCGTCCTCGCGCAGGCGATCGAAGAACGCCTGCACCGCCAGCATGATCGGCCAGGTGCCCTCGCGCCCGAGCGCCGAGACCAGGTACCAGGGGCCGGTCCAGCCGAGTTCGGCCACGATCGCCTCGGCGGCGGCCTTCGCCTCCTCCTCGAACATCAGGTCGGCCTTGTTCAGCACCAGCCAGCGCGGCTTCTCCAGCATCGCCGGGTCGTACTTGCGCAGCTCGGCCTCGATCGCACGGACCTGGTCGGCCGGCGACACCGCGCTGCCCTCGTAGTCCATCGGCGCGACGTCAACCAGGTGCAGCAGCAGGCGGGTGCGCTGCACGTGCCGCAGGAACAGGCTGCCGAGGCCGGCGCCATCCGCGGCGCCATCGATCAGTCCCGGGATGTCGGCGATCACGAAGCTGCGGCCGGGCTCCACGCTCACCACGCCCAGGTTCGGGTACAGGGTGGTGAACGGGTAGTCCGCGACCTTCGGCGTCGCCGCGGACACCGCGCGGATGAAGGTCGACTTGCCGGCATTGGGGAAGCCCAGCAGGCCGACGTCGGCCAGCAGCTTCAGCTCCAGCCGCAGGCTGCGAACCTCGCCCTCGGTGCCCGGCGTGGCCCGCCGCGGGGTGCGGTTGACCGAGCTCTTGAAGTGCATGTTGCCGAGGCCGCCCTTGCCGCCCTTGGCGACCAGCAGGCGCTGGCCGTGCGCGGTCATGTCGCCGATCACCTCGTCGGTATCGACGTTGTGGACGACGGTGCCGACCGGCACCACGATCACCTTGTCCTCGCCGGCCTTGCCGTACATCTGGCTGCCCATGCCGTTCTCGCCGCGTTGCGCCTTGAAGCGCGTCTCGTGGCGGAAGTCGACCAGGGTGTTGAGGTTCTCGTCGGCCTGCAGCCAGACGTCGCCGCCGTCGCCGCCGTCGCCGCCGTTCGGACCGCCCAGCGGGATGAATTTCTCGCGACGGAACGCGATGCAGCCGTTCCCGCCGTTGCCTGCGGCGACCGTTATTTCAGCTTCGTCGACGAGTTTCATGCAGTGATTGTGCCGTGTTCGCTGGAACGGGTGGGCGGGTTGCCCGCAGAAACGAAAAACCCCGCCGAAGCGGGGTCCTTCGCGTTGCATCGACCGGGATTACTCCGCGGCGACGATACTGACCGTGCGGCGCTTCTTCGGGCCCTTGGTCGAGAACTCGACCGTGCCGTCGACCAGCGCGAACAGGGTGTGGTCGCGGCCCAGGCCGACGCCGCTGCCCGGGTGGAACTGGGTGCCGCGCTGGCGGACGATGATGTTGCCGGCCTCGATGGCCTGGCCGCCGTAGATCTTGACGCCGAGGTACTTCGGGTTGGAATCGCGGCCGTTGCGCGAGGAACCTACGCCCTTTTTGTGTGCCATGGCTGCGTCTCCTTACTTCTTGTCGCCGGCGCCGATGCCGGTGATCTCGATTTCGGTGTAGTGCTGCCGGTGGCCCATCTGCTTGCGATGGTGCTTGCGGCGGCGGAACTTGACGATGCGGACCTTGTCGGCGCGGCCGTGGCCGACGACCTTGGCCGCCACGGTGGCGCCCTTCAGGGCGTCGCCGAGCTTGATGCCGTCGGCATCGCCAAGCATCAGGATGTTGTCGAACTTGATCTCGCTGCCGGCCTCGGCCTCGAGCTTCTCGACGCGGAGCGTTTCGCCCTGCATCACGCGGTATTGCTTACCGCCGGTGACCAGTACTGCGTACATGGTGGGTTTCCTTTTGGACGGGTTTCTGTAGTTCTTCTTGGTCGTGCCCGAAGGCACGCTGCCTGCCATCGAGGGCGGACAGAAGCGGAATTGTAGGGGATTCAGCGGGTTAGGGTCAACCAACCCCTGGATCACGTCCCCAAGGGGCGGCGGCGTGGCCCCGCCGCTCCCGCGGGCCATCGACGGCCCGGGCCGTGCCCGTCGAATCAATCCCGGATGACCAGACAAAGCGGCGAGGCAATCCCGCGGCGGCATGGCGCCCGGCGTCGCAACCCGGGAGACGCCCCTCGCCGAGGCTGGCAATCCCGCGATTTGCCCCCAAATCAGCGCCTCGGTAGGCTGCCTGATTGCCCGCCGCATCGCCCCGGCCTCCCCACCCCCAGGACCCCCATCCATGGCGCTGGACTACATCCGCATCCGCGGCGCACGGACGCACAACCTCAAGAACATCGACCTTGACCTGCCGCGCGACAAGCTGATCGTGATCACCGGCCTGTCCGGCTCCGGCAAGTCGTCGCTGGCGTTCGACACCATCTACGCCGAAGGCCAGCGCCGCTACGTCGAGTCGCTGTCGGCCTACGCGCGGCAGTTCCTCAGCGTGATGGACAAGCCCGACCTCGACCACATCGAGGGCCTCAGCCCGGCCATTTCGATCGAGCAGAAGTCGACCAGCCACAACCCGCGCTCGACGGTCGGCACGATCACCGAGATCCACGACTACCTGCGCCTGCTGTACGCCCGCGTCGGCAGCCCGCGCTGCCCCGACCACCACTTCCCGCTGGAAGCGCAGACGGTCAGCCAGATGGTCGACCAGGTGCTGGCGATGGAGGCCGACGAGGCGCTGGCCGGCCAACGCTGGATGCTGCTGGCCCCGGTGGTGCGCGAGCGCAAGGGCGAGCACCAGCAGGTGTTCGACCAGCTGCGCGCGCAGGGCTACACCCGGGTGCGGGTGGACGGCACCCTGCACGAGATCGACGCGGTGCCGCCGCTGGCGCTGCGCCAGAAGCACACCATCGAAGCGGTGATCGACCGCTTCAAGCCGCGCGCCGACATCAAGCAGCGGCTGGCGGAATCGTTCGAGACCGCGCTCAAGCTGGGCGACGGCATGGCGATCGTGCAGTCGATGGACCAGACCGACCGCGAGCCGCTGCTGTTCTCCTCCAAGTACTCCTGCCCGGTCTGCGACTACTCGCTGCCCGAGCTCGAGCCGCGCCTGTTCTCCTTCAATTCGCCGGTGGGCGCCTGCCCCACCTGCGATGGCCTGGGCGTGGCCCAGTTCTTCGACCCGGCGCGCGTCGTCGCGCATCCCGAGCTTTCGCTCGCGGCCGGCGCGATGCGCGGCTGGGACCGCCGCAACGCCTACTACTTCTCGATGATCACCTCGCTGGCGAAGCACTACCGCTTCGACGTCGACCTGCCGTGGCAGTTGCTGCCCGACGAGATCCGCGAGGTGATCCTGCACGGCAGCGGCAAGGAAGCGATCAACCTCGTCTATGTCGGTGAGAACGGCAACAAGTACCAGCGCAAGCATCCGTTCGAGGGCATCCTGCCCAACCTGGAGCGGCGCTACCGCGAAACCGAGTCGGCGGCGGTGCGCGAGGAGCTCGCCAAGTACATCAGCGAACGCCCGTGCCCGGACTGCGGCGGCGCGCGCCTGAACCGCTCGGCGCGCAACGTGTTCGTGGCCGACAAGCCGCTGCACCAGGTCGCGATCCTGCCGATCGACGCCGCGCTGGCGTTCTTCGAGGCGCTGTCGCTGCCGGGCTGGCGCGGCGAGATCGCCATCAAGATCGTCAAGGAAATCCGCGAGCGCCTGGGTTTCCTGGTCGACGTCGGCCTCGATTACCTCACCCTGGAGCGCAAGGCCGACTCGCTCTCCGGCGGCGAGGCGCAGCGCATCCGCCTGGCCAGCCAGATCGGCGCCGGCCTGGTCGGGGTGATGTACGTGCTGGACGAACCCAGCATCGGCCTGCACCAGCGCGACAACGAGCGCCTGCTGGGGACGCTGACCCGGCTGCGCGACCTCGGCAACACGGTGCTGGTGGTCGAGCACGACGAGGATGCGATCCGGCTGGCCGACTACATCGTCGACATCGGCCCGGGCGCCGGCGTACACGGCGGCGAGGTGGTCGCGCAGGGCTCGCTGGCCGACGTGCTGGCGGCGCCACGCTCGCTGACCGGGCAATACCTGTCGGGCAAGAAGGCGATCGAGGTGCCGGCGCGGCGGCACGCGCCCAACCGCAAGATGCTGCTCAAGCTGAAGGGCGCGCGCGGCAACAACCTCAAGGACGTCGACCTGGAGATCCCGGCGGGGCTGTTCACCGCGGTCACCGGCGTGTCCGGGTCGGGCAAGTCGACCCTCATCAACGACACGCTGTACGCGCTGGCCGCCAACGAGATCAACGGCGCCTCGCACACGCCCGCGCCGCATCGCGAGGTGGTTGGCCTGGACCTGTTCGACAAGGTGGTCGACATCGACCAGTCGCCGATCGGGCGCACCCCGCGCTCCAACCCGGCGACCTACACCGGCCTGTTCACGCCCTTGCGCGAACTGTTCGCGCAGGTGCCGGAGGCGCGCGCGCGCGGCTACTCGCCGGGCCGCTTCAGCTTCAACGTGCGCGGCGGTCGCTGCGAGGCCTGCCAGGGCGACGGCCTGATCAAGGTGGAGATGCACTTCCTGCCGGACGTGTACGTGCCCTGCGACGTCTGCCAGGGCAAGCGCTACAACCGCGAGACGCTGGAGATCCTCTACAAGGGCTTCAGCATCCACGACGTGCTGGAGATGACCGTCGAGGACGCGCTGGACCTGTTCGCGCCGGTGCCGAGCATCGCCCGCAAGCTGGAGACGCTGATGGACGTGGGCCTGAGCTACATCAAGCTGGGCCAGAGCGCGACCACCCTGTCCGGCGGCGAGGCGCAGCGCGTGAAGCTGTCCAAGGAGCTGTCCCGCCGCGACACCGGGCGCACGCTGTACATCCTCGACGAACCCACCACCGGCCTGCACTTCCACGACATCGAACACCTGCTCGCGGTGCTGCACCGCCTGCGCGACGACGGCAACACGGTCGTCGTGATCGAACACAACCTGGACGTGATCAAGACCGCGGACTGGGTGGTCGACATGGGGCCGGAAGGCGGGCATCGCGGCGGCCAGGTGATCGCCACCGGCACGCCAGAACAGGTGGCCGCCAATGCGGCCTCGCATACCGGCCGATTCCTTGCGCCTTTGCTCCAAAAATCGGCGGCAAGCTCGGCTGCCCCCGCCAAGCGCCGGAAGAAGACCGCATGAGCCACGTGTTCCGCACCCCCGTCAGCCTGCGCTGGAGCGACCTCGATGCGTTCAACCACGTCAACAACTCGCGCTACCTGACCTTCCTGGAGCAGGCGCGCATCGAGTGGTTCGAGACCCTCGACGAACCGTGGATGGACGACCACAGCGCGCCGGTGGTCGCATCGGCGACCCTGAACTTCAAGCGGCCGATCGCGTACCCGGCGCAGGTCGCGGTGGAACTGTTCACCGACAAGTTGGGCACCAGCAGCGTGGTGATCGGCCATCGCATCGTCGCCGCCGACGGCACCGTGCATTGCGACGGGCAGGTCGTGGCGGTGTGGGTCGACCGCCAGACCGGCAAGCCGACGCCGCTGCCGCCGGGCGTACGTCGCGCCTCCGAACGCCTGCTGCCCGCCGCCTGAGCCACGCCACGAGGACACCCGCATGCCCCTGATCGAGACCAGCCGCCACGGCGACATCCACGTGCTGCGCATGGCCCGCCCCCCGGTCAATGCGCTGGACCCGGCCCTGTGCCGCGCGCTCACCGCGGCGATCGCCGACGCGCTCGCGGAGGGTGCGCAAGGCCTGGTGCTGGCGGGCGGGCAGAAGGTGTTCTCGGCGGGACTGGACGTGCCGCACCTGCTGTCGCTGGGCGAGGACGGCGATGCCCTGCTTGGCGCCTGGACCGATTTCTTCGAGGCCGCGCGGGCGTTGCTGGGCGCGCCGGTACCGGTGGTCGCGGCGATGGCCGGGCATGCGCCCGCCGGCGGCTGCGTGCTGGCCCTGTGCTGCGACTACCGGATCATGGCCGAAGGACCGTTCCGCATCGGCCTGAACGAAACCCAGGTCGGGCTGGTCGCGCCGGAGGGCATCCAGGCGCTGCTTTCGCGCTGCGTGGGACGGCATCGCGCGGAACGCCTGCTGGTCGCCGGCGCGATGGTCGATGCGGCGGAAGCGTCGCGGATCGGCCTGGTGGACGAGCTCGCCGGCATCGACGAGGTCGAGGTGCGCGCCATCGCCTGGCTGCAGGGCCTGCTGCAACTGCCGCGCACGCCGATGCTGGAGACTCGCCGGATCGCACGCGCGGATGCCGTCGACTGCCTGCGCGCGGCGCGCATCGACCTGCCCCGCTTCGTTGCCGACTGGATGCAGCCCGATACCCAGGCCGGCCTGCGCGCGATGCTGGCGCGCATCGGCAAGTAACCGGCACTTGGCGCGCTAGAGCAGGTCGAGGACTCGTTCGGGCGGCCGGCACAGGCGCACGCCCTTGGGCGTGAACACGAAGGGGCGGTTGATCAGGATCGGCGCCGCGACCATCGCCGCCAACAAGGCGTCGTCCGCCAAGGCCGGATCGTCGAGGCCGCGGGCCGCGTAGTCAGGCTCCTTGTCGCGAATCACCTCGCGCACGCCGAGCCCGGCCGCGGCGATCGCCGCGCGCAGCGCTTCCACCGACGGCGGATGCGCCACGTAATCGACGATCGCGGGCTCGATCCCGGCCGCGCGGATCAGCGCCAGCGCACCGCGCGCATTGCTGCACGCCGGGCGATGCCAGATCATCACCGACACCCGCTCAGCCCCCGGTCGCCACGGGACGCGCGGGATCGCTGATCCAGCCGCTCCAGGAGCCGGTGTACAGGCGCCCACCCTTCAGCCCGGCGCGTTCCATCGCCAGCAGGTTGTGGCAGGCGGTGACGCCGGAGCCGCACATCGCGACCACGTCGCTGCCCGGGCGTTCGCCGAGCAGCGCGCGGAACTCGGCGGCAAGCTGCATCGCGCTCTTGAACTGGCCGTTCGCGAGGTTGTCGGCATACGGTCGGTTGACCGCCCCCGGCACGTGGCCGGCGATCCGGTCGAGCGGCTCCTGCTCGCCACGGAAGCGCGGCGCGGCGCGGGCATCGAGCAACATGCCGCCCCTCGCGAGATGGGCCTGGACGGCATCGGCATCGCACAAGCGCGCCGCATCGAAGCTGCCGGCGTAGGTACGCCGCGCCGGCGCTGAGGGCGCCGAGGACACCGGCAGTCCCAGCGCGGTCCAACGCGACCAACCGCCATCCAGCACGGCGACCTTCTCGTGCCCCAGGACCCGCAGCAGGAACCACAGGCGCGCGGCGTGCGCGCCGTCACCGTCGTCGTAAGCGACCACCTGGATGCGCGAATCGATTCCCCAGCGCGAGAGGCGCTCGCTGAACGCGGCTGCCGACGGCCACGGATGCCGACCCTCGCCATGGCGATCCATGTCCGACAGGTCGCGTTCGAGGTGCGCGTACACCGCACCCGGAAGGTGCGAGGTCAGGTAGGCCTGTTCGCCGGCCGCCGGGTCCAGCAGCGAGAAGCGGCAATCGACGATCGCCAGGTCGCCACGCCCCAGGCCGATCGCCAGGGTTTCGGGTTGCACCAGGGTTGTCCATCCAGCCATCGAGGCACCTCCTCAGGGGGCTCAGCCCCCGGCATGCGCCAGGCGTTCGCGCAGGTTGAACAGGATCGAGGCGGTCACGCCCCAGATCCGCTGTGGTGGGTAACGGTATTGGAGCACGCTGCGCGGCCTCCCGCCGAACTGGAGTTCGATCCGTTCAAGCCGGTCGGGGTCCAGCAGCAACGCCAGCGGGACCTCGAACACGTCGGCGACTTCGGCGGGATCGGGCACAGGCGTGAACTCCGCATCGATCATCGCCAGCACCGGCACCACGCGGAAGCCGGTGATCGTCAGCAGCGGATCGAGGTAGCCCAGCACGGTGGCCTGCACGGGGTCCAGGCCGACTTCCTCCGAGGCCTCGCGCAGCGCCGCCGCGGCGGGATCGCGGTCATCGGGTTCGATGCGGCCGCCGGGCAGGCTGACCTGCCCGGCATGGTGGCGCAGCCCGTCGTGGCGACGCGTCATCAGCACGTTCGGCGCGGAGGGCCGGTCGACCACGCCGAGCAGGACCGCGGCCTCCCGCGGCATGCCCGGGGAAAGCAGGCCTTGCAGTTCCTCGAGGTTCCAGGGATCGCCGCCCGGCGCCGCATCGAGCGGATGGACCGCACGCCGCAAGCGTTCGAGCAGGATCGGATCCGGCATCAGGCCGGCTTCCGCCCCGCCGCGCGCCGGGGCAGCACGTCTTCCATCAGGCGCAGGCGTGCATCGTCGTTCATCAGCGGCCAGTGCGCGATCTCGTCGCCGGTGCGATGGCAGCCCTTGCAGAAGCCGTCGTCGTCGATGGTGCAGATGCCGATGCAGGGGCTGAGCACGGCGCGGTATTGAAACG
>JAFLEB010000106.1 GCA_017302075.1 Lysobacterales bacterium
GCGCCAAGCCCGCGCCCGCCCCGGCGGCGGATCCGGGCGCCGCGCAGGTGCAGCCGCTGGAGACCGGCAATCCCGCGACCACCACCCCGCTGCCCGACGCCGGCCGCTGATCCGCGCTGGACGAGGTTCGGCGTAGAATCGCCCTCCCCACCTCTTACGCAGGGCCCGACCATGGGTAGCTTCAGCATCTGGCACTGGCTGATCGTCCTGGCGATCGTGTTGCTGGTGTTCGGCACCAAGCGCCTGACCTCCGGCGCGCGCGACCTGGGCAAGGCCGTCAACGAGTTCAAGAAGGGCATGACCGGCGACGAGGGCAAGCCTGCCGGCCACCTCGGCAACGACGGCGCCTCGGCCAAGACCGAGCAGCGCGAGCACGACGACGTCGCCCGCTAAGCCACGCGGCGCCACCGATGTTCGATTTCTCCTTCGGCGAGATGCTGGTGGTCGCCGTGGTCGCGCTGGTCGTGCTCGGGCCGGAGCGGCTGCCCAAGGCGGCGCGCTTCGCCGGCCTGTGGGTGCGCAAGGCGCGCGCGCAGTGGTACTCGGTGAAGTCGGAGCTGGAACAGGAACTGGCCAGCGAGGAGCTCAAGCGCAGCCTGCAGGACAGCCGGCGCGCGCTGGACGAGGCCGAAGCCGAATTCCGCGACATCGCCAGCGAGGCCGCGCGTGCCCGCCAGGCTGCCGAGGTCGAAGCCGCCGCGGCGGCCGGTGCCGAGCCGGCGACCGCCGGCCCGTCCGACGACGCGCAAGCGGATGCGGACGCCCTCGCCTTCGAGGCGGCCGCGCCGGCAGGCCCGGCCACCACGCCGCGTGGAGGACAGGATGGCTGACGCCGGCGACGACCTCGAACGCCCGTTGATCGCGCACCTGCTCGAGTTGCGCTCGCGGCTGCTGCGCGGCTTCGTCGGCCTGGTGGTGGTGCTGGTGTGCCTGCTGCCGTTCGCCAACAAGTTGTACGCGCTACTCGCGCAGCCGCTGCTCGACAAGCTGCCCAAGGGCGGCCAGCTGATCGCGACCCAGGTGGCCTCGCCGTTCTTCGCGCCGATGAAGCTGGCGTTCTTCGCCGCGCTGATGCTGTCGATGCCGTGGCTGCTCTACCAGGCCTGGGCCTTCGTCGCCCCCGGCCTGTACCAGCGCGAGAAGAAGCTGGCGCTGCCGCTGCTGGCGTCCGCGCTGTCGCTGTTCTACGCCGGCTGCGCGTTCGCCTTCTTCCTGGTGTTGCCGATGGTGTTCGGCTTCCTCACCAAGGTGACCCCGGCCGGGGTGGCGATGATGACCGACATCGGCGCCTACCTCGATTTCGTGCTGGTCATGTTCCTCGCGTTCGGGCTGGCGTTCGAGCTGCCGGTCGCGCTGGTGATCCTGTCCCTGCTCGGCTGGGTGACCCCGGCCCAGCTGCGCGAGGCGCGCGGCTACGCGGTGGTCGGCATCTTCATCATCGCGGCGATCGTCACCCCGCCCGACGTGGTCAGCCAGCTGATGCTGGCGATCCCGATGGTCCTGCTCTACGAAGCCGGCATCCTGGCCTCGGTGCTGGTCACGCCGCGACGGTCGGCGGATGGCGCGCGCGCCGGCTGAGCCCGTCCACGCGCGGTTCTGGGCACGCTACGCCGCGTGGTCGCTCGACGCGGCCTGCCTGGCGCCGCTGGTGGCCTGGCTGGGGGCCGCGCGCTGGCGCGCCGACTGGGCCGCACTTCTCGAGGCCGGCCGCGCCCTGCAGGCGCAATTGCCGCGGCTGTTCGACCAGCTGCTGGATGCGGGGCTCGCCCCGCCCACCACGCTCGCCGCGCAATGGCTGGCCGACCCGCGCCTGGCCGCACCGATCCGCGCGCTGGAAGCCGCGGTCGCCAGCCTGCTGCTGGCGCCGGCACTGCTGTACGCCGTGCTGGCCCTGGCCTGGGCGGTCGCCTTCGAGGCCTCGCGCTGGCAGGCCACCCCGGGCAAGCGCCTGCTCGGCCTGCGCGTGGTCGACGCGCAGGGCCGGCGGCTCGGCGTCGGTCGGGCGCTGCTGCGCCACCTGGCTGCCGGCCTGTCCTGGCTGAGCCTCAACCTGGGGCATGCACTCGCGGCGGTGCCGCCGCACCTGGCCCTGCATGACCGCCTCAGCGGCACCCGCGTGGTGGCGGACGCCGCCCACCCGCTTCCCGTTTGGGCCAAAGCGTGGCTGGCGCTGCAGGCGCTCGCAGGCATCGTCGCGGCTGGCGCCCTGCTGCGTGCGCTGCAGGCATGGCTGGACGCGGGCCTGCTGCAGGCCCTGGGCGGCGTGTAGGGGTCAGACCTCGATGCCGTGCACGTCGCCAGGCATCGCAGCAGGGCCCTCGCCGAAGGTGTCGCGCCAGGCCAGGTAACCGCCGCCCACCAGCAATACCAGCACGCCGGCGACGAAGCCCAGCCCGGCCATCGCCACCAGCAGGTTGCCGAGCACCGGGTGCACCGCGCCGCCGACCAGCCCCAGCACCAGCGCGACCAGGGCGAACGCCAGCGTCGCCGCGAGCAACGCGCCGATGAACAACACGCCGGCCAGCAGGTTGGCGCCAAGGTTGCGCAGGCCAGCCTGCAGCGTCGCCTTGACCGCCTCGCCGAGGCGCGCACCCGAGAACAGCATCAACGGGATGGCGAACATCACCAGCACGTAGCTGACGTAGTTGAGCAGGAACTGCAGCAGCATCAACAGGCCCGCGTGATCTGGCTGCGGCACCTGCTCCATCTGCCCCTGCATGGCCGACTGCATCGCGGCGGCATAGTTGCGCCAGTAGTCTTCCCCGGCCAGCGCGGCGACCAGCAGGCCACCGAGCGCGGTCAACGCCACCTGCACCAGGCCGATGCCCGCAAGCCGCCGGCCCGCCGGCGAGCGCAGCGGCAGGAACACGTCGCGGGCGCGCACCGGTCGCCCGGATTCGGTTTCGCGGATCACGTGCATCAACCCGCCCAGCAGGATGGGGACCAGCACCATCACCACCAGGAACAGCGGGGCGGCGACGATCAATGCATCGCGCAAGTCGGGGCCCTGGCCGGCCGCGGGCGCTGCGCCCTGGCCCACCACCATCGCCCCGACGATCGCGAAGACGAGGGCCACCGCGTACAAGGCCAGCAGGAACAGCAGGGCCGCGCCGAACACCGCGCGCGGGTTGCGCGCCCCGAGGTCGATGGCCTGCCGGAACCATGCCAGTCCCTGGCCGATCGGCAGCTTGCGAATCTCCATGGCATCCCTCGCGTCGAATGCGCTCAGGATACCGGAGCGCGCGCCCCGCGCGCCTGCCGCACGAACCGCCGCAGCACCCGGCGTGCATGCGGCGCGGCGGCCACCTCGCGCGCCATCCGCGCGCTGCAGCGGCCCTCGCGGGCGAGCGCGTCGGCGCGGGCGCGGATGTAGCCACGCATGTGCCCGGTGGCGAATTCCGGATGGAACTGCACGCCCCAGGCGCGCGTGCCCCAGCGATACGCGTGGCAGGCATCGTGCGGGTTGCGGGCGAGCACGGTGGCGCCCGGGGGCAGCCGCAGCACGCTCTGCAGATGGGTGGCCTGCGCCGGGAAACGCGCCGGCAGGCCGGCGAACAAGGGGTCCTCCCGGGCGGCATCGGCCAGTTCGATGCACACCGTGCCCATCTCGCGGCCGCGGGGATTGTCGCCGACCTCGCCGCCCAGCGCGTGCGCGATCAGCTGGTGGCCGTAGCAGATGCCGAGCAGCGGCAGCCCGGCGTGCGCGGCATCGCGCAACCAGCCCGCGCTGCGTTCGCTCCAGTCCAGGCGCTCGGTGACCATCGCCGCCGAACCGGTGACGATGGCGCCGGCGAATCCCGCGCGCGCCGGCAACGCGTCACCGCGCGCGACGTCGACCACCACCGCCGCGTCGCGCTCCAGTCCCGCGGCCACCCGGATCCAGTGCGCGAAGCTGCCGTGGCGGCGCATCGGCGCGACCGGCTGGCCGGTCTCGATGATCAGGAAGGGCGGCGACATCGGCACTTATACTAGCCAGCCACGTCGCCGTTGCCAGCCCGCATGACCGCCACGATCACCTTCCAGGACCTCATCCAGCGCCTCAACGCCTACTGGGCGGCGCAGGGCTGCGTGCTGATCCAGCCGCTGGACCTGGAAGTCGGCGCCGGTACCTTCCACCCGGCCACCTTCCTGCGCGCCCTCGGCCCGGAGCCGTGGAACGCGGCCTACGTGCAGCCCAGCCGCCGCCCCACCGACGGCCGCTACGGCGAGAACCCCAACCGCCTGCAGCATTACTACCAGTACCAGGTGGTGATGAAGCCCAACCCCGACAACATCGTCGAGCTGTACTTCGACTCGCTGAAGGCGCTGGGCATCGACCCGCAGGTGCACGACCTGCGCCTGGTCGAGGACAACTGGGAGTCGCCGACGCTGGGCGCCTGGGGCCTGGGCTGGGAGGTCTGGCTCAACGGCATGGAAGTCACCCAGTTCACCTACTTCCAGCAGGCCGGCGGCCTGGAATGCCGGCCGGTGCTCGGCGAGATCACCTACGGCCTGGAGCGGCTCTGCATGTACCTGCAGAACTGCGACAACGTCTACGACCTGGTGTGGACGGTCGGCCCGCAGGGCGTGGTCACATACGGCGACGTGTTCCTGCAGAACGAGCGCGAGCAGAGCGCCTACAACTTCGAGCACGCCAACGTCGAGGAGCTCTTCCACCGCTTCGACGCCTGCGAAGCCGAGGCGCTGAAGCTGGTCGAGGCCGGCCTGCCGCTGCCGGCCTACGACCAGGTGTGCAAGGCCAGCCACAGCTTCAACCTGCTCGATGCGCGCCGCGCGATCTCGGTGACCGAACGCCAGCGCTACATCCTGCGCGTGCGCAAGCTGGCGCAGGCGGTGGCGGAAGCGTATTTCGCGCAGCGCGAGAAGCTCGGCTTCCCGGGCCTGAAAGCGGGGCCTGGTGTCAGCGCAAAGCCGACAGAGGCGACGACCGCGCCGGCGTAAGATCGGCCACGCGGGGTCGTGGGAGCGACCCGTCCGGGTCGCCGGCTCCCAAGGGAAGCACGCATGAAATCGCGAGGCATGTCCGTCGCGGCGATCGCCGCGGCGCTGTTGTCATGCATGGGCATCGCCCAGGCACAGAAGAAGGCGCCACCGCCGATCGGCGCGTTGCCGCTCGACAAGGTGGTCGAGATGCTGGACCGCAACGGCAATGGTTGCGTCGACCTCGAGGAAGGCCGCAACTACACCAGCCGCCGCTACCACGCACTGGATGCCAACCACGACGGCACGCTGGACGCCGCCGAGGCACCGCCGGGGCCGATGGAAACCACGCCGGAACGGCCGATCGCGCTGGAAGCCTGGCAGGACGCCTACACCGTGCGTTTCGCCGGCTTCGACAAGGACGGCAACGGCTGCCTGAGCCGCGACGAGATCGAGGCCGGCCGCGCCGGCCTTGCCCAGGGAGGGCAGTGACATGCGCAGCCACCATCGCATCCTCGCCGCGTTCGCCGGCCTGCTGCTGTTCTGCGCGGCCGGCGCCGCCGCGGCGCAATCCACCATCCGCTGCGAATCGCAGGACGGCAACTACCGCTCCTGCCCGGTCAGCACCACCGGCGGCGTGACCCTGACCCGCCAGCTCAGCAGCAAGGGCTGCTGGCAGGGCGACACCTGGGGCTACGACCGCAACCGCATCTGGGTCACCCATGGCTGCCGCGCGGAATTCCGCGTGGGATCGCACTCCGGCAGTTCGGATGGCGCCAAGGTCGCCGGCGCGCTGGTGCTGGGCGCGATCGCCGCCGCCGCGATCGCCAGCCACGACAACGACCGCCACGACAACCACTACAACAACAACCATTACAACGACGGCTACTACAACGGTTACGGCAACAACTACGACTACGGCTACGGCAACAACAGCTACGGCCGCGAGATCCGTTGTGAGTCGCAGGACGGCCGCTACCGCAGCTGCGGCTACATCGACCGCCGCGGCCATGCGGAGATCCGTCGCCAGCTCAGCAACACCAGTTGCGTGTACGGCCGCAGCTGGGGCGTGGATGGCCGCCAGCTGTGGGTGGACGACGGCTGCCGCGCGATCTTCGTGGTGTATTGAGGCCCGCGGGGGCGCGGTCGGGTAAAGTAACCGGCCGCACGGAAACAGGGCAGCGCGCCGGATCCGGCCGCTGCCCTTTCTCATTTGTCCCCCTGGAATGTCGGAGCCCCGCGTGACTGGCCTTGCCCCCCTGCTGATCGAACTCGGTACCGAGGAACTGCCGGTCAAGGCCCTGCCGGGGCTGGCCCAGGCCTTTTTCGACGGCGTGGTGGCGGCGCTGGGCAAGCGCGGCGTCGCGGTGCAGGCCGGCGACGCCAAGGTGCTGTATTCGCCGCGCCGGCTGGCGGTGCTGCTGCCCGGCGTGGCCACCGAGCAACCCGAGCAGGCCAGCGAGGTGCTGGGGCCCTACCTCAACATCGCGCTGGATGCCGAAGGCAGGCCCACCCGCGCGCTGGAAGGCTTCGCCGCCAAGGCCGGGGTGGACTGGACCGCGCTGCAGACAACCACCGACGCCAAGGGCGAGCGCTTCGTGCATCGCGCCGTGACCCCGGGCGCGCGTACCGCCGACCTCCTGCAGGGCGTGCTGGACGACGCCCTGGCCGGGATGCCGATCCCCAAGCCGATGCGCTGGGGCGCCCATGCCTATGGCTTCGCGCGTCCGCTGCACTGGTTGGTCGCGCTGTTCGGCCACGAGGTGGTCGCGCTCGAGGCGCTGGGCATCCGCGCCGGCCGCGCCAGCCGCGGGCATCGCTTCCTGCACGGCGGCGACGTGCCGATCGCCGCGCCGTCCGTCTACGTCGAGGCGCTGCGCGCAGCCCACGTGCTGGTCGATCCCGACGAGCGCCGCGCGCGCGTCATCGCCGAGGTCGAGGCCGCGGCCAAGGCCGCCGGCGGCAGCGCGCGCATCGACGAGGACAACCTGCAGCAGGTCAATTGCCTCAACGAATGGCCGGTCGCGGTGGCCTGCGCGTTCGAGCGCGAGTTCCTGGCGGTGCCGCAGGAAGCGCTGGTCGCGACCATGGAGACCAACCAGAAATTCTTCCCGGTACTGGATGCCGGCGGCCGGCTCACCGAGCACT
This sequence comes from Lysobacterales bacterium, assembly GCA_017302075.1. Lineage (GTDB taxonomy): Bacteria > Pseudomonadota > Gammaproteobacteria > Xanthomonadales > Xanthomonadaceae > Thermomonas > Thermomonas mangrovi. The sequence continues at coordinate 7,069 of JAFLEB010000106.1, forward strand.
TCATCGGCATCGCCAACATCGCGTCCAGGGACCCGTCGGAGATCCGCAAGGGCTACGAGCGCGTGATCCGCCCGCGCTTCGCCGACGCCAAGTTCTTCTTCGACGAAGACCTGAAGCAAGGGCTTGCCGCGATGGGCGACGGCCTGAAGACGGTCACCTACCAGGCCAGGCTGGGCAGCGTGGCTGACAAGGTGGCGCGGGTCGCCGCGCTGGCCGAGGCGATCGCCCCGCAGGTCGGCGTGGATGCGGCGCTGGCCAGGCGCGCCGCGATGCTGGCGAAGAACGACCTGCAGAGCCGCATGGTCAACGAGTTCCCGGAGCTGCAGGGCATCGCCGGCCGCCATTACGCCACCCATGCCGGCGAACCGGTCGAGGTCGCGCTGGCGATCGACGAGGCCTACCAGCCGCGCTTCGCCGGCGACGACATCGCGCTGTCCGGCGTGGGCAAGGTGCTGGCGATCGCCGAGCGCCTGGACACCCTGGCCGGCGGCTTCGCCGCAGGGCTCAAGCCGACCGGCAACAAGGACCCGTTCGCGCTGCGCCGCAATGCACTGGGGCTGGCGCGCACGATCATCGAAAGCGGGTTCGAGCTGAATTTGTCGCACACGATCGGCGCGGCATTGGAAGCAATTCCCGATCAAGCTTTCCCGGCGCTGTCTGGGAAATCTGAAGATGAAATGCGGATTGCCAAGGCTTACGCTCACCGAGAAGAAATCTACGACTTCATTCTCGACCGCCTGCGCGGTTACTACGCCGACAAGGGCGTGCCGGCCGCGCACTTCAACGCGGTCGCGGAGCGCAAGCCGAAGTCGCTGTACGACTTCGACCGCCGCGTCGACGCGATCGGCACCTTCGCGCAATTGCCGGAGGCGGCCGCGCTGGCCGCGGCCAACAAGCGCATCGGCAACATCCTGAAGAAGGCCGACATCGCGATCCCCGGCATGGAGGACACGGAACTGCTCGTCGAGCCCGCCGAACGCGCGCTGGCCGAGGCCGTGGAAGCGGCGTACGACGACACCGGCCATGCGCTGTCGCACGGCGACTATGTCGACGTGCTGGCGCACCTGGCGCGGCTGCGGCCGCAGGTCGATGCGTTCTTCGACGCGGTGATGGTGAACGCCGAGGACCCGGCGCTGCGCGCGAACCGGCTGGCCCTGCTCAAGCGCCTGGCCGACCGCCTGGGCAGCGTGGCCGCGATCGAGCATCTGTCGACCTGACCGCGCCCCGCGATTGATTCCCATCAATATGCGGGGCGCGAAGGCGCCCTAGGCTTCGCGATACACCCCCATCGGGAGCATCGCGATGACCCTCCTCGTCTGGCAGGCCGAACTCGAAACCGGCATCGACGTCATCGACCAGCAGCACCAGCGCATCGTCGCGCTGATCAACCAGCTCGGCGAGGCCAAGGACCGCGAAGGCCTGGCCACCGTGCTGGAGGAACTGGTCGACTACACCCTCTCGCACTTCGCGTTCGAGGAAGAGCTGATGGAGGAATCCGGCTATTCCTTCGGCCCCGCGCACAAGCGCGTGCACGACATGTTCGTGCGCCGGGTCA
>JAFLEB010000107.1 GCA_017302075.1 Lysobacterales bacterium
TCTCTCTCTTCTTTATCAACTCATTGCTTCTTGAAAGATCTACGATGCAAGCGTGGTCGATGAAATCCTCACTGTGAAATCCATGGAAGGTTCGCACTCTTCATTTCTCTTCACAGAAAACAGAAAGGCCCCCGCCGCAGGCCTGCTGCCATGAAGGCCCGCAGCACGCGTGGCGGCGCGCCGGCGACCACCGTCGCCGACGCCATCGCCGCCGGGCTCGCGCCCGATGGCGGCCTGTACATGCCGGACGACTGGCCGCGTCGCGCACCCGCCGAGTTCGACGACGACGCCAGCCTGCCCGCGGTCGCCACCCGCCTGCTTGCGCCGTTCTTCGCCGACGGCCCGCTGGCGGCGGCCCTGCCCGGCATCTGCAGCGATGCCCTGGCGATCGCCCCGCCCCTGCAGCCGTTCGGCGCCCCCGGCGACCACGTGCTCGAGCTGTTCCATGGCCCGACCGCGGCGTTCAAGGATTACGGCGCGGCCTTCCTCGCCGGTTGCCTGGCGGCACTCCCGCGCGGCGACACGCCGTTGACGATCGTGGTGGCCACCTCGGGCGACACCGGCGCCGCGGTCGCCGCCGCCTTCCACGGGCGCCCGGGCTTCCGGGTGGCGATCCTGTATCCCGACGGACGCGTGTCCCCGCGCCAGGCCCACCAGCTGGGCTGCTTCGGCGACAACATCCGCGCGTTCCGCGTCGACGGCAGCTTCGACGACTGCCAGCACATCGCGAAAGCCCTGCTCTCCGATGCCGCCTACCGCGCCGAGGTGCCGTTGGGTTCCGCCAACAGCATCAGCCTGGGCCGCCTGTTGCCGCAGGCCGCGTATTACGCGCACGCCGCGTTGCGCCATTGGCGCGCGACCGGCCACGCGCTGGGCTTCGTGGTGCCCACCGGCAACCTCGGCAATGCGCTGGCCTGCCTGCTCGCCAGGCGCATGGGGATGCCGATCGGCGGCATCGTGCTCGCCAGCAATGCCAACGACGTGCTGCCCGCGTTCTTCGCCGGCGGCGACTACGCACCGCGGCCCAGCATCGCCACCCTCGCGAACGCGATGGACGTCGGCGCGCCGAGCAATTTCGAACGCCTGCAATGGCTGTATCCCGACGCGGGCGAACTGCGCAGCGTGCTGCGGGCCGAGGCGGTCGACGACGATGCGATCCGCGCCGCGGTGGTGCGCACGCAGGCGCGTCGCGGCTACGTGGCCTGCCCGCACACCGCCTGCGCCGCCGAGGTCCTCGACCGCCTGCGCGCACGCGGCGAACCCGGCGACTGGGTGGTAGTGTCCACCGCGCATCCGGCCAAGTTCCCCGAAGTGGTGGAACCGCTGCTGGGCCACCCGGTCGCCACCCCGCCCGCGCTGGCGGCGATGCTGGCGCGGCCCAGCCACGCGGAGGCCATGGCGAACGACGCCGACGCGCTGCGCGACCGCCTGCGGATGTGGTGAAGCAGGCCGGGCGATCTGCGAAAGCGTCATCGGCGATTCGTCATTTTGTTCGTCGGATTGGCCGAGTCGCGGCGCTGCTGCGATAATCGCGGGCTTGTGGCCCCGTAGCTCAGCTGGATAGAGCGGTCCCCTCCTAAGGGACAGGTCGTGCGTTCGAATCGCGCCGGGGTCGCCACCTCGCCACCGTATCCCGCGCCTCGCGCCCGCCGCGTCGCGCCCCCACGCCCGGAGCCGTCCATGTCCCATCCCGTCCTCACCGCACTCGGCCTGCAGGCCGTCGAATCCGGCACTTACCTCGGCAATGGCGAATGGTCGAAGACCAACGACGCCGGCGTGCTGGAGCCGGTCAACCCGACCACCGGCGATGTGCTGGGCCGCGTGCATGCGTCGAGCAAGGCCGACTACGACCTCCTCGTCGAGCGCGCCCAGGCCGCGTTCAAGGTGTGGCGCACGACCCCGGCCCCGCGCCGCGGCGAGGCGATCCGCCTGTGCGCCGATGCGCTGCGCGCGCACAAGGACGCGCTGGGTTCGCTGGTGGCGCTGGAGATGGGCAAGTCGAAGCCGGAAGGCGACGGCGAAGTGCAGGAGATGATCGACATCGGCGAGTTCGCCGTCGGCCTGTCGCGCCAGTTGTACGGCCTGACCATGCACTCCGAGCGCCCCGGCCACCGCATGTACGAACAGTGGCACCCGATCGGCCTGGTCGGGATCATCAGCGCGTTCAACTTCCCGGTCGCGGTCTGGGCCTGGAACAGCTTCGTCGCGGCGGTGTGCGGCGACATCAGCATCTGGAAGCCGTCGCCGAAGACCCCGCTGTCGGCCATCGCGTCGATGAAGATCTGCAACGAGGCGCTGAAGAAGGCCGGCTTCCCGGACATCTTCTTCCTGTTCAACGACGCCGGCACCGAGCTGGCCTCGGAGTTCGTGGACGACAAGCGCATCCCGCTGGTCAGCTTCACCGGCAGCACCAAGGTCGGGCGCATGGTCGGCGAGCGCTGCGCGCGCCGCATGGGCCGTTCGCTGCTGGAACTGGGCGGCAACAACGCGATCATCGTCGACGAGACCGCGGACCTGAAGCTGGCGATCCCGGCGATCGTGTTCGGCGCCGTGGGCACCGCCGGCCAGCGCTGCACCACCACCCGCCGCCTGATCGTGCACGAATCGATCTACGCCGACGTGCTGGCCAAGCTGGTCACCGCCTACAAGCAGGTGGAGAAGAAGATCGGCGACCCCACCGACCCGGCCAACCTGATGGGCCCGCTCAACAGCAAGGACGGCGTGGACGCCTACCTCGACGCCATCGCCCAGGCCAAGGCCGCGGGCGGCACCGTTGAGACGGGCGGCGCGGCGATCGACCGCCCGGGCAACTTCGTGCTGCCGGCGATCGTGACCGGCCTCGGCAACGATGCCGCGATCGTCCAGCACGAGACCTTCGCGCCGATCCTGTACGTCATGAAGTACAAGGAACTGGACGAGGCCATCGAGATGCAGAACGCGGTGCCGCAGGGCCTGAGCTCGTCGATCTTCACCACCAACCTCAAGCGCGCCGAGGCCTTCCTGGCCGCCAGCGGCAGCGACTGCGGCATCGCCAACGTCAACATCGGCACCAGCGGCGCGGAGATCGGCGGCGCCTTCGGCGGCGAGAAGGAGACCGGCGGCGGCCGCGAGTCGGGCTCGGATGCGTGGAAGGCCTACATGCGCCGGCAAACGAATACCATCAACTATTCCGACGCGCTGCCGCTGGCCCAGGGCATCAAGTTCGACCTCTGAGGACCGCCGATGAACGCCACCCTCCGCCAGACCAGCAGCCTCGCCGTGGTCAGCCTCGTCGCCGGCATCCTCGGCTGGACCCTGCTGCCGTTCCTGGGCAGCGTGGCGGCGGTGGTCACCGGGCACATGGCGCGCAGCGAGATCCGTCGCGCGCCTGAGCGCCTGGAGGGCGACGGCCTGGCGATCGCCGGGCTGGTGCTGGGCTACCTGTCGATCGCGATGGCGGTGCTGGTGGTGTTCGCGATCTTCCTGTTCTTCGGCGGACTGGCCGCGTTCCTCGCTTTCGCCGGCCGCTGACGCCTTGTACGGACTCGCACGCCCGCTGCTGTTCGCCCTGGATGCCGAGCGCGCGCACGGCCTCGGGCTGGCGTCGCTGGAGGCCGCCTACCGCAGTGGCCTGAACCCGCTGGTCAGCGCGGCGCCCAAGCCGTTGCCGACCAAGGCCTTCGGACTGGCCTTCCCGAACCCGGTCGGGCTAGCGGCGGGGCTGGACAAGAACGGCGCGCACATCGACGCGCTGCTCGCGCTGGGCTTCGGCTTCGTCGAGGTCGGCACGGTCACCCCGCGCCCGCAGCCGGGCAACCCGAAGCCGCGCATGTTCCGCCTGCCCCGGCACGAGGCGGTGATCAACCGGCTCGGCTTCAACAACGACGGCGTCGACGCGCTGGTGCGCAACGTCGAGCGCGCGCGCCGGCGCAACGGCCTGCTGGGCATCAACATCGGCAAGAACAAGGACACGCCCAACGAGTCCGCCGAAGACGACTACCTGCACTGCCTGCGCAAGGTGTACCCGCTGGCCGACTACGTCACCGTCAACATCTCCTCGCCGAACACCGCGGGCCTGCGCGAGCTGCAGGAAGAGCAGGCGCTGCGCCGGCTGGTGTCGGTGCTGCGCGAGGAGCAGGAGGCGCTGGCGGGCGTGCACGGCAAGCGCGTGCCGATGCTGGTCAAGATCGCCCCCGACCTGTCCGAGAGCGACATCGATGCCGCCGGCCGGGTGCTCGGCGACCTGCAGGTGGATGGCGTGATCGCGACCAACACCACCATCGCCCGCGAGGGCGTGGAGGGCGCGCGCCATGCCGGGGAAGTGGGCGGCCTGTCCGGCGCGCCGCTGATGGCGAAGTCGACCTCGGTGCTGCGCATGCTGCGCACGCGCCTGCCGGAGGCGATCCCGCTGGTCGGCGTGGGCGGCATCCTGCACGGCGCCGACGCCGCCACCAAGCAGGCCGCGGGCGCCACCCTGGTGCAGCTCTACACCGGCCTGGTCTACCGCGGCCCGGCGCTGGTCGGCGAATGCGTCGAGGCCCTGCGCCGGCGCAAGGAAGCCCCCAGCCGCGGCACCATCCCGCCGGTCTGAGCCGATGCCGGGCACGGGCTACCGCATCGTCGAACGCGCGCGGCTCGACGCCCGCAACACCTTCGGCGTGGCCGCGATCGCGCCGTTGCTGGTGGAGGCGTCCGACGCCGCGGCCCTGCCCGAGCTGTTCGGCTACGCGATGCTGCGCGAGGGCCCGGTGCTGGTCCTCGGCGGCGGCAGCAACCTGCTGTTCGCCGGCGATCCCCCCGGCGTGGTGCTGTCCCTGGCGACGCGCGGGATCGCCCTGCTCGCCGACGACGGCCGCGACGCCGTGGTCCGCGCCGACGCCGGCGTGGGCTGGCACGACCTCGTGCTGTGGACGCTGGGCCACGGCCTGTGCGGCCTGGAGAACCTGGCGCTGATTCCGGGCACGGTCGGCGCCGCGCCGATCCAGAACATCGGCGCCTACGGCGTCGAGGTCCGCGAGCGCATCCACGCGGTCGAGGCCTACGATCGCCGCGCGGGCGGGTTCGTCCGCTTCGACGCCGCCGACTGCGGCTTCGCCTACCGCGACTCGCGCTTCAAGCAGGCGCCGGACGCGCACGTGGTCACCGCGGTGGAATTCGCGCTGTCGCGCACGTTCGAGCCGCGCCTGGGCTACGCCGGCATCGACGAGGAATTGCAGGCGATGGGGATCGATGGCGCGCCGCGCGCCAGCCAGGTCGCCGAAGCGGTGATCCGCATCCGCCGCCGCAAGCTGCCGGACCCGGCCGTGCTCGGCAATGCCGGCAGCTTCTTCAAGAATCCGATCATCCCGGCCGCGCAGGTCGAGGCGCTGGCCGGCGCGCATCCCGGCATGCCGCTGTTCCGTGGCGCCGGCGACGACACCCGCAAGCTGTCCGCGGCCTGGCTGATCGACCAGTGCGGCTGGAAGGGCCAGCGCGACGGCGACGCCGGGGTGGCCGCCTCGCACGCGCTGGTGCTGGTCAACCATGGCCATGCGAGCGGCGCGCAGCTGCTCGGCCTGGCGCGGCGGATCGCGGCCTCGGTGCAGGCTCGCTTCGGCGTGGCCATCGAACCCGAACCGCGCATCGTCGGCGACGCGTGGTGAGCGCCGGCCCCGGGGCGAACCTGCAGTTGCGCGCCGCGGGCCTGATGCTGGCCAGTACCGTCGCGTTCGGGCTGATGGCGATCTGCATCCGCCTGGCCTCGCGGACCGAGCCGGTCGCCGAGATCGCGTTCTTTCGCAACCTGTTCGGCCTGCTCGCCCTGCTGCCGCTGCTGCTGTGGCCGGCGATGCGCGCGGGCGCGCCGGGCGCGCACCTGCGCGGCGTGTTGCGCACCACGCAGCTGCGCCGCTATTTCATCCGCTGCCTGATCGGCGTGGTCAGCATGTGGATGGGCTTCTGGGCGATCGCCCACCTGCCCCTCGCCCAGGCCGTGTCGCTGGCCTATTCCTCGCCGATCTTCGTCACGGTCGCTGCGGTGCTGCTGCTCGGCGAACGGGTACGCCTGCGCCGCTGGTTGGCGGTGATCGCCGGGTTCATCGGCGTGCTGGTGATCGTGCGGCCGTGGTCGCATGCCTTCACCGCGGCGTCGCTGGTCGCGGTGGCCGCGGCGGTGATCACCGCCATCGTCGCGATCCAGATCAAGCAGCTCTCGCGTGAAGACGGCTCGGACACCATCGTGCTGTGGACCTATCTGTTCTGGGTGCCGATGTCGCTGCCCGCGGCGCTATGGTTCTGGCACCCGCCGCAGGGCATGGCCTGGCTGTGGCTGGTGCTGTCGGGCGTGCTCGGCACCTTCGGCCAGTTGCTGTGGACGCGGGCGCTCAAGCTCGGCGAGGTCTCGGCGCTGACCCCGATCAGCTTCGTGCAACTGGTGATCGTCACCCTCGCCGGCTGGCTGTGGTTCGACGAGGCCATCGACCGCTGGACGATGGTCGGCGCCGGCATCATCTTCGCCGCCACGGCCTACATCGCCCACCGAGAGGCGATGCTGGCCCGGCAGCACCGCAGCAACGCGCCCAGCGAGGCGGTGGAGCCGGGGACCTGAAGCCCTGCCGGTCGGCACGGGCGGATCGGCGTCGCGCGTGCTATCCCTGCGCCAGTCCCGACCTGGATGCCGCCATGCGCCCCGCCCTCCTGCTCGCCGCCCTGCTGTCGTTGCCGGCCACGGCCTTCGCCCAATCCGCACCGCCGACACCCGACCACCCGGTCGCGACCAGCGCGCCCGCCGCGGCGGAGGCCGACGTCGAGAGCCTCGACGCCATCCTCGGTGCGCTGTATGCCGTCATCTCGGGGCCGGTCGGCCAGGCGCGCGACTGGAACCGGCTGCGTTCGCTGTTCATCCCGGGCGCGCGGATGATGCCGATCGGCGAGCGCGCCGACGGCAGCGTCGGCATCCGCCTGCTGGCGGTGAACGACTATGTCGCCCTGTCCGGCCCGCTGCTGGTCGAACGCGGCTTCCGCGAACGCGAGCTGGCCCGGCGTACCGAACGCTTCGGCCACCTCGCGCAGGTGTTCAGCACCTACGAGGGCACGGTCGCCGCGGGCGGCGCGCCGATCCGCGGCATCAACAGCATCCAGCTGATGCACGACGGCCGCCGCTGGTGGATCGTGTCGCTCGCATGGGCGCCGGAAACCGCCTCGCAGCCGTTGCCGCAGGCCTACCTGCCCGCCGACGCCGCCACCCGCTGAGCCGCCGCGGCGCGCGCTTCCTCGCGTTCGGTCTGCTCGATGTCGCGGCGCTTCGCCGCGCGCGCCTCGTCGAGCGATCCGGGGTCCGCCCGCAACAGGGGCAGCACGAAGCGCTGGCGGATCGCGTCCGCCTCGCGGGTTGCGCCCCGCGCGCGCAGGGCGCCCTCCAGTTGCCAGGCCGCATCGACCGTCCGCGCGTCCGCAGCGCCGAAGGCGGCGGCACGCAGGTCCAGCAGGGTCCGCCAGGATGCGACCTCCAGCGCGCCATCGCCGAGGTCGGCGGCGTCCTGGGCACGGATGTCGTAGCCCATGTGCACCTGCGGATGCTTGTCGCCGAGCACCTCCCGGGCCAGCGGCAGGACCCGCGCCAGTAGGTCCAGCGAGGCCCGCGACTGTCCGGCCTGGTGCAGGGTGGCGGCCAGGTTGAGTTCGATGAACAGGGTGTCCGGATGGCGTGCGCCGAGCAGCCGCAGGCGCGCGTCCACCACCTCGCGCTGCAGCGCGATGGCGGCATCGAAGCGCTGCATCCGCGCATGCACGGTGGCCAGGTTCAGGCGGGCGCGCAGGGTCTGCGGATGGGCCGCCCCCAGCACGCGCATGCGGGCCTCCAGCACCGACTGGGCGATCGGCAGGGCTTCCTCCAGCTGGCCGCTGTCGGTCAGCATCGAGGCGAGGTTGCCGCGTTCGCCCAGGGTGTGCGGATGCTCGGCGCCGAGCCGTCGGGTCTGGATCCGCACCAGCCCGCGCTGCAGCGTGACCGCGCCAACCTTGTCGCCGGTCATGATCCGCATCACCGCCAGGTTGTGCAGCGACGACAGCGTGTCGGCGTGCGCCTCGCCCAGCACCTGCGTGCGCAACGGCACCAACCCTTCCAGCAGGCGCCTTCCCGCTTCGGGCTCGCCCATCCGGCCGAGCAGGATCGCGAGGTTGTTGGTGATGTCCATGGTCGCCGGGTCGCGTTCGCCGCGCAGTTCCAGCGCATCCGCGCGCAGTCGCTCGAGCGAGGCGCGCGCGCGCGCGCGATCGCCCAGCGCGGCCACCGCATCGGCTTCGAGCAGGCGCAGGCGCAGCCGCAACGGATCGGCCGGCGCCAGCAGGGCCGCTGCCGCCAGGGTCGCCTGCGCCAGCGCCAGCGCGGACTTGGCATCCGCCGCCTCGAGCAACGCAGAGGCCTGCTGCTGGCGCGCTCGCAGGGTCGTGGGATCGCGGGGGCCGA
>JAFLEB010000108.1 GCA_017302075.1 Lysobacterales bacterium
CGATGCCCGCGCGGGCAAGGTGCTGCTGGTGTCCAAGAAGCGCAAGCCGCCGGAGTTGTTCGTGCTGCCGCTGGCGGATCCCGGCCGCGAGGTGCAGGAACCGCGGCGGATCGGCCGCCTGGCCGGCATCCCCGAGGCCGATCCCGGCCTGCAACGCAACGAGCCCAAGCTGGCCCGGCTGTCCCCGCAGGTGACCGCCGCCGACCTGTCGCCGGATGGTCGGACCCTGGCGGTGCTGACCTACGGCAGCGTGCTGTTCTATCGCCGCGATCCGGGCCAGGACTGGCGCGAGGCCGTGGCCGCCACGCCCGAGGCGCATGACGTGCCACTGATCCCGCAGGCGGAGGCACTGGCTTGGACCGCCGGCGGCGCGGGCCTGTATGCAACCGGCGAGTTCAGCCCGGCGCCGATCTTCTACCTCAGCCCCGCGCGCTGAGCGGACCGGCGTCGACCGTTCGTCGGGAACCGATTGCTTGCATGATATCAAATTGATATCACTTTCCCACGCCGATCCCGGCGCCGAGTCGAGACCCGCCATGAAAGAGTCCCTGAAATCCTCCCTCCCCGGCATCCCGATGCTGCTTGCGATGCTCGCGGGCGTCGCCGCCGGCGCCTGGCTCGCCATCGCTGGCGGCCTCCAAGCCGGCTCCGTCCCCAACCTGATCGGCGGATTGCTGCTGGCCGCCGTGTCAGCGTTCTGCATGGCCGGCCTGTACATGGTCGAGCCCAACCAGTCCGCCGTGCTGAGCCTGTTCGGCAAGTACGTCGGCACGGTCAAGGAAAACGGCCTGCGCTGGAACAACCCGTTCTTCGCGAAGAAGAAGGTCAGCCAGCGCGTGCGCAACTTCGAAAGCGGCAAGCTCAAGGTTAACGAGCTCGACGGCAGCCCGATCGAGATCGCCTCGGTGATCGTGTGGCAGGTGGTCGATGCCTCCGAGGCCGTCTACAACGTCGACGACTACGAGAGCTTCGTGCACATCCAGGCCGAGTCCGCCCTGCGCGCGATGGCCACCAGCTATCCCTACGACCAGCACGAGGACGGCCAGCTCGCGCTGCGCAGCCACGCCAGCGAAGTCGGCGAGCACCTCAAGCAGGAACTGCAGGAACGCTTGGCCGACGCCGGCATCGCGGTGCTCGACGCGCGCATCAGCCACCTCGCCTATGCGCCGGAGATCGCGCAGGCGATGCTCCAGCGCCAGCAGGCGAACGCGATCATCGCGGCGCGCACGCGGATCGTGGCCGGCGCCGTCGGCATGGTCGAGATGGCCCTGGCCGAGTTGCAGAAGAATGGCGTGGTGCAGTTGGACGAGGAGCGCAAGGCGCAGATGGTCAGCAACCTGCTGGTCGTGCTCTGCGGCGAGCGCAGCACCCAGCCGATCGTCAACACCGGCTCGCTGTACTGAGCCCGGCGCGACCGTGAACGAGAAGAAGGCCTACCCGCTGCGCATCAACGCCGACGTGCTGGCGGCGGCGCAGCGCTGGGCCGACGATGAACTCCGCAGCCTCAACGCGCAGATCGAGTACGTGCTGCGCGACGCGCTGCGCAAGGCCGGCCGCCTGGCGCCGAAGAACCGCATCGATGGACAAGACAGCCCATGAACACGCGTTGGCAATACAAGGTGGTCGAGGTCACCCAGTGGATGGGCATCAAGCCGAAGAAGATCGAGGAACTGGTCGCCCCGCTGGGGCAGTTGGGGTGGGAACTGGTGTCCGTCACCCAGGTCGCTGCGCAAACCATCCTGTATTTCAAGAAGCCGGCCTGACCGCGCACGCCACGAGAGCCCCGGAGGAACACCCATGCTGCACATCATCCACATGATCGAACGCCGTCAGGGCCACGCGCGCGCGTCGTCCATCATCCTGCGCCTGCTGCTGGCCTCCGCGCTGCTGCTGGTGCTCGGGCTGGGCCTGCTGCTGTCGGGCCGCGCGATGGCGCAGGACGCCGCGACGCCCGACCCCGTCGCGACCGCGACCCGCCTGCTCGACCGGCTCGATGCCGGCGCCTTCGCCGAGGCGGAAGCGATGTTCTCGCCGGAGATGGCCGCCGCAGTGCCGGCGGACAAGTTGAAGGCCGTGTGGGAGGCGCTGCCCGCGCAGGCCGGCAAGGCGACCGGGCGCGGCACCGCGAAGGCGACCGCCGGTGGCGGCGGAACGCTGGTGGAGATCCCGCTGCAGTACGAGAAGGCCGCGCTGCTGGGGCGGATCGCGGTCGGGAGCGACGGCCGGATCGTCGGCTTCCAGGTGCAGCCGGCGCCGGCCCCCGTGGTCGCCGCGCCGGTCGCCGAGGACGCCGCCTATGTCGAGCGCGACATGGCGGTCGGCGAAGGCGATCGCGCCCTGCCCGGCACCCTGGCGATGCCCAAGGGCGAGGGCCCGTTCCCCGCGGTGGTGCTGGTGCACGGCTCCGGCCCGCAGGATCGCGACGAGACCATCGGCCCCAACAAGCCCTTCCTCGACATCGCCCGCGGGCTGGCGGCGCAGGGCATCGCGGTGCTGCGCTACGAGAAGCGGACCAAGGCGCGCCCGCAGGAGTTCACCGGCGGCACCTTCGGCGTCGACGACGAAACCACCAATGACGGGGTCCTCGCGGTTGACGCGCTGCGCAAGACCGCGGGCATCGACCCGAAGCGGATCTTCGTGCTGGGCCACAGCCAGGGCGGGATGATGGCGCCGCGGATCGCCTCGGTGTCCGGGCACGTCGCCGGCCTGGTGCTGATGGCGGCGCCCGCGCGCTCGCTGCTCGACATCGTCATCGAACAGAATCGCCGGCTCGCGGTGCTGGACGACGGCAAGACCAGCGATGCCGAACGCGATGCCATCGCGCAGCTCACTGCGCAGGTACGGCAAACGCGCGACCCCGCCACCGACATCGCCACCCGCACCCTGCTGGGCCAGCCCGCCGGCTACTGGCGCAGCATCGACGCGGTCGACCCGGTGGCCGATGCCGCGGCGGTCGCCCTGCCGATGCTGGTCCTCCAGGGCGCGCGCGACATCCAGGTGGTGGATGCCGACTGGGGACGCTGGCGCGGCGCGTTCCATGCCGACGACAAGGTCAGCTTCAAGCTGTACGAAAAACTCAACCACCTCGGCATCGCCGGCGAGGGCGAAGGCAACCTGGCCGAGTACCAGCAGCCCGGCCATGTCGATGCCACGCTGATCGACGACGTGGCCAGCTGGATCAAGGCGCATTGACGATGCAATCCGTCGCTTCCAGGCGCGATTTCCCGCTCGGGCCGTTGGCACCGTGGACATGGCCTGCCCTGCTCGGCCTGTGGGTCGTGCTGCTGCTGGTCGCCTTCCTCGGCGAAACGCACGTGCAATCACCCACGAACCCGGTGCCGTGGTGGATCGTGGTGCTGTTCGGGACGGCGTTGTTGCCCGCCGGCCTGCTGTCGATGCTCGCGCACCGGCAGGTCCGCATCGAGGGCGACACGCTGCTGGTCGCCGGGGCGTTGCTATTCGCGCGTAAGGTACCGATCCGCGAGCTGGCGCTCGACAAGGCCCGGGTCCTCGACCTCGATGAACACACCGAGTACAAGCCGATGTTGCGGCTGTTCGGCTTCAGCTTCCCGGGACTCACCGTGGGCACCTGCATCCTGCGCAACCGCAGCCGCGCGTTCTGCCTGCTCACCGCGCAGCCCCGGGCCGTGCTGCTGCCGCAACGCAACGGCAAATTGATCCTGGTGAGTCCGGAGAAGCCGCAGACCCTGCTGGACGCGTTGCACGCGGCATGAGGTGACCTGCCCGCTGGCGGCCGGCTAAGCTGCGCCGATGCCCCGCACCGCCTTGTCGCCCCGCCAGCTTTCGCTGCGCAATACCGAGGCCATCGAACTGTGGCCGGCCAGCTTGCTGCGCCCGCGCGGCAGCGCGGATGCGCGGACGTTGGCGCGCGCGCAATGGGTGCTGCGGCGCAAGCGCGATGGGCGCTTCCTCGCCGCGGAGCTCACCGAAGGCCTGCAGCCGCTGATCCCGCGCCTGGCGCGCGAGCCCGGACTGGAGGCAGCGCTGGACGTGCTCGACGGCCCATCGCCACGCGGTGCTCGCGCGATGCCGGCAGCGCTGCCGCTGGACCGCATCGGCGAGCGCCTGCACGGCCTCGGGCTGGAGGCCGATGCCTATGCCGCGCGCACCGGGCTGGCGCTGGTCGCCGAACCCGACTGGCTGGCCTTCGCCGGCCACGACCGCTGGCGCCGGCCGCTGTGGCTGCACCCCACGGCCAGGCGTGCCTGGCATGCCATGCGCCAGGCCGCCGCGGGGGACGGCGTGGTGCTGGAGGCGATTTCCGGCTACCGCAGCCACGACTACCAGCTCGGCATCTTCGAACGCAAGTTGGCGCGCGGACTCGCGCTCGAGGACATCCTCGCGGTCAACGCAGCGCCCGGCTTCAGCGAACACCACGGCGGCCTCGCACTCGACATCGGCACCCCGGGCGAACCGCCGGCCGAGGACAGCTTCGAACGGACGGCGGCCTTCACATGGCTGCAGGCGCACGCCGGCGCGCATGGCTTCACCATGAGCTACCCGCGCGACAACCCGCACGGGATCGTCCACGAGCCCTGGCATTGGCGCCACGCAGGCCCATGACGACGATTTCGGCTGGGCCGACGCTGGGCGACGCCTGGGCGACGGGCCGCAACAACTTCAACCTGATCCGACTGGTCGCCGCGTGGCTGGTGATCCACGGGCACGCCTGGGCGATCACCGGCAGCGCGGGCGGCGACCTCGTGGCCACCCTGACCGGCATCAAGTTCGCCGGCGCGCTCGCGGTCGACATGTTCTTCGTGATCAGCGGCTTCCTGATCGCCGCCAGCCTGGAACGCAACAGCGCCCCCGGCTACCTGCTCGCACGCGCGCTGCGCATCCTGCCCGCGCTCGTGGCCTGCGTGGGACTGAGCGTGCTGGTGCTCGGCCCCTTGCTGACCACCGACCCCGGCTACTGGCGCAGTCCGCTGACCTGGGACTACCTCTGGGTCAACGCCAGCCTGTGGTCGAGCCGCTACTTCCTGCCCGGCGTCTTCGAGGGCCTGCCGAACGCAGCGATCAACGGCTCGTTGTGGACGCTGCCGGTGGAAGCGCGGCTGTACCTCGCGCTGCTGGGCGCGAGCCTGCTCGGCATGCTGGCGCCGCGCCGCTACGTGCCGGCATGGGCACTGGCGATGGGCGCCGCCTGCGCCTTCGTGCTGCTGCGCCGCCCGCTGCCGGAGCACCTGGCCAACTACACCTGGTGCACCGCGTTCTTCATCACCGGCACCCTGCTCTGGGTGCTGCGCGACCGCGTGCGGTTGTCGCCGTGGCCGCTGCTCGGGCTGCTGGCGCTGGCTGCGGCCACGCGCGGCACGCCGGCGTTCGTGCCCGCGCATTTTCTGCTCGCCTGCTACGGCACGCTGTGGCTGGGCCTGGCGCCCGCGCTGCCGCGTATCCGCGAGACCGACCTGTCCTACGGCCTGTACCTGTACGGATGGCCGGCGGCGCAGCTGGTGCAGAGCGTCGCGCCCGGCGGCCCGTGGCACAACACGCTGTGGGCCACCCTGCTGGCCGGCGGCCTGGCGGCGATGTCGTGGTTCGCGATCGAACGGCCGGCATTGCGGCTCAAGCGCCGGCTGGTCGCGGGCGGGTCCGCCGCGTCCTAGGCGCTGGCGAGTTCGCGCAGGGTGGCGCGCAGTCCGGCTTCCCAGCCGGGCGGCAGCAGGCCGAAATCGCGCTGCAGGCGTGCGGTGTCGAGCACCGAGTAGGCAGGACGCCGCGCCGGCGTCGGATAGTCGGCAGTGCCGATCGGCAGGACGCCGGGCGCGCGCGCCAGCAAGCCGGCCGCCACGGCCTCGCGCATGATCGCGCTGGCGAACCCATGCCAGCTGGTCTCGCCGTCGGCGACCACGTGCCAGGTGCCCGCGCCATCGATGCCCCGCCGCAGCATCGCCGCCGTCGCATCGGCGATCCACGACGCCGGCGTCGGCGCACCGACCTGGTCGGCGACCACGCGCAGCGCGTCGCGCTCGCCCGCGAGGCGCAGCATCGTGCGCAGGAAATTGCGGCCGTGCGCGGCGTATACCCAGGCCGTGCGCAGGATCGCGTGGCGCGCGCCGCTGTCGCGGATCGCCGCTTCGCCCGCGAGCTTGCTCTCGCCGTACACGCCGAGCGGCGCGGTCGGGTCGTCCTCGCGATAGGGGCGGGTCGCGTTGCCGTCGAACACGTAGTCGGTCGAGTAATGGACCAGCAGCGCACCGCACTCGGCGCAGGCGCGCGCGAGCGCAGCCGGCGCCTCGGCATTCACCCGGAACGCCGCCTCGCGGTCGGTCTCCGCCTGGTCGACGGCTGTATAGGCCGCGGCATTCACCACCACGTCCGGGGCGCTGCCTGCGATCAGTGCCGCCAGCGATTCCGGCGCATCGAAATCCGCCGCCGCATCGCCAGCGCCGCCCTCGCGCGTGGCGACCGCCAGCTCGCCCAAGGGGGCCAGGCTGCGCCGCAGTTCGCGGCCGACCTGCCCGTTCCCGCCCAGCAACAGCAGCTTCATGCGACGAACAGCGGCAACCGCTCGGCCGGCATGTCCGCCAGCAATGGCGCGACGGCATCCTTCCCGGACAGCGAGACCTCGGCGAGCGGCCAGTCGATCGCCAGTCGCGGGTCGTCCCAGCGCAGCGAATTGTCGCTGTCGCGGTCGTAGGGCGCGGTGCACAGGTAGGTGAACACCGCCTCCTCGCTCAGCACCACGAAACCGTGCGCGAAGCCTTCCGGGATCCAGAAGTGGCGCTTGTTGCCGGCGCTGAGGATCGCCGCCGCGTGGCGGCCGAAGGTCGGCGATCCCCGGCGGATGTCGACCGCGACGTCGTAGACCTCGCCTTCGAGCACGCTGACCAGCTTGCCCTGCACGTTGCCAGGCCACTGGTAATGCAGGCCGCGCAGGACGCCACGCCGCGAGCGCGAGACGTTGTGCTGCACGAACGCAGCGGGCAGGCCAAGCGCGCCGAAGCGCGCCGCATTCCAGCCCTCGTAGAAATAGCCGCGCTCATCGCCGAACACGGCCGGTTCGATCACCACGCAGCCCGGCAGGCCGGTGTCGATGACCTTCATGCGACGCGCCCGTGTTCCAGCAGGCCGAGCAGGTACTGCCCGTAGCCGTTCTTGGCGAGGGGGCGGGCCAGCTCACGCAGCTGGTCGGCATCGATCCAGCCGTTGAAGTAGGCGATCTCTTCCGGGCAGCTGACCCGCAGGCCCTGCCGCTTCTCGATGGTCTCGATGAAGCTGGAGGCCTCGACCAGCGATTCGTGCGTGCCGGTGTCGAGCCAGGCGTAACCGCGCCCCATCTTCTCCAGGTGCAGCGCGTCGGCCTCGAGGTAGCAGCGATTGAGGTCGGTGATCTCAAGCTCCCCGCGCGGCGAGGGCTTCAAGCCCGCCGCGAAATCGCTGGCACGGCCGTCGTAGAAATACAGGCCGGTGACGGCGTAGTGGGACTTCGGCGCCGCCGGCTTTTCCTCCAGGCCAACCACCCTGCCCGACCCATCGAACTCGGCCACGCCGTAGCGTTCCGGGTCGCGGACCCAGTAGCCGAACACGGTAGCGCCCTGTTCGCGCGCATCGGCGCGCTGCAGCAGCTCGGTGAGGCCATGTCCATGGAAGATGTTGTCGCCCAGCACCAGGCAACTCGGGCCGCCGGCGAGGAACTCGCGGCCGATCAGCAGCGCCTGCGCCAGGCCGTCCGGACTGGGCTGCGCGGCGTACTCGATGCGCATGCCCCACTGCGACCCGTCGCCCAGCAGGTGCTGGAACAGCGCCTGCTCGTGCGGGGTGTTGATCACCAGCACCTCGCGGATGCCGGCCAGCATCAGCACGCTCAGCGGGTAGTACACCATCGGCTTGTCGTAGACCGGCAGCAGCTGTTTGCTGATCGCCTTGGTGATCGGGTACAGGCGCGTGCCCGATCCGCCGGCAAGGATGATGCCCTTGCGCCCGCTCGCCAGCGGGTTCATGCCGCGACCCCGATGCGCTCGAGCCTGTAGCTGCCGTCGAGCACGCGCTGCACCCAGTCCTGGTGCGCGAGGTACCAGTCCACGGTCTCCGCGATGCCGCGCTCGAAGGTGTAGGCCGGCTCCCAGCCCAGTTCGTCGCGCAGCTTGCTGGCGTCGATGGCGTAGCGGCGATCGTGGCCCGGGCGGTCGGCGACATGGGTGACCTGCGACGCGCGCGGCAGGCCGTCCTCGCGCGGGCGGCGCCGGTCGAGCAGCGCGCAGATCGCGTGCACGACCTCGATGTTCTGCATCTCGGCATTTCCGCCGACGTTGTAGGTTTCCCCGACCCGGCCCTTGGCCAGCACCGTGCGGATCGCCGCGCAGTGGTCGCTGACGAACAGCCAGTCGCGCACCTGCCTGCCGTCGCCGTAGACCGGCAGCGGCTCGCCGGCCAGCGCCTTGGCGA
>JAFLEB010000109.1 GCA_017302075.1 Lysobacterales bacterium
CACCCAAGCCGGAGGCGGCGAAGGTCGCCGCGCCCAAGGCCGAGGTGGCCAAGCCGGAGGCGGCGAAGGTCGCCGCGCCCAAGGCCGAGGTGGCCAAGCCGGAGGCGGCGAAGGTCGCGCCTGCCAAGGCCGAGGCACCCAAGCCGGAAGCCGCGAAGCCCGCGCCAGTGGCGGCTGCACCCGTCGCGGCGCCCAAGCCTGCCGCCGCGGCGCCTGCCGCAGGCACCGGATTCGCGGTGCAGGTGGGTGCCTTCGCCGATGCCGCCGCGGCCACCAGCCTGCGCGACAAGCTCCGCGCCGCCGGCTTCAATGCCTTCACCGACGTCGTGCAGACCGAGTCGGGCAAGCGCACCCGCGTGCGCGTGGGCCCGGCGATGAACCGCGCCGAGGCCGATGCGCTGAAGGCGCAAGTGAAGGCCAAGGCTGGCATCGACGGCATCGTGCGCCCGCATCCCTGACATCAGCGTCGCCAGGAACAGGACAGACCCCCATGTGCGGCATCGTCGGAATCGTCGGCCAGAGCGAAGTCGCGGCCCAGCTGTACGACGGCCTGACCGTCCTCCAGCACCGCGGCCAGGACGCCGCCGGCATCGCCACCGTGCATGGCACCCGCCTGCGCGTGCACAAGGGCAACGGCCTGGTGCGCGACGTGTTCGACGCGAAGTCGATGGCGCTGCTGGAAGGGCGCGTCGGCATCGCCCATTGCCGCTACCCGACCGCGGGCAGCGAAGGCAGCGACGAGGCGCAGCCGTTCTACGTGAACTCGCCGTTCGGCATCGCGCTGGCGCACAACGGCAACCTGGTGAATACAGATGCGCTGCGCCGCGAGGTGTTCGAACAGGACCGCCGCAACGTCAACACCGAGTCCGATTCCGAGGTCCTGCTCAACGTGTTCGCGCACGAGCTGGACCTGCAGAAGGCGCTGACCCCGGAAGCGGCGTTCCGCGCGATCGGCGGCGTGGCGCACCGCGCCAAGGGTGGGTACGCGGTGGTCTGCGCGGTGCTGGGCCTGGGGCTGGTCGCGTTCCGCGACCCCAACGGGATCCGCCCGCTGGTGCTGGGCAAGCGTGCGGCGGCCGGCGGCGACGAGTACATCGTGGCCTCCGAGTCGGTGGCGCTGGACATCCTCGGCTTCGAGCGCGTGCGCGACGTGCGCCCGGGCGAGGGCATCGTGGTCACCGCGCGCGGCGAACTGTTCGCCCAGCAGTGCGCGCCGGAGCAGGCCAACGCGCCCTGCATCTTCGAGTACGTGTACTTCGCGCGCCCGGACTCGATGATGGAAGAGATCTCGGTGCACAAGGCGCGCATGCGCATGGGCGTGACCCTGGGCGAGAAGATCCTGCGCGAGCGGCCTGACCACGACATCGACGTGGTCATCCCGATCCCGGACACCAGCCGCGATTCCGCGCTGGAGATCGCCAACGTGCTCGGCGTGAAGTACCGCGAGGGCTTCATCAAGAACCGCTACGTCGGCCGCACCTTCATCATGCCCGGGCAGGGCGAGCGCGCGAAGTCGGTCAAGCGCAAGCTCAACCCGATCCTGCTGGAATTCCGCAACCGCGTGGTGCTGCTGGTCGACGATTCGATCGTGCGCGGCACCACCAGCAAGCAGATCGTGCAGATGGCGCGCGATGCCGGGGCGCGCAAGGTCTACCTGGCGTCGGCGGCGCCGCCGGTGCGCTACCCGAACATCTACGGCATCGACATGCCGTCGAGCGAGGAACTGGTGGCGCACGGCCGCAGCGAGAAGGAGATCGAGGACCTGCTGGGCTGCGACTGGCTGGTGTACCAGGACCTGGCGGACCTCGAGGCGGCGGTCGCCGGCCCGAAGTTCCCGGGCCGCAAGTTCGACAGCTCCTGCTTCAGCGGCGAATACGTGACCGGGATCGAGCCCGGCTACTTCGAGCGGATCAAGCAGTTGCGCTCGGACGAGGCGAAGAAGAAGCGCCGGGCTGGGTAACCATGCGCGGGATCCAGGGAAGCTGATGGCGGGCAGGCCCCGCAAGTCGCTCGCCGATACTCGCTTGGTTGCGGGGCCTGCCCGCCATCAGGACTCGAGTCTGCTGCAGGGCGGGTCACCGGGTGCGTTCCAACCAAGCGAGTATCGGGGAGCGACTTGGAACGCACCCGGTGACGCGTCCAGCAGGAAGCCCCTTCCCGGATGACTAGCCTGTTCGCCGCCGCCCGCGCCTGCCTCGATGCCGCCACGCCGGACGACAAGCCCGCGTTGACGCTGGCCATGGCGGATGCATTCGTGCGTGGCGAGCTGGCGATCCCGACGGACGCGCCGCCGTCCGAGCCGATCCGCATGCCCGGTCGCCCGCCGCGGCCGCGGCTGGTGCATCCGCGCGACCTGCCGCGCCGTGGGTTCGGCAGCGACGAAGGACGGGCCGCGTTCATCCACGCGGTGGCCCACATCGAATTCAACGCCATCGACCTGGCCTGGGACGCGGTTTACCGCTTCCGCGGGATGCCGAACGCGTTCTACGCCGACTGGGTGTCGGTGGCGAGGGACGAGGCACGCCATTTCGCGATGCTGCGCGCGCGGCTGCGCGAGCTTGGCCACGACTACGGCGACTTCGATGCCCACAACGGCCTGTGGGAAATGGCCGAGAAGACCGCGCACGACGGCCTGGCGCGGATGGCGTTGGTGCCGCGGGTGCTGGAGGCGCGCGGACTGGACGTCACCCCGGGGATGATCGTGAAGCTGCGGTCGCTGGGCGACGACGCCACCGCCGACATCCTGGACGTGATCCTGCGCGAGGAAGTGGCGCATGTCGCCGCTGGCAGTCGCTGGTACCGCTGGCATTGCGAGCGCGCCGGCGTCGAGCCGCGCGCGCGGTTCCGCGAACTGCTGCGCGAGCACGCCACGGGCGTGCTGCACAAGCCGTTCAACACCGAGGCGCGGCTGCAGGCCGGCTTCGACCTCGACGAACTGGAGAGCCTGCTGGCCGAGGCGGATTGAATCCAGCGCGTCGATGATTGCCGCGCGCTGCCGTTGCTACAAGGTCGACAGCGCGCAACCGGTCGCATCCACCCGCAGCAGCGAGCCCTGTTCGTACCAGTCGCCGAGCACGATGCGCGTGTTGCCGCGGCCTTCGTCGTGGATTGCCGGGCGATGGGTGTGCCCGTGGATCATGCGACGGACGCCGTAGCGGGCGAACCAGGCCTGCACGGTGTCCGGCGCGACGTCGGTGATCGCCTCGGCCATCCCGCTGGCCTGCAATTGACCGTGCCGGGCCTGGCTGGCGGCGCGCGCCTGCGCGGCGAAGGCGAGCCGCGCCTGCAGGGGCTGCGCGAGGAACCGCGCCTGCCACGCCGGGTCGCGGGTCTGCGCGCGGAACTGTTGGTAGGCGACATCGTCAGTGCACAGCAAGTCGCCATGCAGGAGCATGGTGGGCTCGCCGTGCAGCATCACCACCGCGGGATCCGGCAGCAGGCGCATCCCGCACCGCCGCGCGTAGCCTGCGCCGAGCAGGAAGTCGCGGTTGCCGCGGATGAAGGAGACCGGCACGCCGGCATCGACCAAGGCGCGCAGCCGCCCGGCCACGAAGGCGCCGGTCTCGGCCGGATCGTCGTCGCCGACCCAGGCCTCGAACAGGTCGCCGAGTATGTACAGCGCATCGGCGCGGCGCGCCTCGCCATCCAGGAAGCGGCCGAACAGCTCGGTGATCGCGGGGCGCGACGGGTCGAGGTGGAGGTCGGAGACGAACAGGGTGGTCATGGCGTGATTCTAAGGATGCGGCGGATTGCCTGCGGCTGGCGGGTGGCTCCGGAGAGCAGGCCATGGATGGCCTGCGGCGGCGACTCGAACAGGATGTTCGCAGGATCCGCGAAGGGGTACCCGCCGGCTGCAGGCTAAAATACGCCGCACTCCAGAACCTGCATCCCCATGACCGTCCGCACCCGCTTCGCCCCGTCCCCGACCGGCTACCTCCACATCGGCGGCGCGCGCACCGCGCTGTATTGCTGGCTGGAGGCGCGCCGCAAGGGCGGGCAGTTCATCCTGCGGATCGAGGACACCGACCGCGAGCGCAGCACCCAGGCCGCGATCGACGCCATCCTGCAGGCGATGGACTGGCTGGGCCTGGACTATGACGAGGGTCCGATCTACCAAACCCACCGGCTGGATCGCTACCGCGAGGTCGCCGAGCAGTTGGTCGCGTCCGGCCACGCCTATTACGCCTACGAGACCAAGGAAGAACTCGAGGCGATGCGCGAGGCGGCGATGGCTGCCGGCGACAAGCCGCGCTACAACGGCGCCTATCGCGATGCGGACGCGGGCTGGCGCGACGATCCCAACCGGGTGATCCGCTTCCGCAACCCGCTGGATGGCGTGGTCGCGTGGGACGACAAGGTCAAGGGCCGGATCGAGATCGCCAACAGCGAGCTCGACGACCTCGTCATCTTCCGCAGCGACGGTTACGCCACCTACAACTTCGCGGTGGTGGTGGACGACATCGACATGCGCATCACCGACGTGGTGCGCGGCGACGACCACGTCAACAACACCCCGCGCCAGATCAACATCTACCAGGCGCTGGGCGCGCCCGTACCGCACTTCGCGCACCTGCCGATGATCCTCGACGAGCAGGGCGCCAAGCTGTCCAAGCGCACCGGCGCGGCCGACGTGATGCAGTACCGCGACGCCGGCTACCTGCCGCATGCGCTGTTGAACTACCTGGTGCGGCTGGGCTGGTCGCACGGCGACCAGGAAGTGTTCTCGATCGCGGAGATGCAGTCGCTGTTCGACCTCGCCGATGTCAATGCGAAGGCCGCGCGCCTGGACATGGCCAAGCTCGGCTGGCTCAACCAGCAATACCTGAAGTCGGACGATCCCGAGGCGGTGGCGAAGCACCTCGCCTGGCACCTGCAACAGGCCGGTTATGACCTGGCGCATGGCCCGAAGCCCGCCGAACTCGTCATCGCCTTGCGCGAGCGCGCGCAGACGCTGAAGGAGATGGCGGAGAAATCGGCGCTGTGGTTCGGCCCGTTGACGGCGTACGACGAGGCGTCGGTGGCCAAGCACCTCAAGGAGGCCGCGCGCGAACCGCTGGCGCAGATGCGGGCGCGGCTTGCGGACCTGTCCGACTGGTCGCCCGATCCGATCCACGAGGTGGTGAAGGCGGTCTCCGAGTCGCTCGGCATCGGCATGGGCAAGATCGCGCAGCCGCTGCGCGTGGCCATCACCGGCACCCAGGTAAGCCCGGACATCGGCTGGACGGTGTATCTGTGCGGGCGCGACGAGGCGCTGGCGCGGATCGATGCCGCCCTTGCGATGCTGCCCGCCGGCCCTTAGATCATCGCCATGGCCTATCCGCACGCCTGCACCGACCCGACCCACCACGTCCACGACGCGGCGGGCTTCGTCGGCGCGGTGGAGCGCGCCTGCAGCGAGCGAGGATTGCGATTGACCCCGATCCGCCTGCGCGTGCTGGGCCTGGTGGCCGAGGCGGGCAGGCCGATCAAGGCCTACGACCTGCTGGAGCAGGTACGCGAGGGCGAAGGTGCGGGCGCGGCGGCGCCGCCGACGGTGTATCGCGCGCTGGACTTCCTGCTCGCCAACGGGTTCATCCACAAGCTGGAATCGATCAACGCGTTCGTGGCCTGCCACCACCCGAACGCCGCGCAGCATTCGGTGCCGTTCCTGATCTGCGACCGCTGCCATTCGGCGACCGAGCTCGAGGACGCCGGCATCGTCGGCCAGCTGGATGCCGCCGCCCGCGCGCTGGGGTTCGCGCCGCAGGCGCAGACGCTGGAAGTGCATGGCCTGTGCGCGCGTTGCGCGCGCACGGGCTGAGCCGCGATCAGAAGCAGGCGATCAGAAGAACACGCGCACGCCGAAGCCCACGCTGCGACCCGGCAGCATCACCGCATCCTTGAGGAACGAGGTGTGCAGGCGCGCCGCCTGGTTGGTCAGGTTGGACGCGTCCGCGAACACCTCCCAGCTGAGGTTCCCGGCATCGAAATGCCGGCTGGCATGCGCGTCCACCAGGGTGAAGCCGGCGGTCGGGGTTTCGTCCTGCGCCACCTTGTCCTGGCGGTTGGTGCGGGTCGCGCCCAGCGAGGCGCGCCAGCCCGCGTGCTCCCAGCGCAGCTGCGCGCCGAAGCGCGAGGGCGCGATGCGCGGGACGTTGCCGCCATCCTTGAACGTGGCGCGCACGGTGTCGCCGAACACCCGCAGGTCCCAATCGCCCCGGTCGGTCTGCGCGAGGTGGAACATCGCCTCGCCTTCCAGCCCGCGGAAGCGCGCATCGCCCTGCGACCACTGGCGGATCGGCAGGAACTCGTCCTCCTCGTCCCAGTACCAGCTGTTGCCGGTTTCGGCCAGGTAGATGAAGTCGTTGAAGCGGTTGTAGTACGCGGACACCTTCGCATCCACCCAGTCGGCCTGGTACTGCAGGCCCACCTCGAACTGGTTCGCCGCTTCCTTGCCGAGGTTGGCGTCGCCGACTTCGTAGGCGAGGGTGGCGATGTGCGGGCCGTCCGAGAACAGTTCCTCTTCGACCGGCGCGCGTTCGGCGTGGTCGAGGTTGGCGGTGATGCGCCACTGCTCGTTCAACTTCCAGCCGCCGGCCAGCGACAGGCTGACCGGGGTGAAGTTGCGGCTGTCGGCGCCGACCGGCGACGACTTGACCTTGTCCACGCGCGCGCCGAGGTCCAGCTGGAAACCGTCCCAGGTGTGGCGGGCCACGCCGAACAGGCCATAGGCGCGGGTGCTGGTCTCCGGCACGAAGGACTCCTCGCCGACCGCGGCGAAGGTGCTCGCCGAACCCTGCAGGCCCAACGCGCCCTGCCAGCCCTGCGCACTGCCGAACGACGCCTCGATGCGCCCCTCGTTGGCATTCTTGCTGAAGATGGTGCCCGGCGCGTCGCCCTCGAATTCCGTGTGGTCGTAACCGGTGTGCGCGAACGAGAAGCGCAGGCCGTTGCCGTCGCCCCACAGGTCGCGCAGTGCGCCCTTGGCCTCGTAGCGGTCCTGGCGCAACTTCAGGTAGACCCCGCGTTCGCCCGCGGCCGTATCGCCCGGTTCACCGGGGTTGCCGTATTCGTCCTTGAACCGCGCGGCGGACAGGCCGACGAAGCCCCAGTCGCCGAGCAGCGAGCCGCCGACCGCACCGGAGCGGGTGTCGATGTAGGAATTGAGCTGTCGCCCGTCGGGGGTGTCGTAGTCCGGGGCGTGGCGGTAGACCGCATCCGCATGCAGCGCGAAGCCATCGCTGCCGCCGTCCACCCGCGCCATCGTGGTGTTGCCGCCCTGGTCGCCGGCGTAGAAGCGCGTCTCGGCGCGGCCGCTGAAGCCGTTGTCGATGGCGTATTCGGGGATGCGCCCATCGACCATGTTCACCGCGCCGCCGATCGCGCCGCTGCCGTACAGCAGGGTCGACGGGCCCTTCAGCACTTCGATCTGGTCGGCCAAGAAGGGTTCGATGGTCGGTGCGTGGTCCTGGCTGACGGTGGAGACGTCCTGGCTGGACAGCCCGCCGTCCAGCACGGCGACGCGCGGGCCATCCATGCCGCGAATGATCGGACGGCCGACGCCGGGACCGAAGTTGGAGCTCTGCACGCCGGGCAGGGTCGCCACGGTCTCGCCGAGGGTGGCGGCCCGGCTTTCGTCGAGGCGTTCGCCGGTGAGGACCTCGACCGGCTTGCTCAGGGTCTCGGCGGTGTCCTGCAGGGCGCTTGCCGTGACCACGACGCCGCTCAGGTCCTTGATATGGCTGTCGGTCGCCTTGTCCTGCGCATGCCGGGTATCCGAGGCCGGCGCCGAGGAGTCGGTCGGCGCCTGCTGCGCCTGCGCGGCGGCGAAGGGGGCCAGGGCGAGCGACAGCGCGACCGAGAGGGCCGCGCGCTTGAGGGGGGAACGAGATTCACGCATGGGTGGGCTACTTCCGGTAAGCTGGGTGCGTCAAAAATGTTATAACATATCAATCGCAGGCGGTTGCACCCTGCCTGAAGTCACGTCCAGACCATGAGTCCCCGCCACCACGCCTTGCTCGACCGCCTCGGCGCGACCGGATCGCTGCTGTGCGCGTTGCATTGCGCGTTGCTGCCGGTCGTGATCGCGCTGCTGCCCTCGATCGGGCTGGCCGGCCTCCTGGGCGAGCGGATCGAGGTCGCGTTCGTGCTGTTCGCCAGCGCGGTGGGCCTGTACAGCCTCGTCTCCGGTTACCGCCGCCACCGCCTGTGGCAGGCCCTGGCGCTGATGCTGCCGGGCCTGCTGATCCTGTGGGTCGGCATCCTGTATCCGCCCCTGCACCAAGCCCAGTGGGTGCATGCGGGGGTGATGACCGTCGGCGGCACCCTGGTCGGGCTGGCGCACCTGGCCAACCTGCGGATGAACGCCGGCCACGTGCACGGGCCCAGCTGCGCGCATTGATCC
>JAFLEB010000011.1 GCA_017302075.1 Lysobacterales bacterium
CGCGCGACCCGCCGCAGGTCCAGGCAGCCGGACTGGCCGTCGCCGCCGGCGCGCGGCATCGCCACGCCCGCCTCCACGAACACGGGGACGCAGGCGGCATCGACCGAACCGCTCCACGCCACGCCCACGAGCAACGCCAGGACCGCCAGCTTCCGCATGCACACCTCCGGGCTGGTAATTGTGCCAGCACCGGACGGGACCAACTGCCCTAGAATCGGGCGCAACGGGGTAAGGGATGGCGACGTTGCGGGGAGCACGTGCGCATGGGTGGAGCTGGCTCGCGGGACTGGCGCTGTGGTGCGCCGGCTTCGGCGTGGCCGCGGCGGCGACGGTCACGCCACTGGTGCTGGACGCGGAAACCAGTTCGATCCCGCTCAGCCCTCGCATCGCTTACCGCCACGATGCCGGTGCCGCCGACGGCGCCACCGAAGCCTTCCGCCGCGCGGAGGCCGGGGAATTCCAGCCGCTGCCCGACGGCACGCCCACCTTCGGCTTCCAGGACGGCGCCTACTGGTTCTACCTGCCGCTGGTGAACCGCGACGCCGCGGAACCGCGCTGGCTGCTGGTCCAGGAATACGCGCTCAGCGACCAGGTCGACCTCTACCTGCGCTATCCCGATGGCCGCATCGAACACGCGTCGAGCGGCGACCATGCGCCGTTCAACAGTCGTTTCATCCGCTACCGCTACCCGAACTTCCGCCTCGACCTGCCGCCCGGCCAACGGGTGGAGGTGCTGTTCCGCGTGCAGAGCGAAAGCTCGATGCAGGTGCCGCTGGTGCTGTACACGCCGAAGGCCTTTGCCGAGCTGATGCGCGACGCGCAATTCTCGACCGGCCTGTACTACGACATCGTGCTGGCGTTGCTGTTCTACAACTTCGTGCTATGGGTAATGCTGCGCGACGGCGGCTATTTCTGGTACCTGCTGCACACCGGCGCGTTCGGGCTGGTGCTGTTCACCCTCAATGGCTACGGCTTCGAGTACTTCTGGCCGAACTGGCCGTGGATGGCCGACGCCGCGGTGCCGCTGTCGATCTGCCTGGCGCTGATCGGCATGCAGCAGTTCTCGCGCAGCTTCCTCGAACTGCGCGAGCGCTGGCCGGCCGGCAACCGGGTCAGCCTGGCCCTGATCGGCTTCTTCGTGCTGCTGGGGATCGCCTCGTTCTGGCTGCCCTACAGCACTTCGACGCCCCTGGCCTCGCGCATGGTGCTGCTCGGCGTGCTGTGGATCATCGTCGCCACCATCGTGATGCTGCGCCGCGGTTACCGCCCGGCGCGCCTGTTCCTGCTCGCCTGGTCGCTGTTCCTGGCCGGCACCGCGGCCTTCACCCTGCTGGCGTTCGGGATCATCCCGCGCAACTTCTGGACCCTCAACGGCGTGCAGATCGGCTCCGCGCTGGAGATGCTGCTGCTCTCGCTGGCGCTGGGCTCGCGCTATGCCGGCCTGCGCAACGAGAACATCCGCATCGTGCAGGAGACCAACGAGAAGCTGGAGCGCAGCGTCGTCGACCGCACCCGCCAGCTGCGCACGGCCATGGCGCAATTGGGCGAGGCGAACGTGCAGCTGCGCGAATACAGTCGCCGCGACCCGCTCACCGGCGTGTACAACCGCCGCCACTTCCGCGAAGCCTTGGAGCAGGCGCTGGCCGCCCGCCAGGGCAGCGGCGGGCCGTTGGCGTTGCTGCTGCTCGACCTCGATCATTTCAAGCGGATCAACGATACCCACGGCCACCTGGCCGGCGACGATTGCCTGAACCATGCCGCGCGCCGGATCGAGGAAGTCGCCGCGCCGCGCGGGGGCGTGGTCGCGCGCTTCGGCGGCGAGGAATTCGTGGTGATCCTGCCCGGGCTGGATGCGCAGGAGGCCTTGCAGGTCGCCGAGGCGATCCGCCTGCGCATCCACCAGCTGCCGGTGGAGTCCGGCGGCAAGCAGATCCGGCTCAGCGCCAGCATCGGCTTGCACACCGTCGACGGCGAGCGCGGCGACGCGCCGGAAGAGATCATCCGCATCGCCGACGAGGCGCTCTACCGCGCCAAGGACGACGGCCGCAACTGCGTGCGGCATTCGGTCAGCGCGGCCTGAGCCGATCCTAGCGCGCCGTGGATGGCGCGCAATGAGTCCCGAAGCCGGATGCGGCGCGCCACGAGCGACGGTGCGAGCGCCCGCTGTCGCTACTGCATCACTGCCCGCGCCGCCGCCAGCACGCTGCCATCGGCCACCATCCACACCGCGGCTGCCACTTCGCCGTCCATCGCGCGGTCGCGGTCGAGGAACGGGATTCGCGCGCGGATCGCCGCATGCGCCGCCGCCACCGCCCGCCCCGGGCGGAACGCGGGCGAGGCCGCGAGTTCAGCGCGCAGACCTTCGACTTCGGCGAGGAAGCCCGCGCGCTCGGCAGCGTCCGGCAACGGGCCGCCCTGCACCTTCGCGGCGAAGGCATCGGCATCGCTGCGACCGGCGAGTTCGCGCGCGGCGTTGATCATGTCGCGGCGCAGGTCCAGCGCCTGCGCGGCGGTGTACAGCTCCAGGCCCAGCACCTTGCCCAGGTCGTGCGCCATCGCCAGCACATGGCGCGCCTCGTTGGCGCCCATCGAGACATGGTCCTCGGCGTTGGCCGACGTGGGCACCGAATACACCGAGGCCGGCATCGCGCGGCTGGCGAGGTCGTTGACGATCGCCGCTGCGGTGTACTGCACGATCATGTGCCCGGACTCGGTGCCGTCCTCGTTGCCGATCAGGAACGCCGGCAACCCGTCGTTGGTGGCGGGGTCCACCAGCTTGTTGAGCCGGCGCTCGCTGATCGAGGCCAGCACCGGGATCGCGGCCTTGAGGTAACTCATCGCCAGCGCCAGCGGCATGCCGTGGAAATGCCCCGCGGAGATCACTTGTTCCTCGACGTGTTCCGCCTGCTTGTCGGGGAAGACCAGCGGGTTGTCGGTGACCGCGTTCAGCTCGATATCGAGCACGCGCTTGGCCTGGGCCAGCGCATCGCGCACCGCGCCGTGCACCTGCGGGATGCAGCGCAGCGAATAGCTGTCCTGTGGCTGGTGCTTCTTGCCGCCGCGGAACGGGCGGAAGCGGCGGTAGAACTTCTCGCGGCCATGGCGTTGCCCGAACGGCACCCAGTCCCAGCCGATGTCGAAGGTCAGCGCGCGCGCCGCAGGATCGTCCCAACTGCCCGGCAACCACGGCCGGAAGCGCGGCACGAGGTGGTACGGGATGTCGGCCAGGGTGGAGCCATCCAGCAGGCGCAGCAGGTGCGCGGCGGTACCGACCTGGCCGGGATGCGGGCGCAGCGCGTGCACCTCGGGGGCGAACGCGCCCAGCCGGCCGGCGAACGCATCGAGCGTCATCGCCGCGGCGAGGTCGGCGGTGTCCAGCAGGTCGTCCAGCGCCTGCACCGCCAGCACGCCGGTGGCCAGCATCTGCGCGGTGCCGTTGTTCAGCGCCAGGCCTTCCTTGTACGACAGCGCGACCGGCGCCAGTCCCTTGCGCGCGAGCGCGTCGCGGCCGGGCACGCGCTCGCCATCGACGAAGGCTTCGCCGCCGCCCAGCAGGACGATGGCCAGGTGCGACAACGGCGCCAGGTCGCCGGAGGCACCGACCGAGCCCAGCTGCGGTACCACCGGCACGATGCCCGCATTGAGCATGTCCGCCAGCGCCTGCACCGTCTGCACGCGGATGCCGGAGTGCCCGCGCAGCAGGGTGTTGATGCGGATGCACAGCATCGCCCGCACCACCTCCGGCGCGAACGGCTCGCCGACGCAGACCGCGTGGGTGACGATCAGGTTGTCCTGCAGCTCGATGTGCGGCGAACGCCCGGAGCGCGCCGCGCCCGGCAATTCGTCGCGCAGCGGGTGCGCGCCGAGCAGCTTGTCGGCATTGCTGCCGAAGCCGGTGGAGACGCCGTAGATCGGCTCCTCGCGGGCGACCTGGGCGGCGAGGAAATCGGCGGCCGCGGCCACCCGTCGCAGGGCGCCGGGATGGAGCCGCACCGTGGCGCCACGCGCGACCGCGACCAGTTGCGCGCGGTTCAGCGACTGTCCGTCCAGCAGGATGTCGGTGCTCATGCCAAGGTGCCCTCGCGGAACGTGCGGGCCCGCGCCAGCGCCTCGGGCAGGTCCCCATCGGCGACCTCGAACTGGTCGCCGCGCTGCAGGTCCTTCACCGCGACCACGCCGCGCGCCGCCTCGTCCTCGCCGCGGATGGCGACAAAGCGGATCCCGGCTTTGTCGGCGTACTGCAGCTGCTTGCCCAGCTTGCGCGCCTCGAGTTGCGTTTCCACGTTCAGGCCCGCCGCGCGCAAGCGCTGCGACAGCGCGAGCGCATGCTCCAGGCCGGCCTCGTCGAGCAGCGCGACCAGCACGTCCACCGAACTCGCGGCGGTGCCGACCAGGCCGGCCTCGCGCAGCTGGTAGAACAGGCGGGTCAGGCCGATCGAGATGCCGACGCCCGGCAGCTTGGACTTGGTGTAGTGGCTGGCCAGGTTCTCGTAGCGCCCGCCGGAGCAGATCGAGCCGATCTGCGGATAGGCATCGAGCGTGGTCTCGTAGACCACGCCCGTGTAGTAGTCGAGCCCGCGCGCGATCGACAGGTTCAGGGCATAGCGGGCCTCGTCGACGCCCAGCGCGCGAAGCTGCTGCAGGATCGCCCGCAGTTCCGCGCGGCCTTCCTCGAACAGCGCGGTGCCCGCGCCCAGCGCATCGAGCTTCGCCAGCGCATCGTCGTGTCCCTGCGAACGCACCTTCGAGAACGCCATCAGCCGGTCGACGACCGCATCGGCCAGGCCGAACCCGTCGCCGGCCAGGGTCGCGCGCACCGCCTCCTCGCCGCGCTTGTCGAGCTTGTCCAGTTCGCGCAGGACCGCGAACTGCGCCTCGCCCTCGATGCCCTGCCCCTCGAAGTAGCCGCGCAGCAGCTTGCGGTGGTTGAGCTGGATGGTGAACTCGCCGATCGCCAGGCGCTCGAACACCGCGGCGATCACCGCCGGCACCTCGGCGTCGAAGCGCGGCGACAGCGCATCCTTGCCGATCACGTCGATGTCGCACTGGTAGAACTCGCGGAAGCGCCCGCGCTGCGCGCGCTCGCCGCGGTACACGCGCTGCATCTGGTAGCGGCGGAACGGGAAGGCGAGCTCGTGCTCGTGCTCCGCCACGTAGCGCGCCAGCGGCACGGTGAGGTCGAAGCGCAGGGCGAGCTCGGGCAGGCCCTCGTCGCGCTTCTCCAGCGCGCCGGTCGACTGCACGAAGTAGACCTGGCGCTCGGTCTCGCCCCCGGACTTGGTCAGCAGGATCTCCGACAGCTCCATCACCGGCGTCTCCACCGGCAGGAAACCGAAGCCCTCGAAGGTCCGGCGGATGGCGTCCAGCATGCGCTGGAACGCGATCTGGTCGCGGGGCAACAGCTCCATGACCCCGGGCGGGGTGCGAGGCTTGATCAAGGCGGGGACTCCGGCGCGGGAAGCCGCCAGTTTAACCGCCGGCGCGGGCCGGGCGCCCGCCCCCACTTGCCCGGAACGCCGCCGCCCCCTAGAATGCGCGGCTATGCCGTCGGGGTGTAGCTCAGCCTGGTAGAGCGCTACGTTCGGGACGTAGAAGTCGCAGGTTCAAATCCTGTCTCCCCGACCAATCGATCCGCGAAAAACCGCCCACTGGGCGGTTTTTTCGTTTAGGCCGGCACGTGTCCTGTCCATGCCGGCCGCCACGTTTCCCGGGTACGAACCATGCCCGGGTGGTACGTGCAGGATCCAGTCGCTCCAATCGCAGGCGGTCGCCCCGCCACGCTCGGCATGGCCGTGCTGCGCCCGCTCGCGCTGCGCCTGGTGCTGCCGATGGCGCTGGTGGTGCTCGTGCTGTTCGGGCTGCTCGCCTATGAAGCCTGCCTGGACGATCCCGCGGGAAGCCCGGAACGCAGCGCGGCCCTGTGGCGCATCGCCGGCTTCCTGTTCGCCGGACTGTTGCTGGTGGCGGCATCCGGCTTGGCGATCGCGCACCGCGCCGCGCGCCCGATCGTGCAGCTGACCGAGGCCATCGAGCGGCTCGGCCGCGGCGAGCAGGTGCGCCTCGATGTCGACGAAGGGCCGCTCCTGGGCCGCCTGCAGCGCGGCGTCAACGACGCCTCGCAGGCGTTGGCGCGCAGCCGCAACCGGATGGAAAGCGCGCTCGGCAGGACGATGGTGGAGCTGGCCGACAAGAATGCGCGGCTCGAGGCCGCCAGCCAGTCGCGGGCGCGGTTCCTGGCCGCCGCCAGCCACGACCTGCGCCAGCCGCTGTACGCGCTCACCCTGTTCTCGTCGGCCCTGCGCTCCAGCGAATCCGATCCCGCCAAGCTGGCGCAGGTCATGCGCATCGAGGAGTGCGTGGCGTCGCTGGACCACCTGTTCTCGGAGCTGCTGGACCTGTCACGGCTCGAGACCGGCGCGGTCCATCCGGCGATCGGCGACGTCCGCGTCGACGACGTGTTCGACGACGTCAGCCGCAACTTCCGCATGCTCGCCGAGTCAAGCGGGCTGCGCCTGGTGGTCCGCAAGACCGACGCCTGGGTGCGCACCGACCGCACCATGCTCACCCGGATCCTCAACAACCTGGTCAGCAATGCGCTGCGCTACACCGATGCCGGGGGCGTGCTGCTCGGCGTCCGCCACCAGGACTCGGGGGAGGTTCGCATCGATGTCTGGGACAGCGGCCGCGGCATCGCGCCCGAACACCAGCCGAAGGTGTTCGAGGAGTTCTACCAGGTGGCGTCGCCGACGCCGGGCGATGGCGAGCGCCAACGCGGCCTGGGCCTGGGCTTGGCCACCGTGCGCAAGCTTGGCGACTTGTTGGGTTGCCGGATCACGCTCTGTTCCCGCCCGGGCCGCGGGACCTGCATCTCGTTGACGCTGCCCGCCGCGGCGCCGGATGCCCCCGCGCGGCACCCGCCGGACGCCGACCTGCCGCTCGATGTCAGCGGCTTGCGGGTGCTGGTGGTCGACGATGAACCCAGCATCCTCGAAGGCCTGCGCGCCCTGCTGGCCGAATGGGGCTGCGACATCCGCGCGGCGGCCGACGAGGCCGGCGCACTCGCGGCCATCGCGGGCTGGATCGACCCGCCCGACCTGGTGATCAGCGACCTGCGCCTGCGCGAGGGCCGCAGCGGCGTGGACGTGCTGCGCGCGGTGGCGCGGCACCATGGCCAGGACCCGGCGGCCCCCGGCTTCGCGCGCCTGCTGGTCACCGGCGAAACCCGCAGCGACCGCATCGGCGAGATTGCCGCTCACCGGATCCCGGTGCTGTTCAAGCCGGTGTCGCCGCAGAAGCTGCGCGAGGCGATGCTGGCCGCCGTGTTCGCCAACCGCGCCGCGCCGCATTGACGCCCTTCGCATGACCGACGCCTTCAGCTACGACCTCCTCGAATATCCGTCGCACGTGCACCCACAGGCGCACCCCTCGCGCCTGGCCGCGATCGGTCGGCTGCACGGGCTGGCTTCCGCATCTCCCGCGGCCTGCCGCCTGCTGGAAGTCGGCTGCGGCGATGGCCTGCAGTTGCTTACCCTGGCGATGGCCTACCCGCGTAGCCGCTTCGTCGGCATCGACCTGTCACGGGCGGCGATCGCGCGCGGGGAAGCCATGCGGCGAACCCTCGGGCTGGACAACCTGCAGCTGGTCGCGGCCGACCTGGCCGAGTGGGATCCGGGTCCATCGCCCTTCGATTACATCGTCGCCCATGGGTTCTACTCGTGGGTCCCGGATTGCGTGCGCGAGCGCCTGCTCGCGCTGTGCCGGCAGGCGCTGTCGGCGCATGGCATCGCCTACGTGAGCTACAACGCCCTGCCCGGCTGCCACCTCCGGCGGCTGATGTGGGACATGCTGCGCCACCACACCCGCGGCATCGAGGATCCACGGGAACGCATCGCGGCGGCATGCGCCTTGCTGGAATGCCTCGACACCGATGTCGCGGGTTCGAAGCTCTATGGCGAGATCATCCGCAGCGAGGCACGCGACCTGCTCCGCCGCACCGAGATGTCGGTGCTGTTCCACGACGATCTGGCCGACATCAACCAGCCGTTCTCGATCACCGACTTCGCGGCGCATGCAGCGGCAAGCGGGCTACGGTATCTCGCCGAGGCCGACTATCACGAGGCGAGCGATGCCGGGCTGGCGCCAGGCGCCCGCGAACGGCTCGCGGCACGCACGAACGGTGATCGCCTGCAACGCGAGCAGTACCTGGACTACCTGAAGGGCCGTCGGTTCCGCCAGACCCTGCTCTGCCATGCCGAAGCGTCGATGCGCGAAGCGCCCGACAGCGCGATGGTGCGCGGGCTGCACGCCGTGGGCCACCTCCGCATCGATGCGGCCGACGGCGGCACGCTCGACCTCGCACAAGGCGTGGCCGCCTGTTTCACCAGCGGCGATGGCGCCGCGCTGACCACCGACCATCCGGTGATCAAGGCCGCGTTGGCGGTCATCGGCAACGCGTTCCCCGGGGCGCCCGGCTTCGAGGACGTGCTGGCTGCCGCACGCGAGGCCAGCCGGAGCCCGCATTCCATCGAGGCGGACGCGCAGGCGTTGACGCACGCCTGGCTATCGGCCTTCGAGCTGGGCTTGCTGACCCTGCACTGCGATCCGCCTGATTTCGCGACCGAAGCCGGCGCCAAGCCCAAGGTCAATGCGCTTGCGCGGATGCAGGTGGAATCCGGATCCGACCTGCTCACCAGCCTGCGCCCGTCGATGGTACGCGTGGACAGCGTGCTGGCGATCGAGTTGATCCGACTGCTGGATGGCAACCGCGATCGCGCCGCCCTGCGCCGCGACCTCGCGGCGCGCATGGTCGAACGCGAGGCATCTGCGCCTGCGGCCGACGCGAGCGCGCACGATGCCGCCTGGTGGGAAGCCCGGCTCGACGGGATGCTGGAAGACGGATTGCGCCAGACCGCGCGGATGGCGCTGCTGGTGGCCTGAGGCAGGCGCGGCTCAGCGGACCACGTAGGTCTGCGTGTTGAGCTGCAGCACCGCGTCGAACTGCACCTTCTCGCCGAGTTCCCCGAGCTCCATCAGCGCATCGATGCGGAAGCGCAGCGCGCGATCCAGTTCGCGCTGCGGCTCCAGGGCCACGCGGACACGGGTGAGACGCGATTCATGCAACGCGATCGCCTGCTCCAGCGACCGGCGGATGCGGTCGCGATCGTGCGGGCTCAGCAGGCTGTAGGACGAGAAGTCGAGGATGCCGTAGGTCAGCGAGGACGCGCGGCATTCCTTGAAGGCCTCGGGGATCAGGCGCGCCGCCTCGGAACGCGTGTTGAGCAGGTGCTCGAGGTCCCGAGACACCCCGTTGCGGATGTCCTGCAGCGCAGGACGCCGCCCGCCATCCTCGGACAACGGCGCATCCACCAGGCGATCCATCAGGCTGCGCATCGCAGGGATTTCCCGTTTCTACCGGAGGCGCTGGCCCACCCGCGATGCGGGCAGGCCAGTCGCAGGCGACCCAACTCAGGTCGCCTTGTTCAGGGCACGGTCGTAAGTGGCCGGGATGGCACCCTCGAGGCTGCCGTCGGCCTTCTGCGGCATGTACTCGTACTTGATCTTGGTGAAGTTGAACGAGAACGAGTCGTGCGGGATCGAGCTGTTGCCGGCGTTGCCGCCGCTCTGGAAGGAGCTGACCATCACGTCTTCGAGCGTGATCTTGAGGTATTCCACCTGGCCGCCGTTGCCGCCGGCCTTGCGCGCAGTCAGCACGGCCTTCTTGATGTGCTGGCCGCTGGCCGCCGCCTTCATCAGCAGCGGACTGGACTTGTCAGTCTGCTTGGTGAAGTGCACATCCTGGAACTCGGCCTTGCCGGTGCCGCCGCCGCCCCCGCGGCCCATGCTGCCGGAATTGGTGACGCCCCAGGAGAACGAATCGATCTCCAGCTTGTCCTTGTGCTTCTCGTCGGTGGATTCGCCCTTGATGCCGTCGATCTCGAGCAGGTAATCGGATGCCACGATGGTTTCTCCTCAGTGTGGAAAGTGATTCGGGTCTCAGCGGGCCGACTTGGGCAGTTCGGCGACCAGGCGCAGCGACACGCTCAGTTCGTCCAGCTGGTAATGCGGGCGCAGGAAGGCCACGGACTTGTACGCACCGGGCTTGCCCGGGACCTCGGCGACCTCGATCCGCGCCTCGCGCAGCGGGTATTGCGCCTTGGCCTCCTGCGAGGCGTTGTCGTCCAGCAGCACGTACTGCGAGATCCAGTTGTTGAGGAACAGCTCGACGCTGGACTTGGACGCGAAGCTGCCGATCTTGTCGCGCATCATCGACTTCAGGTAGTGCGCGATTCGGCTGACCGCGAAGATGTACTGCAGCTGCGAGGACAGGCGTGCGTTCGCATTGGCGGCGTCGGTGTTGTATTCCTTCGCCTTCTGCGCGGATTGGGTGGAGAAGAACGCCGCGTAGTCGGTGCCCTTGCAGTGCACCAGCGGGATCATGCCGAGGTCGGCGAGCTCCTTCTCGCGGCGATCGGTGATCGCGATCTCGGTGGGGCATTTCAGCGCGACTTCGCCGTCGTCGGTAGCGAAGGTATGGGTCGGCAGGCCCTCGACCAGGCCGCCGCCCTCGACGCCGCGGATCGCCGCGCACCAGCCGTACTTGGCGAAGGCATCGGTGACCTTGGTGCCCAGCGCATACGCGGCATTCATCCACAGGTACTTGTTGTGGTCGCTGCCGTCGGTGCGCTCGACGAAGTTGAACGCCTCGACGGGGGCGGTGTCCGGGCCGTACGGCAGGCGGCCCAGCACGTGCGGCATCGCCAGGCCGACATAGCGCGAGTCTTCCGACGCGCGGAAGCTCTTCCACTTCGCGTATTCGACGGTGTCGAAGATCTTGGCCAGGTCGCGCGGGCCGGACAGTTCGGTGAAGTCGTCGAAGCCCAGCAGCTCGGGCGAGGCGGCGCTGAGGAACGGGGCATGCGCGGCAGCGCACACGTGCGAGATTTCCTCGAGCAGGTACATGTCCTCGGGATGCCGGCCGAACTCGAAGTCGCCGATCAGGGTGGCGAAGGGCGCGCC
The DNA here is from genome assembly GCA_017302075.1 of Lysobacterales bacterium. Classification (GTDB taxonomy): domain Bacteria; phylum Pseudomonadota; class Gammaproteobacteria; order Xanthomonadales; family Xanthomonadaceae; genus Thermomonas; species Thermomonas mangrovi. The sequence continues at coordinate 11,017 of JAFLEB010000011.1, forward strand.
GCCGAAGGTGCCGTACTCCTCTTCGTAGAGCTTCTTGAACAAGGTGCTCTGGTCGAAGTCGGAGGCGTTCTTGAAATCCTTGACCAGTTCCTTCTTCGAGGTGTTGAAGACCTTGATCTTGAGCGAGGTGCTGGTCTCGGAGTTGTCGACCATGTACTTCAGGCCACGCCAGCTGCCTTCCAGCTGCTGGAACTCGGGCGCATGCATCACCGCCGAGAGCTGCTCGGAGAGCACGCGGTCGATTTCGGCGATGCGCGCGTCGAGCGCGGCGATCGCATCCTGCGACACGGTCATCGCGCCGTCGCTGACCTGGGCGACCAGCTCGGCGATCAGGTCGCGGGCCCGGGTGCGTTCGCTGTCGGAGCGGGCGATCTTGCTCTGGGTGAGGATCTGGTCGAGCAGTCCGCCTTCGGCGGCTTCGGCAGCGGCGGCGCCTGCCGCCTGGGTTTCGGTATTGGCCATGGTGTGTGCTCGCTATGGGGCTGGTCGTCGGGTCCGCGGCGGATGCGGGGTGCTCATTCGTCGGATTTCGGGCCGACTTCCTTGCTGAGCTGGGCGATCTTGTCGGTGTTCTGCAGGACTTCGTTCAACAGGTCCTCGAACTTGTCGTTGCCGGCGGCCTTGTTGCGCAGGTCGGCCAGCTTCTGGCGCGCTTCCAGGAGCTTGCGCAGCGGTTCGATCTGGTTGGCCACGCGCTCGGGGGAGAAGTCCTCCAGGCTGCGGAAGTTCAGCTCGACGCCGATCTTCGAGCCGTCCTCGGCCAACTTGTTGTCGACTTGCATCTGCACACGCGGCTTCATGCCCTTGAGCACGTCGTCGAAGTTGTCCTTGTCGACGTTGACGAACTTGCGGTCCTTCATCTTGGCAAGCGGCTCGGCGGGTTGGCCGCTGAAGTTGCCGACCACGCCGGCGACGAACGGCAGTTCCTTCTTCTCGATCGCATCGCCGACCTCGACGTCGTAGGTCAGTTGCACGCGCGGGGCGCGCACGCGGTCGAGCTTGTGCTGGGTGCTTTCCTTCTTGGCCATGAGGTTCCCCGTCTTGCGTGTGGTCGGGCGATGCCCGGTGGAAGGCCGGAGCGCAGTCCGGCGGATGGAAACGAGTCTAGGAACGGGGCCCGCGGCGCAACATCCGACGGACGGCCAGACTTGGGCATATGCCGTTCGACGTGGGCTGGCGCGCGCGCATCGCGGGCCCGGCTCAGTAGCTGGGCGTCAGGCCGACGCGTTCGCGGATCGAGGACAGGGTCCCCTGGTCGCGCACGACTTCCGCGAGCCAGTCCTCCAGCGGCATGTTGGCCCACGTCACCGCCCGCTCGAGCAGGTAAGCCACGGGGCTGTGCGGTTCGGTGCGGCGGAAGAAGGCCGCGATCTGCGCCAGCGACGCCAGGGCGGCCTCCTTGGAAGCAAGCGACCCCGCGGACAAGTCGGGTGCGGCGCCCATGCCCGCGGCATGGCCCACGCTGCCGCCCACCTGGCCGACCTCGGCACCTGCCGCCTGCTCCACCGCAACGCCACCCATGCCCTTGGCCGCGCCGACCCGGGCGTAGACCTGCTGGATCTTCTTCAGTGCATCGTCGATGCCAGCGAGGTTGGGCGCGTCCCGCCCCATCCGCGCATCGGTGGTGGCGCCGAAGCGCGCGAACGCCTCGCGCGCCGCCTGGACCATGTCGATCCGTTCGCGGACCACCCCGTCCGGCGTCGCCAGCATGCGCGCATCGAAGGCCTCGCCATTGATGCGTCCTTCGTCGAGCGCGGCCTGGTAGGCCTCGGCGTTCTGCCGGCCGAGGTTGTCGACGTCGCGCGAGTCGATCCACCCGGCCAGGGTGAGCGGCGCCTGCGGGTCGTCGTTGAGCATCATCTGCTGCAGCGCGCGCGCGCCCCAGGTTGCGAACCAGGCGAGCTTGCCGGCGCGCTCCTCCAGGTCGCCGTCGTCGGCGCGCGGATACAGGCCGTCCCAGTATTGCTCCAGCAGTCCGTGCAGCAGGTCGAAACCGTCTCGAGCCCCTTCCAGGCCGTGCCGGAAGATCGCCGCCTCGCCCAGCCAGACCGCGGCCTGCAGGTCCTTGCTGGTGCGCAGCAGCACGTCCTCGGCAAGGCTCTGCGCCTCGCGCCAGTCGGCGACCTTGGGCTCGGTCTGCCAGTCGCCTTGCGGCAGGTTGGGATCGTCCGCGCGCCGCGCTTCGCGGATGCGGTCGAACTGGTCGGAGAAGCTGGCATCGCTGCCGGCCGGATCGCCACCCGGGATGGGGGCTAGAAGTTCATTGACGTCGATGGCCATGGCGAGGCTCCTGGGTCGGTCACTCGAGGATCACGTTGGGGACCTCGGCACGCGCGCTGCTGGCGCCGAGGAATTGCCGCATCTGGTCGGACAGCTGGACCTGCAGGTGGACACGTGCGCCGCGGAAGCCGGCTTCGGCCAGGCGCTGGCGCAATTCGGTCCACTGCGCGGGGCTGTAGCTGGCGCGGAAGTCCTCCAGCGAGAACGCGTGCGTGCCCGATGCGAAATCCTCGATCAGGCGCGCGAACCCGTCGGGGCCGTCGTAGATCGCGGTCAGGCTGATCGGCGCCGCGGCCGGGGTCGCTGGCTGCATCTCGCTGGTCGCGGGATCGAATTCCTGCACGGCTTCCTCGCCTCCAGCAGGCGGCGGCGCGATCGCGATGCGGATGCGCGCCTGGGTGCAACTGTTCGCCGACCAGAACACCTGCGCGGTCGCGTCGGCCAGCGATTCGCCGGCGGAGCTGGCGCGGAACACGCGTTCGCGGCAATCGACCTCCAGCACCGTGCCGCCCTCGGCCTCGTCCAGCGCCCCGAGTTCGCTGGGCCGGGTCAGGGTGAAGCTGCCGGCCAGGAAGGGCGGGCCGTCCGAGAGCACCGGCAGGAACTTGCGCTCCGAGGCGACCATGCCCTGGTAGGCGGCGGTCAGCGGCATCGACACTCCGTCGAGCTTCACCGGCAACCGCTCCTTCTCGGTGATGAAGGGTTTGAGCCAATCGTTGGCGAAGGCGCCGAGCTTGCCCTGCGGCCCGTACAACGCCTCCACCTGCTGCTCCGGTGGCAGCGCGGCGAGCGGCTTCACCACGCTTTCGCGCCAGCGGGCCTGCACGAACTCGCCGGCGCGGTGCACGGTGAGGAACAGCAGCAGGCGCGACGGCCCCTGCACGATCGACCATGCGGCGAGGTCGTCCCCCTTGAACGCGGTGGCGAACCGCTCGCCGGGCTTGTCCACCGACGCGATCAGCGCGGTGTACTCGCTGGCCGGCGGCTGGTCGGCCTTGCCCTTGCTGGCGAACAGGTCGGACGCAAGCTGGTAGGCGTCCTCGCCGGAGCCCTCGGCCTGCAGGCGCAGGTAGGCGCGGGCATAGTCGGCCTGCTGCGCCGACAGCACCCGGGCCTGGGTGTCGTGCATCGCCAGCAGCCAGGACGGCGGGGTGACCCGGTCGCCGCCGAAGCGTAACGAATCCGCCACGAAGCGGCCGAACGGACGCCACGAGGAGAGCCACTTGGCCTTCATCTGCGCCCACGTCGCCGCCCAGCGCGAGGCGAGCGGCCAGTCGATCGGCAGCTCGTACAGGTCGCGCTGGGCATCACGAAAAAAACGTGCGTACGGATCCTCGGCACCGCCGGCGCGGGCCAGCAACTCGGGATAACGGCCGCGCCAGAGCGTCCGCCCCTCCTGGAACCGCGCCTGGAACCTCGCCCATTGCGCGAAGTAGTCGCGGAAGTAGCCGGTGCGCAATTCGTCGAACCGCGCCTGCCTGTCCGGCGCGCGCGCGCGGAGGGTCGCGAGCATCGGCTGCACGATGCCCTCCCAGGCACCACGCGTGTACGCACCGGAGATCGCGGCCTGCTCGCCGCCGTCGGTTCCCACCACCGATCCCGCTGGCAACCAGTAGCTGCCCAGGTCCATGCCCTGCCCTCGGGCGTCCGCCCACGCGCGCAGGTCGGCGGCACGCGGGCTGTAGTTGGCCAGCAAGCGCGTCAGCAGGCCTTCGAGCCGGGCATGTTCGGCATCAAGGACGTTTTTTTTTTGCCAGCGCAGGTAGCCCAGGTAGGTGGCGAACAAGGCCTCGGCGTTCTCGCGATCGCGGCGGGTGTCGTGGTCGGGCGTGGCGAACGGCGCGAACAGGCGCGAGCGCGCATCGAAGCTCACGTTATTCGGCAGTTCCCGCGCACGGCAGTCGGCGGCGCCGTCGCGGCATTCGTCCAGCAGGCGCAGGCGCTGGGTGATCGCGAGGACATGTTCGATGCCGGCGCGGCGTTGCTCGATGTCGGTGGCCAGCATCTGGTCCTCGGGCGCGAGGATCAGGTTGGCGAAATCGTCGGTCACGCGCTTCTGCAGCGCCGCGATGTCGGCATCGGCGCGGCGGATGCCGAAACTGAGCAGGGTGTCGCTGGCGGCCGCTTCCAGCGCCTCGATGGTGCGACCGCACCCGGCCACCCACTCGATCCGCCCGCTGCTGGTGCGGTCGGCGACCTCGGCGCAGGCGCTGCGGGTCTGCGCGAGCAACGCGCCATCATCGCGGCGCGCCGCCTTCAGGCCGTAGGCCAGGGACGCCGACAGGCCCAGCATGGCGAGCACGCCGAGGCCAGCCACGGCCATGCGACCCGCGTTGCCGCGCAGGCTGGCCCCGGCCAGCGGCTGGTCGGCCGGCAGGAAGCGGGTGAACAGGTCCGCGACGAAAGCGCCACCCGGATGCGCGGGTTCCGCCCCGCCCGCGAAGTACAGGCCGCGCCAGCGCGGGGTGCGCTGGAACGGGTTGTCCTCGAGCATCTGCGCGACGAACAGGGCCAGCCCCGGGCCGCACTGGCGCAGCGATTCGACGAACTCGAAGACCGCGCGGCGCTGGGTGGGCGTCGCCTGGGCGCGCAACGCGGTCATGCGCAGCGCATGCAGGCGTTCGGCGATCGGTTCGAACACCTCGGCCATGCGTCCGCCACTGGCCGCGCTGACCACTTCATCCGCGGCGAACCGGTGGCCCAGCGCTTGCGAGAAGGCCTCGGCGGGCAGCGTCGCGCGCACCTGCGCATGGCCGGGCAAGCGTTCCAGCCCGGTGACCACGAAGTACACCGGCATCCGCACCTGCAGGTGCTCCATCGCTTCGTCGACCAGCCGGCGCAGGCGGGTGGCGGTCTCGCGCAGGGCATCCGCAGGGCCCAGCAGGGCCTGCGCCGACACCGCGACCACGATCCCGTTCAACGGCAGCTTCTCGCGCTCGTCGGCGAGCTTCATCAGCGCCTGGTACCAGAGCCCGCGATCGAGCCGGGCATTGGCGTCGCAGACCACGCGCGGATGCATCTCGATGGCGATCATCGACTTGAAGAACCACCAGCGCCAGACATCGTCGGCGGCCAAAGCCGCCTTGTCCGCGGCCGGGAACGGCGAGACCTCGGCGCCGGCGCGGAGCAACCCGTCGACGTTGGCGGCCGCATCACCCACGAACAACATCCACGGGATCCGGTACAGCGGCGTGCGGCCCTTGTCGATGTCGGGCGAGCGCGCGATCGTGCGCTTGGCCTCGGCGATGGCGGCGGCCATCCGCGCGACCGGCTCGCGTTCGTCCTCGGCATTGCCCGGGCCGAGGTCCCCGATCCGCTTGCGCGTGCGCCCCTTCAGCGAGGCCTTGCGTTGCCCGGCCATGAACCACCACAGCACCACCAGCGCCACCACGCACAGGCCCAGCACCTGCCAGAAGCGCATCGGCAGCAGCGGCAGCAGCGCCAGGGCGAGGAACGCGAGCCCGGCCACGACGACCAGCAACACCAGGGTGACCACGATGCGCCGCAACCAGGGCTTCTTCGCGGTGTCCGCGCCCTGCGCGTACAGCGAACCGATCCGCGAGAAGATCGAACCGATGCTCGAGAACAGGCGTTCGACGAAATCCAGCGGGTTCATGGTGCGGGCTCCATGTCGGGCTCGGCGGTGGCGGCGTTTGCAGCCGGCGCGGGCGCCTGGCAGGCGGCGAGCGCGGCGGGCTTCTTCGCCGGGTCGGACTCGGGCTCGGTCTGCATGAACAAGTAGGAGGCGACCACCTTGGCGTTGCCGCGTTGTGCGTCCAGGGTGCGCTTGAGCAGCGGCAGGTAGTCCTGCGCGGCCTGGATCTCCTCCGGCGCCTCCTGGAACAGCGGGGTCGGCGAGGCGATCACGGTGATCAGCTCCTGCCCGAACGGCGGGCATACGGTCCAGGTGCGCGCCGGCGTCGCCCCGACTTCGAACTCCTCGGCCGCGCGCAGGACGCGCCCGCTGTCGGGTTCGCCGGTGTTCGGGTAGATGTGGGCGACATCACCGTTGACCGTGAAGTAGTCGACGTACAGGTAGCCTTCGTAGCCGGCCTGGCGCAGCTTGACGATGACGTTCTCACCCTCGATGAAGCGGTCGGAATGGCCGGTGCTGGGGGTGATCGCCAGGCCGAAGCCGGCATCCGCATTGCGCGCCTTGTACGGCGCCAGCACCTTCACCACCTCGCAGTGCGGCCAGATCCGCAGCTGCACGTCGGCCTTGGCCTGCTTCACGCCTTCCACCGCTTCGATCCGCTGCTTCACCGCGGCGAGGTCGTCGGCGCGCGAGACGTAGCCGGAGACCGACACGCTGCCGGCATCCTCGTCGACCGCGTCGATCTTGAGGTCGGCGCAGGGGAAGGCGGCCAGCGCTTCCTCCACCGGCACCTGGATGTTGGGCTTGGGCGCGGCGAGCAGCAGATAGGCCAGGTACAGCAACGGGATCAGCACCGCCACCAGCGCGCCGATGCGCAGCAGCAGCCGGTCCCACTGGCGCGGCAGGCGCGGGCCGGAAGGATCGGCGACCGCGTAGGGCTGCGGCGTGATCTTCTCCTCGCGCAGGGTGTGGATCGGCGCGGGCGCGACCGGCAGCTGGCGGCCGTGCAGTTCCTTGAGCTTGCCCAGCTCGCCGGTGTCGCCGGTCTCGTAGTAGTACTGGCCGACGAAGCCGCTGAGCAGCGCGTGGTAGTAGACCTCGCGGACTTCGTCCTGGTCCTGCTTCAACGCCGACAGGTGGGTGAAGAACTCGTTGCCGGCGTTGTTGGTGTTGAACATCACCACCTGCAGCGGCGGCGTGCCCGCGACCAGCCAGGACGGATTGCGCGCCATGATCTCGTCGATCCAGGCGACCACGGCGAACGCCGCGCCATCGACCTGCTCGGCGCGCTTGCCATCGGCCTGCGCCGCGGCCTTGGCGCGGTCGATCAGTTCCCGCGCGCGTGCCACCACGGCGGCGGCGGGATCGCCCGCCTGCCCCGCCGCGACCTTCTCGTCCAGCGCGAGGCCGAACGAGAACACCGGGAGGAAATGCTGCAGAAGACGGGCCATGCGCTCAGTCCTGCGTTGCGACCGGGAACAGCTTGATCACGGTCGAGTCGGCCGGCAGGTCCGAGAACACCGCGATGTTGCGGCCGTTCTTGATCATCTGCCAGAAGGGATGCGTGGTATCGACGAGGAAGTACGTGGTGTTTGGGCTCTTCTGCGGGAGCTCCTCGGGCGGCACCGGCAGCAAGTCGATCTTCAGGCCGAACAGCGCCGCCGAAAGCAGGCGCGGCATCTCGTCCATCGAGGCGATCTTGCCGGTGCGCGAGAGCCTGGCGAACAGGTCGGCGCCCTTCTGCTCGGACTCGAAGGCGAGGTAGAAGCGGGTCTTGTCGTTCTCGAACAGGTTGGCCGGCAGGTCCGCGCGGTAGAAGCGCCCGTCGTAGGCCAGGGTGATGCCGACCTCGGCGCCGACGGTGAGCGCCTTGATCAGCGCCTCGGCGCGATCGAAGCCGATCCGGAAGCAGCGGCGCAGGTCCTCGTGGTCGTAGTCCGGCAGCTCGGTCTCGCGCGGCCGTGCTGCGAGTTCGCCGAAATAGCCGATGTCCTCCGAGAACACCGAGAATTCCGCGACCAGGCGGCGCAGGTCCTGGTACATCGCGTACGCGCCCACGGTGCCCAGCCGCGCATGTTCCTGGAACAGCGGGATGTGACGGGCGAAGGTCTGCATCATCAGCACCCGCATCACTTCCTGCGCGCTGGTGGAGGCGGCGCGGATGCCGCGCTGGCGCTTCACCGAGGCGAAGTCCTGCCCGCGCGAGACCAGCAGGTCGCGCAGCGCGCGGGTCCAGCGCGCGAGGTTGTGCGAGGCCGAGATCGCGGTGGTGGGCGGGATGTAGTCCGCCGACAGCTTGAACTTGCCCGGCCCCGCCGGGACCAGCTCGGCGAACTTGTAGCTGTCCGAGCCGCGCACGATGGCCTCGGCGTTCTCGTCCAGGCCGGTGACGATGTTGGCCTGGTGGAGCAGGAAATCCACCTCGGCCTCCGGCGCCTGCGGATCGTAGGGATCGCCCAGGCTGTCGCTGGCCAGCGCGTGGCGCGACGCGAGGCGGCCGGATTCGCGGGTGGCCAGCCCCTGCAGGGCGCGTTCGCGGTTGAACACCAGCCAGACGGGGATGGGGTCGCTGCTGGAGACCGGCAGGTCGGCGATGTTCCGCTGCGGTACCCGGGCATTGCCGGGCGCGGTGTCCAGGGTGCCGCCGAGCAGCCGCTCGCCATCGCGCGTCACGAGGGCGAAGCGCTCGACGTCGACCACGCCGCTGGCCAGCGCGTCCTCGCGAACCCGCAGCATCTCGAACCCCCACGGAAACGGCGTCAGCCGCAGGTGCAGCGCATGCCGCCCGGCCTGCTGCCACAAGTCCTGCGCCTGCAGGTGCTGCGGGCTCAGGAATGCGCCCTGCCCCCAATGGACTTGTCGTTCTCCGCTCATCCCGGGTGTCCTCCTTGCCATCCATCGCGCGCGCGGCGCGTCATCGTCGTGGGCGCGTTCACAGCGGCATCGCCTCCACCCGGTAGCCATTTCGCCGGAGTGCCGCGAGCAGCCCGTCGGGCCCGACCAGGTGCACCGCGCCCACCGCGACGAAGCTGGGGCCGTCCTGGAACAGGCTCTGCAACTGGCCCAGCCAGCGCGCATTGCGGTCTTCGAGCAGGCAGCGCCGCGCACGTTGCTCGACACTGCGCGCCTGCTCGCCCAAGCCTTCCATGCGGTCGATGTCGGCCAGCCAGGGCTCGAGCGTGCGCGCGCGGTAGTAGGCCATCGCCTGCGCGGACTCCACCCGCAGCACCCACGACGCACGCAGCCGGTCGACGAGGACCGGTGCATGCTCCTGGGCAGGCACGCAATCGAGCGCCTGCAGTTGCTGCTCCAGCGTCTCCAGGTGCATCAGCCGCTTGCCGGCGGCCGCGGCCATCCGCTGCAGCCGCGCATCCATCGTCGCGTCGCCGCCGGACTCGCCGCGCGCCTCGAGCAGGGCGAGGACTGCCCACGGCTTCATGCGCTCGAGGTCCTGCGCGCGCACCGTCGGGAGCAGCGCCCGCGCCCGCTCGAATTCCGCCGTGCCGACCATCGCCGACAAGGGTTGCTCGACCGGCAACCAGCGATAGCCGTCGTAGGCCGACTGCCATGGCGCGTCGAGGTCGGCCTCGTTGACGAAGGTCTCGGTTTCGCCCAACAGGCGCTCGAGCGCGGCGTAGTCGATGCCCTGCTCTTCCGGCGTGCCGAAGTGGATGGTGCCGAGCAGGTAGCTGGCGGCCGGTGTCGGCACCGGCGAAGGCGCGACGTCGCCAGCGAGGCTTTCCGCCGGCACCGACGCGGGCACCGGCGGCACCACCTTGAACAACACGCCGCGCAACAGCGGCGCGTGCAGCGAAGGAGCCACGGGCGGAGGTTGCGGGATCGCCGGCACCACATCGTCCTGGCGCACGACATCCGTCGCGGGCGCTTGCCGGGGTACCTGCGCGGCGGCGGCGTCGGTCGCGGCCTGCGCGCTCACCCCGCGGTTCTGCGCGATCGCCGGCGCGTGCCCGAGCCACGCCGCCAGCACCAGGCAAGCGGGGACGCGAAGAACACGCGAGGACGCGGACTGGCGCATCGGGGTCCGTGGATGGCGCCGGTTGGCGCGATGCCCGGCATTCTTCGGCGCGCGCCGCGGCGCAACCATATGCCGTAGGAGCTATGTCGTTGGAAGGGCGATGTCGTATTGCTGGCCGACTCGCGCGCGGAATATCGTGATCCAAGGCGAGCACGACGTGATCGCCACTCGCGCATCCTGGGGACATCGCATGAAGGGGCCGCAATGAAGGTGCTCATCGCGGACGACCACCGCCTGATCATCGAAGGCGTGAAGATCAAGCTGGCGGAGCTGGATCCGGGCATCGAGACCGTGGTCGCGATGAACCTCGACGAGCTGGATCGTTCGGTAGCGGCGCATGCCGACACGCTCGACCTCGCCCTCGTCGACATCACCATGCCCGGCACCCAGGGCCACCAGCACGTCGCGCGCCTGCGCGAACAGGCGCCGGCGCTGCCGGTCATCGTGCTGTCCGGATCCGAGGATGTCGAACTCATGCGCGCGCTGATGGACCTGGGCGTGCTCGGCTTCATCCCGAAGGCCTACTCGCCGGAAGTGATGCTGTCGGCGATCCGCCTGGTGCTCGCTGGCGGCATCTACATCCCGCCGCTGCTGCTGGCGAACGCGCAGGCGCAGGGCTGGCAGCCGGCAGCCACGCCAGCACCGCCGCCGCCCGTCGCCGATCCGGCGCGCTCGGTGGATGGCCTGCGCAAGCTGCTGACCGAGCGCCAGATCGACGTGATGCGACTGTTGTCGCAGGGCAAGCCGAACAAGTTGATCGCGCGCGAGCTCGGGATCAGCGAAGGCACCGTCAAGATCCACCTGGCCGCGATCTTCCGCGCCCTGAACGTGCGCAACCGGGTCGAGGCGGTGGTCGCCTCGCGCAAGCTGCAGGACCTGTGAGCCCGCGTCCTGCCGCGCGCAGGCCATAGTGCGTACGCGGTATTGTCCGCGCCGCGCGCCGGGCGCAGCCTCTCGCCGACATGCACGGCCGGACCGCGGCCGTCGAGGCACAGGCCCATGCAACCGCATCCCACCACGACCTTCGCCGCGCGCATCCGCACGCCGCTGCTCGCGCTGGCCATCGCAGCATGCAGCGTGGCCGCCGCGCAAAGCGCGCCGGAAGCGCCCACCAACCCCGACCTCGGGCCCGCCTTCGCCACCCGCAACGCCGCCTACGTCCCGGTGTTGTTCGACGAGATCCCCGGCTGGCAGGACGAGAGCTTCGAGGAAACCCATGCGAGCTTCGCCTCGAACTGCAAGGCGATGAAGCGTCGCGCCGCGTGGGCGCCGATCTGCAGCAAGTTCGCGCGCCTGCCGCGCAACGACCAGGCCCTGCGCCAGTTCATCCACGACGAGTTCTACGCCTACCAGATGCTGACCCCGACCCGCGCCGCGACCGGCAAGCTCACCGGCTACTTCGAGCCGCTGATCGCCGGTTCGCTGCAGCGCCAGGGCGCCTATCGCTACCCGGTGTACGGCATCCCGCGCGACATGTATCTGGTGGACTCGCGCACCGTGGCCGGCCTCGCCACGCGCTGGCTGAAGCCTGCGCAGGGCCGCCTGGTCGGCGCGGACGCCGGCGAGGCCGGCGCCCGGCAGTACCGCATCGACCTCGGGGGCGCCGCGCCCGGCACCCGCGACAAGCGCTACCGCGTGCGCATCGCCGGCGACGCGATCCGTCCCTACTACACCCGCAAGGACATCGACGCCACCGGCCTGGATGCGCCGGTGCTCGCGTGGGTGGCCGATCCGTTCAAGCTGTATTCGATGCAGATCCAGGGCTCCGGCAAGATCCAGCTGAAGGATGGCGGCCTGATCCGGCTGGCCTATGCCGAGCAGAACGGCCATCCGTTCCTGCCCAACGCGACCCGCGGCGACGCCGACACCATGCTGCTGGCGATCAAGGCGCGTGCATTGATGGAGCCGGAGGACGTGGCGGTTCCCGGCGGCACGCGCAGCGTCGGCGCCACCCGTGGCGCGCGCAAGGATGCCGCGGACGACGAGGTCGCGCGGATCGTCGCCGCCCTGTCCGGTGGCGGTTCCGCGAGCGCCACCAGCCGTCCGCAGGCGAAGCCGGCGACCGCCAAGCGGCCGACCAAGCGGCCGCAGCGCCCGGCTGCAGTCGCCACGGTGGACCAGGCGCCGATGCAGGTGGAATCCGCCGACGTCGAGGCGATGATCCAGCTGCTCATGCAGGCCCCGGTCGCCGACGAGTCGTACTCGGCACCCGTGGAAGACACGGTGGTTGCGACGACCCCCACTCCCTCGCCATCGGGATCGAGCGGCGGCGCGCGGATGGACATGTCCGAGTACGAAGGCGTCGCCGGCGGCAAGCCGGCCGGACAGGCGGTCGGGGCCGGCACGGCGGTGCCCGCCACCGGGATCTTCGATCCGAGCTACGTGTTCTTCCGTCGCATCGGCGACGGGCCGGAAGGCCCGATCGGGGCGCTCGGTGTCCCGCTGAGCGCCGGACGCTCGATGGCGGTCGACCCGCGCGCCACCCCCTTGGGCGCCCCGGTCTTCATCGACGGCGTGCAACCCGGCGGCAAAGGCCCGATGCGTCGCCTGGTGTTCGCGCAGGACACCGGCGGCGCGATCCGCGGCAGCATCCGCGGCGACTTCTTCTGGGGCTTCGGCGACAAGGCCGGGCGCATGGCGCTGCAGACCAACCAGCCGGTGCGGATGTGGCTGTTGCTGCCCAAGGCGGTGGCCGGCAGCGCCGCCGCCAGCGGGATCAAGACCCGCGGCAGCGCGGAACTGCGCGATTGCGCGGTGCCCGACGAGGAATTCTGCGTCGAGGAGTGACGTGCGGACCCGACCGCCGGAGGGCATAGGCCTTCCGGCGAATGGCCGCGCCTCGGGGCGCTCCCTAGCCTGTGTCGACGCCTGCCGCGCGCTTCGCGGCAGCCGGACCATGCCGCGGGGACGCCATGCTCGACGAGCTGCTGCCGTACTACGAGAACGAACTGACCTACCTGCGGCGGTTGTCGAAGGAGTTCGCGGCCAAGTACCCGAAGATCGCCTCGCGCCTGCAGATGGACGGCGAGGTCTGCGAGGACCCGCACGTCGAGCGGATGATCGAATCGTTCGCGTTCCTCACTTCGCGCATCCACAAGAAGCTCGACGACGAGTTCCCGCAGATCACCGAGGCGATGCTGTCGGTGCTCTACCCGCACTTCCTGCGGCCTGTGCCGTCGATGTCGATCGCCCAGCTGGAACTCGCGCCCGGCGCCGAGATCACCACGGCGCAGGAACTCCCGCGCCACAGCATGCTGCTGACCCGGCCAGTGCAAGGCTTGCCGGTGCGCTACCGCACCGGCTACCCGGTCGAGGTCTGGCCGATCCGGATCGCCGACGCCCGGCTGGAGGCCGCCGAGCGGTCCGCGTTCGCGGTGACCCAGGACGACACCGTGGCGACTGTCCGCCTGCGCATCGAGGCGACCGGGCAACTCCCGCTGTCGAAGCTGCCGATCCGCCGGCTGCGCCTGTACCTGGATGGCGAAAGCCCGCTGGTGCACGCCCTGCACGAGTTGCTGCTCAATGCCACCACCGGCATCACCCTGCGCGCGCCGGACGACCTGCCGCAGGTGCCGCCGGTGCGCCTGCCCGCGCATGCGCTGAAGCCGGTCGGCTTCGAGGACGAGGACGCCCTGCTCGACTACGACCCGCGATCGTTTCTCGGCTACCGGCTGTTGCAGGAATACTTCGTGCTGCCGGAGAAATTCCTGTTCGTCGACCTCGAGGGCCTGGACACCAGCCGCTTCGAACGCGGCATGGAAATCGCCATCGAACTTGGCAGCGTCGGCCGGCCCGAACGCCTGCAGCGGCTGGAGCAGGCGGTCTCGGCGGACAGTTTCCGCCTCTTCTGCACGCCGATCGTGAACCTGTTCAAGCAGCAGGGCGAGCCGATCCGGGTCAGCCAGGAGAGGCACGAGTACCAGGTCGTGCCCGACGTGCGCCGGCCGCTGGGGCTGGAGGTCTACTCGGTCGACTGGGTGCGCAAGTCCACCCGCGGCCCGGCCGGCAGCGAGGTGGTGGAGTTCCATCCCGCCTATTCGGTCCGCCATGGCCTGCACGACGATGGCGGCGGCCACTACTGGTACCTGCAACGCAGGCCTTCGCCGCTGCCGAACGACGACGGCGCCGACGTGATGATCAGCCTGGTCGACCGCGACATGAACCCGCGCGCGCCCAGCGTCGACACCCTGTCGGTCAGCCTGACCTGCACCAACCGCGACCTGCCCTCCGCACTGCCCTTCGGCGGCGACGACAGCCGGTTGCAGCCCGAACAGGGCGGCGTGCTCGCCAGCGCGCGCCTGCTCAAGAAGCCGAGCGCGACCTGGCGCGCACCGATGCGGCTGGCCAACCAGTGGCGGCTGATCTCGCATCTCTCGCTCAACCACCTGTCGATCGTCGATGGCGGGCGCGAGGCCCTGCTGGAGATCCTCAGCCTCTACAACTTCGCCGACTCGGCCACGGTCCGCAAGCAGATCGCCGGCATCACCGGCGTCGCCGGCCATCCGTCTGTCACCCGCGTCGGCCGCGCACCACGCCAGGCGTTCGTGCGCGGGACCGAGGTGGAACTGTCGTTCGACGAGAACCAGTACGTCGGCGCCGGCGTCTATCTCATGGCCTGCGTGCTGGACCGCTTCTTCGGCCTGTATTGCACCGCCAATTCGTATACCCGGCTCAGCGTGCGCACGCTCCAGCGCGAAGGTTGGATGGTGCGGTTCCCGCCGCGCAGCGGGACCCTGCCGCTCGCATGAACGAGGCCGACGCCGACGCCGCGCTCACCATGCGGGTGCCACCGGGCGACCCGATGCGGTCTGCGCTGGAACGCCTGCTGGCGGAGCCCGGCCGCTTCGGCTTCTTCCAGGCGGTGCGGCTGCTGTACAGCGCGCACGGCTTCGACGGCCGCGGCACCGGCGCCCGGCCCGGGCCCTTGCGCTTCACCGTCCCCGCGTCGCTGGCGTTCCCCCCCTCCGAACTCGACACCGTGGCGGAGTCCGGCACGACCACCCAGGTCGGCGTCAACTTCATGGGCCTGACCGGCCCCTCCGGCGTATTGCCGCGCATCTACACCGAACAATTGATCGCCCGCCAGGTCCAGCAGCGCGACCGCAGCGCGCAGGACTTCTTCGACCTGTTCAACCATCGCCTGGTCGCACTGTTCTGGCTCGCTTGGGCCAAGCATCGTCCCGAGATCGGACGCCAGTTCGGCTTCCACAACTCGGTGCTGCGCTACCTCGAGTTCCTGGTCGGGATGGGCACGCCCGCGCTGCAGGCGCGGATGCACCCGGGCAAGCGCGGTGCGCAGGGCAAGCCGCTGCCGGGCGCGGCGATGACCTACTTCGCCGGCTTGATCGCGCAACGGCCGCATGGCGAACGCGCGATCGCGCAGGTGGTGTCGGCCGTGGTCGGTGCACCGGTGCAGGCGACCGGTTGCCTCGGCACCTGGCAGCCGATCGCCGGCGATGCGCGCACGCGGCTGGGGCGCGCGAACCACGCGCTGGGCGAAGGCTGCGTGCTGGGCCGGCGCTACTGGGACCGGCAGACGACCCTGCGCCTGACCATCGGGCCGATCGACCGCGAGCGGTTCAACGCCCTGCTGCCCCGCGGCAACCGACTGGGCGACACGGTCGAGCTCAGCCGCTTCCTGACCGGGCTGGCGCTGGACCTGCGCGTGCGGCTCTCCCTGCGCGCGGACCAGGTGCCGCCGCTGCGGCTGGGCGCGCGCGATGGCGACCGCCCGCAACTGGGCTGGAACACCTGGCTGGGCGGGCGCCGCGACCCGCGCCCGGCGAACGACTGCGAATTCCACTTTTCCGCAATGGGAGGCCAATCATGGCACTGAACCTGCGCGCGCTGATCGCGCGCCTGAACACCACCGTCCGCGGCGCGATGGAGGGCGCGGCGGGCCTGTGCATGTCGCGCGGGCACTACGAGGTCGAAGTCGAACACGTGCTGGCCAAGCTGATGGAGGTCGAGAACAGCGACATCCGCAGGATCCTGCGCCAGTTCGAGGTCGCCCCGGAGGCGCTCGAGCGCGAGCTGGGCAAGGCGCTGGATGGATTCAAGACCGGCAACCAGCGTACTCCCGCGTTGTCGGCGATGATCCCGAAGTTGTTCGAAGCCGCCTGGGGCTGGGCATCGATCGAGTACGGCGAAGCCAGGATCCGCAGCGGCCACGTGCTCATCGCCCTGCTTGCCGACTCCGAGCTTCGCAGGCTGGTCAGCGTCAGCGCGCGTTCGCTGGAGAAGATCAACCGCGAAACGCTCACCAAGAACTTCCATGCCTTGACCGAGGCATCCAGCGAGGCGAAGGACGCGCGCACGCTCGGCGATGCCGGCGGCGCGATCGGTGGCGATGCCGGCGCGCCCGGTGCGGCCGCGGGCGGCGGCCGCCCCAGCAAGACGCCGAACCTGGACCAGTACTGCATCAACCTGACCCAGCGCGCGCGCGACGGCAAGCTCGACCCGGTGCTCGGCCGCGACGCGGAAATCCGGCTGATGGTCGACGTGCTCACCCGGCGCCGGCAGAACAACCCGATCCTCACCGGCGAGGCCGGCGTGGGCAAGACCGCGGTGGTCGAGGGCCTGGCCTTGCGCATCGCCGCCGACGACGTGCCGCCGCAGCTGAAGGGCGTCGAGCTGCTCTCGCTCGACCTCGGCCTGCTGCAGGCCGGCGCCAGCGTGAAGGGCGAGTTCGAGAATCGGCTCAAGGGCGTGATCGAGGAGGTCAAGTCCAGCCCGAAGCCGATCATCATGTTCATCGACGAGGCGCATACGCTGATCGGCGCCGGCGGCGCGGCCGGCCAGAACGACGCCGCCAACCTGCTGAAGCCGGCGCTGGCGCGCGGCGAGATGCGCACCATCGCGGCGACCACCTGGTCCGAGTACAAGAAGTACTTCGAAAAGGATCCCGCGCTCACCCGCCGATTCCAGGTGGTCAAGGTGGACGAGCCCGACGACGCCAAGGCGGTGTCGATGCTGCGCGGCGTCGGCCAGGCGATGGCCGCGCACCACAAGGTGCGCATCCTCGACGAAGCGATCGTCGAGGCGGTGAAGCTCAGTTCGCGCTTCATCCCCGGCCGCCAATTGCCGGACAAGGCGGTGAGCGTGCTCGATACCGCCTGCGCGAAGATCGCCATCGGGCAGAACGCCACCCCGGCGCGCATCGAGGATGCCAAGCGCCGGCTGGACGTGCTGGCCACCGAGCGCGCGCAACTGGAGAAGGAAGCCGCCGGCGGCAGCGACCACGGCAAGCGGCTCGGCGAGATCGCCGAGGAAAGCGCGAAGGTCGGCGAAGCCCTGGCCGCCGACGAAGCGCGCTTCGCGCAGGAGAAGGAACTGGTCGGCAAGATCCACGCCGAGCTCGACAAGGTCGAGGCCCTGTCCCCCGACGACCCGGGGCGCGCCGATGCGGTGGCCGCGCTCAATGTCCTCCGCGTGGAGCTGAAGTCCTTGCAGGGCTTCGAGCCGATGATCCTGCCGGTGGTCGATTCCAGCGCGGTCGCGGAGATCATCGCCGGCTGGACCGGCATCCCGGTGGGCCGCATGGTCGCCGACGAAATCCAGACCGTGCTGCGGCTGCGCGACTCCCTGGAGCAGCGCGTGATCGGCCAGGCCCATGCGCTCGAGGCCATCGCCCAGCGCGTGCGCACCTCGCGGGCCAACCTCGAGGACCCGGACAAGCCCAAGGGCGTGTTCCTGCTGGTCGGCACCTCCGGTGTCGGCAAGACCGAGACCGCCATCGCCCTCGCCGACGCGCTGTACGGCGGCGAGCGCAGCATGATCACCATTGCGATGTCCGAGTACCAGGAGGCGCATACCGTCTCCAGCCTCAAGGGCAGTCCGCCCGGCTACGTCGGCTACGGCGAGGGCGGCGTGCTGACCGAGGCGGTGCGTCGCCGCCCCTACTCGGTGGTCCTGCTCGACGAGATCGAGAAGGCGCACCCGGACGTGCTGGAGCTGTTCTTCCAGGTGTTCGACAAGGGCCGCATGGAGGATGGCGAAGGCCGAGAGATCGACTTCCGCAACACCCTGATCATCCTCACCTCGAACGCCGGCACCGACCTGGTCATGCAGGCGTGCAACGAGTCGGAGGAGGTGCCGACCGTCGAATACCTCAACGAACTGCTCAAGCCCGAGCTCAACCGCGTGTTCAAGCCGGCGTTCCTCGGGCGCACCGCGGTGATCCCCTACTACCCGCTCAAGGACGAGAACCTGCGCAAGATCGTGCGCCTGAAGCTCAACAAGATCGGCAAGCGAATCAAGGCCAACCACGGCGCCGCCTTCGAGTACGACGACGCGGTGGTGGACGCCATCGCCGCGCGCTGCACCGAAGTCGACTCCGGCGCGCGCAACATCGACAACATCCTGACCGGCACCATCCTCCCGGAGGTCTCGGGGCACGTGCTGGAGCGGATGGCGGAAGGAGGCGCGATCGGCGCCATCCGGATCGGCGTCGCCGCCGACGGCGGCTTCGCCTACGAGGTCGCCTGATCCCCACCCGGCCTAGGCCCTTCGCGCTATCCGCGTCCCCGCGCGGATAGCACTTCGGGCGAATGTCGCGCCGCGCCGGCAGCGGCGAGGATACGACCACCGGCACCGATACCGGCCACGCGCATGCCTCCCAGCCTTTCCACCAGCAACCGGATGTACTTCCTCACCCTGCACGAGTACGGGGAGGACGACCTGTTGATCGCGGAGATGGCCGGGCACGAGGCCATGTCGCAGTTGTTCGAGTTCCGCCTGCGCCTGCTCTCCAGCCGCGACGACATCGACCCGCGGCGGATCATCGGCAAGCCCGCCATACTCCGCATCGAAGCCTGGGACACCCGCCACATGGGCGGCGAGCGCCACTGGAACGGCGTGGTCTCGCGCTTCCAGCGGACCGGGCGCGCGTCCTCGGCCGAGGGCGAGGACCTGTACGCCTACGAATGCGACATCGTCCCGTGGTTCTGGTTCATGACCCAGCACGAGGATTGCCGGATCTTCCAGGGCAAGACGGTGCGCGAGATCATCGAGGCGATCTTCGAGGAGTTCGACTACAGCGACTTCCGCTTCGACCTCCACGAGGACCACCCGGCGCTGGACTACTGCACGCAGTACCACGAGACCACCTTCGACTTCATTTCCCGGCTGGTCGAGCGCGAGGGCATCCACTACTACTTCCGACACGACGATGCGGAGGAAAGCCGGCATTTGCTGGTGTTCACCGACCACAACCGCGGCAACCCGGCGCTCGAGCCGTCCACCCTGCCCTTCCACCACGAGGGCACCGCGGAGGACTACGACGCGATCCGCACCCTGGCCCTCGACCAGCAGATGCGCACCCGCAAGGTGACGCTGGGCGACTGGGACTTCGAGCGCAAGCGGCTGCTGCGCGAGAACACCCCGACCGTGCTGTCGATCGGCGCGGACCGCGACCTCGAGCGCTACCGCTACCCGGGGGCCTTCGTCGACCCGGAAGTCGGCAAGTACCGTTCGCGCGTGGTGATGGAGGCCGAGGAAGCCGGCCACATGCGCTTCCGCGGCGACAGCCAGGTGCGGACGCTGGCCCCGGGCCATACCTTCACGCTCGAAGACCATCCCTTCGACGAGTTCAACATCGAGTACATGGTGCTGTCGGTCTGGCACCACGGGCGCAACAACCTGGGCAACGACGGTGCCGCCGAGTACGGCAACGAATTCACCCTGCACCCGCACGCGGTGACGTGGCGGGCGCCGTTGAGCACGCCCAAGGGGCTGGTGCGCGGGCCGCAGACCGCACTGGTCACCGGCCCCGCCGGCGAGGAGCTGCACGTCGACCAGCATGGCCGGATCAAGGTCCAGTTCCACTGGGACCGCCAAGGCCAGTACGACGACCACAGCTCGTGCTGGGTGCGCGTGGCCCAGGCCTGGGCCGGCAACGGCTACGGCACGATGTTCATCCCGCGGGTCGGCATGGAAGTGGTGGTCGACTTCCTGGAGGGCGACCCCGACCAGCCGCTGGTCACCGGCTGCGTCTACAACGGGATCAACAAGCCGCCCTACGACCTGCCCGCGCATGCCACCCGTTCGACCATCAAGACGCTGTCGTCCAAGGGCGGCGGCGGCACCAACGAGCTGCGCTTCGAGGACAAGAAGGGCAGCGAGGAGGTGTTCCTGCAGGCGCAGAAGCACCTCGTCGTGAACGTCAAGGCCAACCGTACCGAAACGGTCGGCGGCGACTCGGACTTCAAGGTGCTGGGCGACAGCCGGACGCTGGTGGAGGGCAGCGTGGAGGCGGCGGTCAAGGGCCACGCCGACATGATGGTGAGCGAGGACTGGAACCTCGGCAGCCAGGCCAACCTGCGCATGATCGCCGAGAACGACATGGAGCTGATCGGATGCCGGCAAGTCCTGCTTGGCACGGATCGCACCGGATCGATGGATATCTGCGTCGGCCTGGACCTGGTCATCGAAGCCCAGAAGCAGATCAGCCTCAAGGTCGGCGCCAGCGGGATCGTGATCGACCCGAGTGGGGTCAGCGTCATCGGCCCGATGATCAAGCAGAATTCCGGCGGTGCGCCCAGCGCCGCTCGCTGGGGCTCCAATTTCTCGATCGACCCTGCGCACGCCGCCCATTCCACCCGTGACGGCCAGGTCATCGAGCCGATCCAGCAGCTCCAGGCGCAAGCGCTGCGCAATGCCGCGCTGGCAGGCCAGCCGTTCTGCGCCGAATGCGAAGCCGCGCGCGCCGCGCTCGAAGCGCTGATGGCATGACCCCTCGCGTGCAATTTTTCCGTACACAAGGGTGCACGGGGGCGAAGCCGCTTGTCCCCCGCCGCCGCGGCCCGGGGGGACCGCGTCCGGAACAGACCGGCACCCGGCCCGACCGGACGCCGCTGCGCATGCGTGGAGACGAGTCCCGGTGATTCCGCAAGGCCACTTCGAGTCCCTGCACAGGATGGTGTTCGCCCAGCCGGGGCGCGCGATCTACGCGGTCATGGACGGGGCGATGATCGACGGCCTGCCGGGCCGCCTCGCCCAGGCGGCGCCGGAATCGGCCTGCCTGTTCGAGGGCAGCCTGGATCCGATGCTCAGCGCGGCCGCACCGTGGCTGGTCCGGCTGGCCCCGGGGAGCGCGGCGACGCGGATGGCCCTGCACGAGGGCTGGAACGGGCACTGGGGCATCGTGCTGGCGACCGCCGCCGACCAGGACCTGCGCAGCGTGCGCGCCCACTTGCGCCGCGTGCTGCGGGTCCGCGCGGCGGACGGCAAGGCGATGTTGTTCCGCTTCTACGATCCCCGCGCGTTCCGCACGGTGATCCCGACCTTCGACCCGCCGACCCGACGCGAGTTCTTCGGTCCCATCCAGGGCGCATGGGTCGAGGCGCGTGCGCCGGACGCGGCGCTCTACTTCGCCCGCGACGGCAAGGCCGAGCCCCAGGCCCTGCCGCTGGCCTCGGTGGCCTGAAGGAGGCCCGCGTGCTCGCGATCAAGCGCAAACAGATGGCCGCCATCGGCGAGGTGCAGTTGCGCCACAACCTCGCCGACTTCCTGAACCGCCACCTGGGGGGGGCCACCCCGCTGCCCCTGGACCAGCTGGATGCCGAACTCGATGCGGTGATCGCGCACTGCCGGAAGGCCGGTCTCAAGAGCCAACGGGCGGTCGCCGCCTATGCGGTGGCCTGCATGCTGTTCGGCAACGCGCGGGTGGCCGGCGATCCCAGCATCGTCGGGGTGCTCGCGGACCGCGGCAGCCCGCAACTGGATCGCGCGCTGATGATCGAGATGTGGACTGCGGCCGCATACGCCGACTACCGGCGCGGCACCGGAGCTTGACCATGTTCGAAGGACTCACCGAAGGCCTGTCCGGGATCGGCGCCGCCGCCGGCGACGCCGTGCAGCAGGCGCAACAGGCGGCCAGTGCCGCCGCCGCCAGTGCCGCCGAGGCCGCGCAGGGCGCGATCGGCGAAGCGCAGACCGCGGTCTCGAATGCCGCCGCAGCGGCGTCGGGCGCCGCGAATGGCGCGGTCGCACAGGCGCAACAGGCCGCCCAGGCTGCCGCTGCGCAGGCCGGTGCCGCCGCACAAGGGGCGCTGGCGCAGGCCAACCAGGCCCTGGACAACGCCCGTGCCACCGCCAACGACATGGCCCAAGGTGCACTGGCGCAGGCCAACCAGGCGCTGGATGCCGCCAGCCAGCAAGCGGGCGCCGCGGCCGAGGGCGCGCTGGCGCAGGCGCAGGCGGCCGTCGACCAGGCCCAGCAACAGGCGCAGGGTGCACTGCAAGGCGCGCTAGACACCGCATCGCAGGCGCTGGACAACGCCATGGCCACCGCCGAGCAGGCCGCACAGGAGTCGATCGATCGCGCGATGGGCATGGTCGACAATGCGATGGCACTGGTGGAGGACGGCATCGGCAATGCGCTCTCGGCCGCCAACAACGCCATCGACCAGGCGCAGGCGATGCTCCGCGATGCGAGCACAGCCGCGCTGCAGCGCGCGCGCGACGCGGTGCTCGGCAACGCGCGCGATGCGCTCGGCCAAGTGGCGTCCCTGCTGGATGCCCTGCCCTCCAGCTTCCCCAACCTGCCGATCGACTTTCCGGCCTCCGATTGCCCGTACGTGCGCGCCCTGCAGGACGAACTCGCGCGGCGTGCCGCGCAGGCGAACAACGCCCTCGGCAACGCGGCGAGCGCGCTCAACGACATCGCCGGGCCGCTGCTCGACCAGGCCAATGGCGCCCTCGACCAGGCCGATGCCTTGGCCGACCAGGCCTTGGGCGCAATGGACCAGGCGATGGAGGCGCTGGACCAGGCCCAGGCCACGGCGAACGCCGCCGCCCAACAGGCCTTGGGGACGGCCAAGGATGCCGTGCAACAGGCGCAGCAGGCCGTCCGCGACCAAGCGGGCGCCGCGATCGCACAGGCCAAGGACGCGGTCAACGGCATGAAGCAGCAGGCGCAGCAGGCGGCGCAAGGTGCGATCGACCAGGCCATGGCCGCGGTCGACGGCGCACAGCAGCAAGCCGGCGATGCCGCGCAACAGGCGATCGCGGGCGCGCAACAGGCGGCCGCCCAGGCCCAGCAGCAGGTCAACCAGGCCGCGCAGCAAGGGCTTGCCCAGGCCAACCAGGCCACCCAGCAGGCGCAACAGGCCCTCAACGGGGCGGCGCAAGGCGCCTTGAATGCCGCGCAGGGGGCTGCGCAGCAGGCCGCCGCCACTGCCGGCGAAGCCGCGCAGGGCGCGATCGCCAGTGCCCAGGGTGCGATCGGGAATGCCTCGGCAGCGGCGGCGCAGGCCGCGCAGGGCGCGGTGGGTGCCGCGCAATCCGCCGCGGCCGCTGCGGCGGGCGCGATGGGCAATGCCGCGAACTCGCTCGGCAACGCGGGCAGCATGCTGGGCTGAAAGTCCGACCCGCGGGCGAAACGCGCAGTCTCCAGGCGCCCCGCATGGTGGCGCCATCACGAAAACGGGCGGCACAAGGCCGCCCGTTTCGCTTCAGTGACCGCGGATCAGGGGATCAGTTCGGTGACCTGCCCCGGATTGACGACGCTGACCACGCCCGCCCACAGGCACTGGCAGGTGCAGGTGTTGTCGACGGCCGGCATGTTGCCGATCAACAGGGTGGGCGCGCCCGGCACCCACGGGGTCTGGGTCATCGGGATGCAGGGCTGCGGCGTGAGCACGCCACTGGCGGCGGAAGTCGCGGCCGCCACCTGCGGATTGGCCAGGCTCATGCACATCGCGAACGGCATGATGTTGACCATCGGCTTGTGGTCCATGATGTTCGCGGCCGGCTGGTTGCCCGACAACACACGGTTGGCGGGCAACACCACCAGGCTGGACGGCGCCATGCCGAAGCTGCACACCAGCTGCGCGCCATTGACGACCTGCAGTGGCATCGTCCCGGCTCAGCCGCCGGTGGCCTGGATCTCGACGCGGCGGTTCTCGGCGGCATTCGGATCGCCGCTGTTGAGCAGGTCGCTCTCGCCCTTGCCGACGGCGCGGAGGCGGTCGGCATCGATGCCGCTGTCGATCAGGTAGCGGCGCACGGCCGCGGCGCGGCGGTCGGACAACGCCTTGTTGTAGGACGCCGAACCGCTGGCATCGGTATGGCCGACCACGGTGAAGCGGCGCCCCTCGAGCTGCGGCGAGGCCAGCGCCTTCGCCAGCGTGGCCATGGTCTTGGTCGAACTGCCGGCGATCTCCGCCGAGTTGTATTCGAAGTTGATCTGCATGTTGATCGAGGCGGGTTTCGGCTTGGCCGCGGGCGCAGGCGCCGGCGCGGTCGACATCGACGCCGCGCCCGGGCGCAGTGCACGGGTCTGGCCCGGGCCTTCCGTGGCGGGATCCGCCTTGAGGCTGTTGATGATCGAATCCACCGAAGGCGGATCCTGCGCCGGCTGCGCGTCCTGCGCGCAGGCGATCCCGCTGCCCGCGAGCATCGCGATGGCCAGCAACGGGCGGAGCATCTTGGTCGTGTTCATGGGTGTCCTCGTCGTGGAAGGGAACCGGGGGCGATTGCGCACCCAGGCGTGGCAATCACGCGCGGCCGCACGCAGTCGATCCTTGCCCAGCGAGTCTGCGCCGCGTCGGGAGCGAATTCGATACGCCGTTCGGCCTAGATCGCGCGCCCGGATGGCGACAACGCTAGCGCCGATGGGATATCGCCCGCGGGTGGGCCGCGGCCTACGCTCGGCGGACACAGGTCGGAGGTCTCATGGATGCGTTGCAGCCCTGGCTGCTGGCATCGGGCGCGGCGGTCGCCGCGGGCGTGCTGGGCGCCGCGATCGCGCGCGCCTGGATCCTCCGCCGCATCCGAGGCAACGCGCGTACGGCGGCAGCGGCGATCGAGGCAGGCGCCACGCCGCCCGACGTGGACGACGCGCTTGCGCCGCTGCACGTCGCGTTCCTGCGCGGAATCGAGGGGCTGAAGGCCGCCCTCGAGGACGCAGCGAAACAGCGCCGGCAGATGGCCGCCGAAATGGTCCGGTTGATGCAGCAATCCGACGGCGCGGTTCGCGCGAAGGACCGCCTGCTGGCTGCGACCGGTCACGACCTGCGGCAACCGCTGCAAGCGATGGACCTGGCGCTGGAGAAGCTCCAGCGCGCCGCGCCCACCGGCGCAGAGCGCGAGCTCGCGCAACTGCAGGCGGGCATGCGCACGATCACCGAGGTGCTGGACGGCCTGCTGCTCCTGTCGCAGTTCGATGCCGGCACCCTGCAGGCGCATGCGGGACCGTGCGCGCTGGCCGGTCTGTTCACCGAGTTGTCGGCGGTCCAGGCCGCCCAGGCAGGTGCGGCCGGCGTCGCGCTGCATTGGCACGCCGGAGACCTCGCGGTGTTCTGCGATCCGGGCATGCTGGCCAGCTTGCTGGGCCGGTTGGTCGACAACGCCATCAAGGCCACGCCGCGCGGTGGCCGCGTGCTGGTCGCCGCGCGCCGGCGCGGCGACCATGTCCGCATCGAGGTCCGCGACAACGGCATCGGCATCGCACCGGTGCACCAACCGCGCCTGTTCGATGAATTCTTCCAGGTCGGCAACC
>JAFLEB010000110.1 GCA_017302075.1 Lysobacterales bacterium
TCGCCCTCGCCGACCGGATGGCTTTCCTGCGCGCGCAATTGCCACGCACGCCGCGTTCGCTGATCGCCTGAGGCCGGCTCGGATGCCCGGCCCGCGCGGCGCGCGGGCGCTCGCACGGCCGCCATCGGCCGGATGCCGAAGGCGAGCGGCCGTCCTCGCCCTCGTCGACCAGATGGCTTTCCTGCACGCGCAACTGCCGCGCACGCCACGCTCGCTGATCTCCTGAGGCCGGCTCGGATGCGGGACCGGGCCGCCACGTACGCCAGCGTTTGTTGGATCGAGCGCGCACAACCGCCCCGCGCGCGTTGACGCAGGCGTTGGCGTTGGCAACACTCGGCGCGTTTCCCTCGCGGACGCCTGCAATGGCACTCACCCTCGGCATCACCGGCATGGATGGCAAGACCGAAGCCGAACTGCGCGCGGCCTTCGACATCGCGAACGCCGCAGGGCGCTGGGCGCTGGGCGGCGATGACGCCGACGTCGTCGTAGTCGACATGGACAGCCTGTACGGACCGATGAGCTGGCTGCGCTTGCATGCCGCCGGCAAGCGCGTGATCGGCTTGACCGCAATGGAACGCACGCAGACCGACTTCCGCCTGGCGAGGCCGATCGAGCCCACGGCGCTGGCGGGCTTGCTGGACGGGCTTTCCGCCGGCATGCCTGCCCCGGAACCGGCGGTCGCCGCCGCGGCATCCGATCCCGCGCCGGGCGTGGCCGCGTTCGCGGATGCGCCGGCACCAACGCCGGGGACCCGGGAAGCATCCGTCGAAGCGCCGGGCGAAGAACGCGATGCCGACGCGGCGGAAACAGACGCCATCCTCGCGGCGGAAGCCGCGCCCGAAGCCGCGCCCGAAGCCGCGACGATCGGCCACGACCTCGCCGATGCCAGCAGCGTGCCGGACCATGACCGCCCGCTGTCGGACTGGATCGGCCTGCGCGGACTGTCGCGGCGCGCGCGCCTGCAGCGCGGCGACGGACCCGTGCTGTTGCTCGACGTACCTGCGGGCGTCTGGCATGGCCAGGCCGCGCTCAAGCCGCTGGCCGGCTACTTCGATGGCAGCCTGTCGATCGACGACTTCGACGCGCCGTCCGATGCCGAGTGGGAGTCCGAGGCGGCCTCGCTCGGCGCCGCGCAGCCGGTCGCGCGCTTGCGCTGGTTCGGCGGGCTGCAGGCAGGCAAGGGCGCGATCGCCGACGGGCACGATCCGGCGGGCCGCTTCCGCCTGCTCAAGTGGCCGCAGACCGAACGCGAATACCCCAAGCATTTCCGCATCGCCACCGCGATGATGAAGGCGCCGGCCACCATCGCCGAGATCGCAGATGCCAGCGGGGTCGCGCGCGAGGAGGTGGCGGACTTCGTCAATGCCAACCTCGCCACCGGCTATGCCGAACCCGCGACGGACCCGGCCGCCGACACGCCCGTCCCGGCACCGCGCGGCGGGGGCCTGCTGGACCGCATCCGCGGACGCTGACCCCCGCGCTTAACGCAAAACCCACGCGACACCCCTCGGCATCGGCTACCGTGGCTGCGCGTGCGTCGTGCACGCCACGAATCGCCTTGGGGAGATCGCGATGACGAAGAAACTCGCTGCCGAGTTCATCGGCACGTTCTGGCTGGTGTTGGGAGGTTGCGGCAGCGCGGTGCTGGCCGCCAATTTCGGGGGCGACGGCAATCCGCTGGGGATCGGCCTGCTGGGAGTGTCGCTGGCGTTCGGCCTGACCGTGCTGACCGGCGCTTATGCGTTGGGCCATGTCTCGGGAGGGCACTTCAACCCGGCGGTGAGCTTCGGGCTGTGGGCCGGCGGTCGCTTCCCCGCCCGGGACCTGCTGCCCTACATCGTCGCGCAGGTGCTCGGCGCGGTCTTCGCCGGCTCGATCCTGCTGCAGGTCGCGGGCGGCGCGCCCGGCTTCGCGATCGATCCCGCCAGCGCCGGCGCCTTCGCCACCAACGGCTTCGGCACGCACTCGCCGGGTGGCTACAGCATGGCAGCCGCGTTCCTGTGCGAAGTCGTGATGACCGCGATGTTCCTGGTGATCATCATGGGCGCGACCCACCGCAACGCACCGGCCGGCTTCGCGCCGATCGCGATCGGCCTCGGCCTGACCCTGATCCACCTGATCAGCATCCCGGTCACCAACACCTCGGTGAACCCGGCCCGCTCGACCGGCGTCGCGCTCATGGTCGGCGGCGCGCCGGTCGCCCAGCTGTGGCTGTTCTGGCTGGCCCCGATCCTCGGCGGCCTGCTCGGCGGCGTGGCCTACAAGTGGCTGGGGCCGGACCGTCCGGACGTGGTCGGCAACGGCTGAGCGCGCGCTCCCCCCGGATGCGAAAAGGCCGCGCAGATGCGCGGCCTTTTCGTTGCGGCGTGCCGACCGGTGGCGGCGCGACGCGCGGCCTCAAAACGCCCAGGTCAGCATCAGTGCGACCCGACCATCGGCCTGGCTCGCATCGTCCAGCGCATCGCTGAGCGCCTCGCCGTAGCTCGAGGTATCGGTGTACTGCAGGTCGGCGCGCAGCGGGCCGAAGTTGCGGCCGATGCCCAGCAGGTAGTCGTTGTAGCTGTCGCCGGCGGCATCGTTGAGGTTGTAGTGGCCGAGCTGCGCGGTGACGTCGAAGCCGGTGTCTCCCAATGGCAGGGAGACGCCTGCGTTCATGTAGATGCCGTGGCCGCCGAGGTTGAAGATGTCCGGCGAGTAGGCCGCGCCGACGTAGAACTTCTCGGCGAAGGTCAGCTTGCCCTCGAGCTCGGTGTAGGCGTAGTCGAAGCCGTCGCGGTGGCCCGGGTAGGACACGCGGGTGAGGAACACGTCCAGCTCGGCATTGCCGGCGAGCGCGCCCGACCAGCCGATGTAGGGGTCGAACTCGAGGTCGATGCCGTCGTCATCGTCGCCGGGGGCGGTGAAGTCGACGTTCGACGCCCACGCGCCGACGTAGAACCCGCTGGCGTGGGTCGCCGTGACCTCGGCCTGCAGCGCCGGGTTGCCCTGGGTCTGCGAGACGCCGCGCCAGACATAGTCGCTGGTCGCCGCAAGGCTGCCTCCCACCTCCCAGGTCGGGGTGTCTTCGCCGGCATCGCCCGCGGGCGCGTCCTGGGCCAGGGCCGGGGTCGAGAGCAGGCTGGCCAGCGCCAGGGCGATCAAGGACAACGGGGCGCGCATGGAAGCTCCATCAGGCGGGGATTCGGCGCGTACGATACAGGGATGCCGCCCCGGCCGCCCCAGTCCCCGTGCGGGGCGGCGTACCATCCCGCCATCGATTCTCTGGAGACCGCCGTGACCCTGCGCCTCGCCCCGCTCGCCTGCGCCCTGCTCCTGCTGTCCGCCTGCGGCGGCAAGCCCGCCTCCGACCCGACCGCGGCCAAGGCCCCGGCAGGCCCGGAAGAGAAGGTGCTCAACGTCTACAACTGGTCCGACTACGTGGCGGAGGACACCATCGCCAACTTCGAGAAGGCGACCGGGATCAAGGTCAATTACGACGTCTATTCCGAGAACGAGACGCTGGAGACCAAGCTCACCGCCGGCAGCAGCGGCTACGACGTGGTCTTCCCCTCGGCGCGCCCGTTCGCGCAGCGCCAGGTCAAGGGCGGCCTCTACCTCGCGCTGGACAAGGCGAAGCTGCCCAACCTGTCCCACCTCGACCCCGCGATCCTGCAGGGCCTGCAGGAGATCGACCCCGGCAATGCGCACGTCGTGCCCTACATGTGGGGCACCACCGGCCTCGGCATCAATGTCGACAAGGTCAAGGCCGCGCTGGGCGATGCCGCGCCGATCGACTCGTGGAGCCTGCTGTTCGACCCCGCCAACGCCGCCAAGCTGGCGAAGTGCGGCATCACCGTGCTCGACGACGACCAGGAGGCCTTCGGCGCCGCGCTGATCTGGAAGGGCCGGGACCCGAACGCCGGCGCCGCCGACGAGATCGAGACCGTGAAGCAGGTGTACGCGGCGATCCGTCCCTACATCCGCACCTTCAACAACGCCGAGTACAAGGATGCGCTGGCCAACGGCGATGCCTGCGTGGTGATGGGCTACTCCGGCGACGTGCTCGGCGCCGCGGATGCCGCCGCCGAGGCGGCCGAGGCCGCCGGCAAGCCGGCGCCCGACATCCGCTACGTGATCCCCAAGGAGGGCGCGATCCGCTGGGTCGACGTGATGGCGATCCCGAAGGACGCCAGGCATCCGCAGAACGCGATGGCCTTCATCGACTACATCCTCGATCCCAAGGTCACCGCCGCGATCACCGATGCGGTGGGCTACGCCAACCCGAACAAGGACGCCACCGCGCTGGTGTCCAGGGACATCGCCGAGGACCCGGGCATCTACCCGCCGGCCGAAGTGCTGGCCAAGCTGGTCGACCCGAAGTCGTTGCCGGAGGCCGTGCAGCGCCAGCGCGTGCGCGCCTGGACCGCGATCAAGAGCGGCCGCTGAGCATGGCCGAGCCCGTCCGCCACGGGGCGCCGCTGGAACCCTGGAAGGATCCCGCGGCCAAGCCCTTCCTGCGCGTCGAGAACGTCACCAAGACCTTCGGCAAGGTCTACGCCTGCGACGACATCAGCCTCGACGTGTACCGCGGCGAGTTCTTCGCCCTGCTCGGCGGGTCGGGCTCCGGCAAGAGCACGCTGCTGCGGATCCTGGCCGGCTTCGAGACCCCGGACCGCGGGCGCGTGCTGATCGACGGCGTCGACGTCACCGCCATGCCGCCGTACGCGCGGCCGGTGAACATGATGTTCCAGAGCTATGCACTGTTCCCGCACATGACGGTGGCGCAGAACATCGCGTTCGGGCTCAAGCAGGACGGCATGGGCGCCGGCGAGCTGCGCGACCGCGTGCAGCAGATGCTGGAGCTGGTGCAGATGCCGCAACTCGGCAACCGCAAGCCCGACCAGCTGTCCGGCGGCCAGCGCCAGCGCGTCGCGCTGGCCCGCGCGCTGGCCAAGCAGCCCAAGCTGCTGCTGCTGGACGAGCCCCTGGGCGCGCTCGACAAGCGCCTGCGCGAACGTACCCAGTTCGAACTGGTCAACATCCAGGAGCGGGTCGGCACCACCTTCGTGATGGTCACCCACGACCAGGAGGAGGCGATGACGATGTCCAGCCGGATCGCGGTGATGGATGCCGGCCGTATCGTCCAGGTGTCCACCCCGGCGGCGCTGTACGAATACCCGTCGACCCGTTTCGTCGCCGAGTTCATCGGCGGCATCAACCTGTTCGAGGGGCGCGTGCTCGGCCACGACGCCGACCAGCGGATCGCGCGGATCGCCTGCGCCGCGGTCGAGGGTGGCGTGCTCCACGCGCGCCACGCCGACCCGCTGCCGGAAGGCACCGCGGTGAGCGTGGCGGTGCGCCCGGAGAAGATCGACGTGCACGAGGCGCCTCCACGGGCGGACAACGTGGCGGTCGGCAAGGTTCGCGACATCGCCTACCTGGGCGACGTCTCGATCTACCACGTGGAGACCGAATCCGGCGCGGTGGTACGGGTGCAGGAAACCCATGTCGAGCGCAGCTCGGAGCCGCACTACGACTGGGGCGAGACGCTGTGGCTGAGCTGGCCCGCCAGCGGCGCGGTGGTGCTGAGCACATGAGCGCGGCCGCGCCCGGCGGCGCCTGGTCGTTCTGGAACGACGTCGTCCGCAACCTGTTCGGCTGGTTCCGCGCGGTTGGCCGCGAGTTCCGCACGCGGCGCGGGCGGTTCCTGGTCACCGCGCTGCCGATGCTGTGGCTGCTGCTGTTCTTCGCGGTGCCGTTCCTGATCGTGCTGAAGATCAGCTTCGCCGAAGCCGTGTTCGGGCAGTCGCCGCCGTACACGCCGCTGGTCGAGCGCACCGCCGACGGCGCCGCCAGCCTGAAGCTGCACGCCAGCAGCTATGCCCTGCTGCTGCAGGATCCGCTGTACGTCGGCGCGTACCTGAAGTCGCTGCTGTTCGCCAGCGTGTCCACCCTCTTCTGCCTGTTGCTGGGCTACCCGATCGCCTACGGGATCGCCCGCGCGCGGCCGGTCTGGCGGATGCTGCTGCTGGTGCTGGTGATCCTGCCGTTCTGGACCAGTTCGCTGCTGCGCACCTACGCGATGATCGGCATGCTCAAGGCGAACGGCCTGATCTCGCAGGCGCTCGCCGCGGTCGGGCTGGTCGAACCCGGCAGCGCGATCCTGCACACCGACCTCGCGGTGTACATCGGCATCGTCTACAACTACCTGCCCTTCATGATCCTGCCGCTGACCGCGACCCTGATGCGGCTGGACTTCAAGTTGCTGGAGGCCGCCGCCGACCTCGGCGCGCGCCCGTGGCAGGCGTTCCTGCGGGTGACCCTGCCGCTGTCGATGCCGGGCATCATCGCCGGCGCCCTGCTGGTGTTCATCCCCGCGGTCGGCGAGTTCGTGATCCCCGACATCCTCGGCGGCCCCGACGCGCTGACCATCGGCCGCGTGCTGTGGACCGAGTTCTTCACCAACCGCGACTGGCCGCTGGCGGCCGCGGTGGCGGTGGCGATGCTGCTCCTGCTGGTGATCCCCACCCTGGTGTTCGAGTACGTCGAGAACCGCCGCGAACGCCGCGAGGGCCGCGCATGAACCGGCGCAACTGGGGCCTGTGGGCGGTGATGGCGCTGTGCTACGCCTTCCTGTACGTGCCGATCCTCTCGGTGGCGGTGTATTCGTTCAGCGCCTCGCGGATGGCCACGGTCTGGGGCGGCTTCTCCACCCGCTGGTACGCCGCGCTGTTCGCCAACGAACAGATCATGGAAGCACTGGGGCGCAGCCTGACCATCGCCGCGCTGGCCGCGAGCTTCGCCACCATCCTCGGCACCGCCAGCGGGCTGGCGCTGTCGCGCTTCGGCCGCTTCCCGGGACGCGGTCTGCTGAGCCTGATGAACTCCGCGCCGATGGTCATGCCCGACGTGATGCTGGGGCTCTCGTCGCTACTGCTGTTCGTGTCGCTGCAACAGGCGCTGGGCTGGCCGGAGCGCGGCATGTCCACGATCATGATCGCGCACGTCACCCTGACCGCCTGCTACGTCACCGTGGTGGTGCGCTCGCGCATGGCCTCGCTCGACGACAGCCTGGAGGAGGCCGCGATGGACCTCGGCGCGCGGCCCTGGCGCGTGTTCTTCCTGATCACCCTGCCGCTGGTCGCGCCGGCGCTGCTGGCGGGCTGGCTGCTGGCCTTCACCCTGTCGCTGGACGACCTGGTGATCGCCAGCTTCACCTCCGGGCCGGGCGCGAGCACCCTGCCGATGCTGATCTATTCCAAGGTCAAGCTGGGGGTGACGCCGGAGATCAACGCGCTGGCCACGCTGATCGTCACCGTGGTCGGGCTGGGCGTGGTGGTCGCCGGGATCCTGATGCACCGCCGCGAGCGGCGCCTGTCGGCCTGAGGCCGGTGCCGCTCAGCGCGCGACGATCCGCCAGGCGCGGTGGATGCGCGGGTTGCGCGCGAAGTCCGGCGGGATGGTCGACGCGCTGATGTCCTCGACCTGCGCGAACGCCGCGATCCCCGCCTCGTCCAGGCGGAATCGGCGGAAGTTGTTGCTGAAGTAGAGGACGCCGCCGGGCGCCAGCCGTGCCACCGCCGCGCGCAGCAGGCGCACGTGGTCGCGCTGCACGTCGAAGTCGTCGGCGCGCTTGGAATTGGAGAAGGTCGGCGGGTCGCAGAACACCACGTCGTAGGTGCCGTGGTCGGCTTCCAGCCACTTCAGGGCATCGGCCTGGGCGATGCGGTGGCGGGTGCCGCCGATGCCGTTCTCGCGCAGGTTGTCGGCCAGCCACTCCAGGTAGGTCGCCGACAGGTCGACGCTGGTGGTTTGCGCGGCGCCCTGCACCGCGGCCTGCACCGTGGCCACGCCGGTGTAGCAGAACAGGTTGAGGAAATGCCGGCCGCGCGATTCCAGCGCCATCCGCGCGCGCAACGGGCGATGGTCGAGGAACAGCCCGGTGTCGAGGTAGTCGAACAGGTTGACCTGCAGCTTCGCCGCGCCTTCCTCGACCAGCAGGAATTCGCCGCGATGGTCGAAGTGCCCGTACTTCGAGCCGCCCTTGCCGGTGCTGCGGGTCTTCACCGCCACCCGCTCCCGCGGCACCGCGAACACCTCGCGCACCGCCAGCAACAGGTCGTTCAGCCGCTTGCGGGTGGTCGCTTCCGGGATGTCGGCGGGCGCGGCGTACTCCTGCACGTGCAGCCAGGTGTCGCCCGCGAGCGTGGCGTAGACGTCGACCGCGCAGGCGTACTCGGGGATGTCCGCGTCGTAGGCGCGGAAGCACGCCACCTGTTCCTGCTGCCGCCAGCGCGCGAGCTTGTCGAGGTTCTTGCGCAGCCGGTTGGCGACCATCCGCGCGCC
>JAFLEB010000111.1 GCA_017302075.1 Lysobacterales bacterium
GCGTTGTGAGCGGCGGTGGCGCGGGCCCGGTGCCTGCCCACCTGCCGGTGATGTTCGCGGAGGTCATGGAGGGCCTCGCGGTGAAGGCGGATGGAACCTACCTGGATGGCACGTTCGGGCGTGGCGGACACGCCCGCGGGGTATTGCAGCGACTCGGGCCCGGAGGGCGCCTGCTGGTGATGGACAAGGATCCCGAAGCGATCGCCGTGGCCAGCGCGCTGGCCGCCGCGGATGCGCGCGTCGCTTGGCGCCGCGGCAGCTTCGCCGACCTCGCCACCTGGCCCCTGGTCGATGCCGGCCTGGATGGCGTGCTGTTCGACCTAGGCGTGTCCTCCCCGCAGCTCGACGTCGCCGAGCGCGGGTTTTCGTTCGGCAAGGACGGCCCGCTCGACATGCGCATGGACCCGGAGTCCGGCGAGAGCGCGGCGGCATGGCTGGCGCGCGCCGACGAGCGCGAGATCGCCGACGTGCTGTGGATCCACGGCGAGGAGCGCCAGAGCCGGCGCATCGCCCGCGCGATCGTCGCCCAGCGCGGGCAGGCGCCGCTCGAGCGCACCGCGCAGCTGGCGGCGCTGATCGCATCGGTGATGCCGCGTGGCGACAGCAAGATCCACCCGGCGACCCGCAGCTTCCAGGCGATCCGCATCCACGTGAACCGCGAGCTGGCCGACCTCGAGCTGGGGCTGGATGCCGCGATGGCGCGGCTGAAGCCGGGCGGGCGGCTGGCGGTGATCAGCTTCCATTCGCTGGAAGACCGCATCGTCAAGCAGTTCATGGCGCGCCACGCCAAGGCGCCGCCGGCGAACCGGCGGATGCCGGTCGAGGTCGCGTTCACCCCGGCCCTGCGCCTGCTTGGCGGCGCGCAGAAGGCCGGCGAGGCCGAACTCGCGGCCAACCCGCGCGCGCGCAGCGCCGTGCTGCGCGTCGCCGAACGCTTGCCGGAGGCCGCATGAAGGGCGCCTTCGTGCTGGGCCTGCTGGTGGCCGCCAATGTGGCCACCGCGCTGCTGATCGTGCGCGATCGCCACGAACACCGGCAGGCCTTCATCGCCCTCAACCGCCTCGAGAAGGCGCGCGACGAGCTCAACATCGAGTTCGGCCGCCTGCAGCTGGAGCAGGCGACGTGGGCGGAGAGCAACCGCGTCGACCAGGTCGCGCGGATGCGCCTGGGGATGGTGTTCCCGCGCACCGAAGACATCGTGGTGCTGCGTCGATGAAGCGCCCGCCCTTCCCCTGGCCGTTCGCGGGCAACGACGATCCCGACCGCCGCGAGCGCGCGCGTCGCGAATCCGCGCGCGCGCCGTCCTCCCGCCCGCGCGCGCAGCGCGTGGTATTCGACCTGCGTCGCCGCCTGCTGCTGGTGGGTGGCGCGCTGGGCCTGTGCTCGGTCGCGCTGCTGGCGCGCGCGCTGGACCTGCAGGTGATCGACAAGGCCTTCTACCAGCAGCAGGGCGATGCCCGCTTCCTGCGCGAACTGCCGATCGCGGTGTCGCGCGGGATGATCACCGACCGCAACGGCGAACCGCTGGCGATCTCCTCGCCGGTGGAGTCGATCTGGGCCAACCCCAAGGAACTGCTGAAGTCGCCGGCGCGCCTGCCGGCGCTGGCGCAGGCGCTGGGCATGCCGCAGGACGAGTTGGCGACCCGGCTGAGCCAGCGCGCCGACAAGGAGTTCGTGTTCCTCAAGCGCCGCATCAACCCGGACGAGGCCAAGCGCATCCTGGCGCTGGAAATCCCGGGCGTGTCCTCGCAGCGCGAATACCGCCGCTTCTACCCGCAGGGCGAGGCAGTGGCGCACGTGCTCGGCTTCACCAACATCGACGACCGCGGCCAGGAAGGGCTGGAGCTGGCGTTCGACGACTGGCTGCGCGGCACGCCCGGCGCCAAGCGGGTGATCCGCGACCGCCGCGGCCGCATCGTCGAGAACGTGGACCTGCTGCGTCCGGCGCAGCCCGGGCACGACCTCGCGCTCAGCATCGACCGCCGCATCCAGTTCCTCGCCCATCGCGAGCTGCGCACCGCCCTGCAGGAGACCGGCGCGAGCAGCGGCTCGGCGGTGGTGCTGGACGTCGCCACCGGCGAGGTGCTGGCGATGACCAACCTGCCGACCTTCAACCCGAATGCGGTGGGCGGCGGCCCGCGCGACGCGCACCGCAACCGCGCGGTGACCGACCTGTTCGAGCCGGGTTCGACGATGAAGCCGCTGACCGTGGCCGCGGGCCTGGAAGCCGGCGTGATCACCCCGGCTTCCCTGTTCAACACCAATCCGGGCTGGATCCCGAACGGCCGCTACCGCACCACCGACACCCACAACTACGGCGTGCTGGACACCACCGGGGTCATCCGCAAGAGCTCCAACGTCGGCGCGGCGATGATCGTGCACCGCCTGGGCAACAGCCAGTTCTACGAGTTCGTGAAGCGCTTCGGCTACGGCCAGCGCACCGGCAGCGGGTTCCCGGGCGAGTCCGCCGGCGTGTTCCCGGCGCCGGACCGCTGGGACGGCACCAGCAAGCAGACCATGAGCTACGGGTACGCGTTGAGCGTCACCCCGCTGCAGATCGCCACCGCGTACGCCGCGCTGGGCAATGGCGGCAAGCTGATCCCGCCGAGCTTCATCAAGGGGCAGCACGGCGAGCCGCGGCAGGTGCTGGATCCGAAGATCGCCGGCGAGGTGCTGCGCATGATGCAGACCGTCACCGAGCCCGGCGGCACCGCCACCCAGGCCGCGATCCTCGGCTACCACGTGGCCGGCAAGACCGGCACTTCGCGCAAGGCCAGCGCCGGCGGGTATTCGCGGCGCTACATCGGCTACTTCGCCGGCCTGGTGCCGGTGGACAAGCCGCGCTTCGCGATGGTGGTGATGGTCAACGACCCGGATCCGGGCCGCAAGGGTTACACCGGCGGTTCAGTGTCGGCGCCGGTGTTCCGCAACACGATGGAAGGCGCGCTGCGGCTGATGGACGTGGCGCCGGACAACCTCGAGACCTGGCTGGCCGCGCAGGCCGCCGCCGAGGCCAAGCGCAAGCCCGCCAACGCCGCAACGGCGCCGGCGCTTCCGACGCCCGTCGCCGCTGGCGCGAGGGCGCCGCAATGACCCGCGCGATGCTGCTCAGCGAACTGCTGCCGGAGCTGGAAGGGCTGTCGGCGGAACTCGCGGTGACCGGCCTGGTGCAGGACAGCCGCGAGGTCGCGCCGGGCGATGCGTTCGTCGCGATCGCCGGCTTCGGTGCGCATGGCCTGCACTTCGTGGACGCCGCGCGCGCCGCGGGCGCCTCCGCGATCCTGTTCGAACCGCCGGCCCCGGACGACATGCCGGCCCCGGACGACGCGATCGCCGTGCCCGGCCTGCGCAAGCGCATGGGCGCGATGGCCGACCAGTTCCATGGCCAGCCCAGCGCGGCCATGACCACGGTGGGCGTCACCGGCACCAACGGCAAGACCTCGACCGTGCAGCTGCTGGCGCAGGCCTGGACCCTGCGCGGCCAGAAGGCCGGCACCGTCGGCACGCTGGGCGCTGGGGTGTGGCCGAAGATCGTGCCCACCGGCTTCACCACGCCGCTGGTGCTGCGCCTGCATGCCTTGCTGGCCGAGTTGCGCGACGAAGGCGCGCAGGCGGTGGCGATGGAAGTGTCCTCGCACGCCCTCGACCAGGGGCGCGTGGACGGCGTGCACTTCGACGTCGGCGTGTTCACCAACCTCACCCGCGACCACCTCGACTACCACGGCGACATGGCCAGCTACGGCGCGGCCAAGGCGCGCTTGTTCGACTGGCCGGGGCTGCGCGCCGCCGCGGTCAACCTGGACGACGCGTTCGGCCGCGAGCTGTTCGCCGCGGTCGGCGGCAAGGTCCACGCGATCGGCTTCTCCTCGCGCGGCGCCGCCGGCGCCAGCGTGCGCGCCGAGGACCTGCACCTGGATGGGCGTGGCATCCGCTTCATGCTGCATGCCGGCGGCCAGGCGCACCCGGTGCGTTCGCCGCTGCTCGGCCGCTTCAACGTCGACAACCTGCTCGCGGTCGCGGCCACGTTGTTCGCGCTGGGCATGGCGCCGGCGCTGGTCGCCGAGACGCTGTCGCAGCTGGTGCCGGTGGACGGCCGCATGAACCGCCTCGGCGGCGAGGCCGGGCAGCCGCTGGTGGTCATCGACTACGCGCATACCCCGGACGCGCTGGAACAGGCGCTGTCCTCGCTGCGCGGCCACACCGCCGGCCGCCTGCTGTGCGTATTCGGCTGCGGCGGCGAGCGCGACACCGGCAAGCGCCCGCAGATGGCCGCGATCGCCGAACGGCTGGCCGACCGCGTGGTGGTCACCGACGACAACCCGCGCCGCGAGGATGGCGATGCCATCGTCACCGGCATCCTCTCCGGTTTCGCCGATTCGTCGCGGGTCGTGGTGCAGCGCGACCGCGCCCGCGCCATCGCGCTGGCGATCGCCGAGGCCGGCGCCGACGACGTGGTGCTGGTCGCCGGCAAGGGCCACGAGCCGTACCAGGAGATCGACGGCATCCGCCATCCGTTCGACGACACCGAGGTCGCCCGCGACCTGCTGCGCGCGCGCGCGGCGGAGGAGGCGCGATGATCCGGCGCAGCCTGGCCTGGATCGCCGAGGCGACCGGCGGCCGCCTGGTCGGCGGCGACCGCGAGGTCGATGCCGTCGCCACCGACACCCGCGCGCTGCCGCAGGGCGGCGCACCGCTGTTCGTGGCGCTCAAGGGCGGGAACTTCGACGGCCACGAGCATGTCGCCACCGCGGTGGCCGGCGGCTGCGTCGCCGCGCTGGTCGCGCGCGAGGTCGAGGCCGGCATCCCGCAGGTGGTGGTCGCCGACACCCAGCGCGCGCTGGCCGACATGGCCACGGCGGCGATGCGCGCGCGCCGCCACGGCAAGGTGGTCGCGATCACCGGCAGCAACGGCAAGACCAGCGTCAAGACGCTGGTCGCCGCGGTGCTGGCCCGCGCCGGCCGCGTGCATGCCACGCCGGGCAACCGCAACAACGAGATCGGCATGCCGCTGGCGGTGCTCGACGCGCCCGAGGACGCGGACTTCGCGATCTACGAGATGGGCACCGGCGCGCCGGGCGACATCGCCTACCTCACCGCCATCGCCCGCCCCGACGTCGGCCTGGTCAACAACGTGGCGCCCGCGCACCTGGAGCGGATGGGCAGCCTGCTGGAGATCGCCAACACCAAGGCCGCGGTCTACGACGACCTGCGCGACGGCGGCAGCGCGGTGGTGAACGCCGACGACGCATTCGCGCCGTACTTCGCGCAGCGCGCGGGTGGCCATGCCGTCGTGCGCTTCGGGCTGGACCACGCTGCGGACGTCGCCGCGCGCGACATCGTCCTGGCCGACGAGGGCAGCCGCTTCGTGCTGGCCACCCCGCGTGGCGAGGCCGTGGTGGCGCTCGCGTTGCCGGGGCGCCACAACGTGCGTAACGCGCTGGCCGCCGCCGCCGTGGGGCATGCGCTGGGGCTGGATCCGGCGACGATCGCCGCCGGCCTGGGCGATGCGCGCACGGTCGCGGGCCGCCAGCAGGCGCGCCGCCTGCGCAGTGGCGCGATGCTGGTGGACGACAGCTACAACGCCAACCCCGGGTCGATGGCCGCCGCGATCGAGGCATTGGCCGCGGCCACCGCCGAAGGCGAGGAAGCCTGGCTGGTGCTCGGCGACATGCGCGAACTGGGCCCGGACGAGGCGGCCCTGCACGCGCAGGTGGGGGCGCAGGCCAAGGCCGCCGGCATCGCCCGGCTGTACGCGCTGGGCGCGTTGAGCGCGCATGCCGCGCATGCGTTCGGCGCGGGTGGCGCGGTGTTCGCTTCGCATGCGGGGCTCGTCGATGCGCTGGCGCCGGCGCTGCGCGCGGGGGTGCGGGTGCTGGTCAAGGGGTCGCGCGGCAGCGCGATGGACACGATCGTGAAGGCGCTCCTGCAGCGCGAGGCCGACGAGGCCGGGGGAAACGCCGATGCTGCTTGAACTGACACGCTGGCTGGAGCAGCTGCAAAGCCACTTCGGCCTGTTCGCCTACCTGACCTTCCGCGCGATCCTGGCCGCGCTGACCGCGCTCGCGTTCTCGCTGTGGTGGGGCCCGGCGATGATCCGCCGCCTGGCCCAGCTCAAGGGCGGCCAGCCGATCCGCAAGGACGGGCCGCAGTCGCACTTCTCCAAGGCCGGCACGCCGACCATGGGCGGCGCGCTGATCCTGCTGACCGTGGCCGCCGCGGTCCTGCTGTGGGGCGACCTGCGCAACAAGTACGTGTGGGTGGTGCTGGTGGTGATGGTCGGCTTCGGCGCCATCGGCTGGTGGGACGACTGGATCAAGATCGTCAAGCGCGACCCCAACGGCATGCGCTCGCGCACCAAGTACGCGCTGCAGTCGCTGCTGGGCCTGGCCGCCGGCATCTACCTCTATGCCTACGCCGACGTGCCCGCGGCGACCACGTTCTACGTGCCGCTGTTCAAGTCGGTGGCGCTGCCGCTGGTCGGGATCAGCTTCGTGGCGATCGCCTACTTCTGGATCGTCGGCTTCTCCAACGCGGTCAACCTCACCGACGGCCTCGACGGGCTGGCGATCATGCCCACCGTGCTGGTCGCCTGCGCGCTGGGCGTGTTCGCCTACGCCTCCGGCAACGCGGTGTTCGCCGAATACCTGCAGATCCCGCGGGTGCCGGGCGCGGGCGAGCTGGTGATCATCTGCGCGGCGATCGCCGGCGCCGGCCTCGGCTTCCTGTGGTTCAACACCTACCCGGCGATGGTGTTCATGGGCGACATCGGCGCGCTGGCGCTGGGCGCGGTGCTCGGCACCATCGCGGTGATCGTGCGCCAGGAGCTGGTGCTGGTGATCATGGGCGGCATCTTCGTCATCGAGACGCTGTCGGTGATGATCCAGGTCGCGTCGTTCAAGCTGACCGGCAAGCGCGTGTTCCGGATGGCGCCGATCCACCACCACTTCGAGCTGAAGGGCTGGCCGGAGCCGCGGGTGATCGTGCGCTTCTGGATCATCAGCGTGGTGCTGGTGCTGGTCGGGCTGGCCACGTTGAAGGTGCGTTGATGGACGACCTGCGCCAGGCCACCCGCCTCGACGCCATCGGCGGCCGCTTCGACCCGTGGCTGCTCGGGGTGTCGATCGCGCTCGCCTGCATGGGCGTGGTGATGGTCGGCTCGGCGGCGATCGCCGGCGGCGGCGTGGATGCCGGCCCGTGGTACTTCCTCAGCCGTCACGCGATGTTCCTCGCCGGCGGGCTGGTGCTGGCGACGATCGCGATGCGCACCGAGCTGAAGTGGGTGGAGCAGCACAGCCGCCTGCTGCTGCTGGCCTGCGCGATCCTGCTGCTGCTGGTGTTCGTGCCCGGGATCGGCAAGACCGTCAACGGCGCGCGCCGCTGGATCAACCTCGGCGTCTCCAACTTCCAGGCGGTGGAGGCGGTCAAGCTGCTCTACATCGTGTGGCTGGCCAGCTACCTCAAGCGCTTCAGCGAGGACGTGGCGGTCACCTGGTACGCCATGCTCAAGCCGGTCGGCGTGGTCGGCATGCTGGTGGTCCTGCTGCTCGCGCAGCCCGACTTCGGCTCGTCGGTGCTGCTGCTCGGGATCACCGCCTGCATGCTGGTGCTCGGCGGCGCGCCGGTGCGCCGCATCGCGCTGCCGATCCTGCTGATGCTGCCGGCGCTCGTGCTGCTGGTGGTGTTCGAGCCCTACCGCATGCGCCGCGTGACCTCGTTCATGGACCCGTGGCAGGACCAGCTGGGCGCGGGCTACCAGCTGAGCAACGCGCTGATGGCGATCGGCCGCGGCGAATGGTTCGGCGTCGGCCTCGGTGCCTCGGTGCAGAAGCTGTCCTACCTGCCGGAGGCGCATACGGACTTCATCTTCTCGGTGATCGCCGAGGAGCTGGGCCTGGTCGGCGTGTGCCTGGTGATCGGGATGTACGCGCTGCTCGCCGGTCGCGCGTTCTGGCTGGGCCTGAAGTGCGCCGAGATGAAGCGCCACTTCGCCGCCTACATCGCCTTCGGCGTGGCCTTGTGGATGAGCCTGCAGAGCCTGGTCTCGATGGGCGTGAACCTGGGCATGCTGCCGACCAAGGGCCTGACCCTGCCGCTGATTTCCTCCGGCGGTTCCAGCGTGCTGATGACCTGCGCCGCGCTCGGCGTGCTGCTGCGCGTCTCCTACGA
The DNA here is from genome assembly GCA_017302075.1 of Lysobacterales bacterium. Classification (GTDB taxonomy): domain Bacteria; phylum Pseudomonadota; class Gammaproteobacteria; order Xanthomonadales; family Xanthomonadaceae; genus Thermomonas; species Thermomonas mangrovi. Next base: position 8,167 of record JAFLEB010000111.1, read on the forward strand.
ATACGACCGCGCCGCGCGCCAGGTCGCGAAGCTGCGCGGCGTGGCCAGCCAGCCGAGCGTCGGCAGCGCGCCGGCGACCTCGCAGCCGC
>JAFLEB010000112.1 GCA_017302075.1 Lysobacterales bacterium
AGGTTCAGGCCCTGGGTGCAGACCGCCTGCAGCTCGGCATCGGCGCCGTCCTGCTTGGCGATCACCCACGGCTTGCGCTCGTCGATGTACTTGTTCGCCTCGTCGGCCAGCGCCATCACCGCGCGCAGCGCGGCGGCGGGATCGTTGCGTTCGTAGGCCTCGCGCACCGGTCCGAGCGCGGCCACGAAGTGCGCATACTGCGCCGGCTCCGGCAGGGTCGCGGCGAGCGCGCCGCCGAAGCGCTTCTCGATGAAGCCGGCGCAGCGGCTGGCGAGGTTCACGAACTTGCCGACCAGGTCGCTGTTCACCCGCGCGGTGAAGTCGGCCAGGTTGAGGTCGAGATCGTCCACGCCGCCCGAGGATTTCGCCGCGTAGTAGTAGCGCAGCGCCTCCGGGTCCAGGCCGGCGTCGAGGTAGGTGCGGGCCATGATGAAGGTGCCGCGCGACTTGCTCATCTTCGCGCCGTCGACGGTCAGGTAGCCGTTGACGTGCAGCCGCGTCGGCGCGCGATGGCCCGAACCATGCAGCACCGCCGGCCAGAACAGGCCGTGGAAGTTGACGATGTCCTTGCCGATGAAGTGGTGCAGCTCGGCCTCGCTGCCCGCCGCGAGGTAGGCCTCGGGGTCGATGCCGATGCGCGCGCACAGCGCGCGGAAGCTGCTGAGGTAACCGATCGGCGCGTCCAGCCACACATAGAAGTACTTGCCGGGCTGGCCGGGGATCTCGAAGCCGAAGTAAGGCGCGTCGCGCGAGATGTCCCAGGCGCGCAGGCCGCCCTCGGCATCCAGCCATTCCATCAGCTTGGCCTTGACCCCGGGCACGGCGACGTCGCCGGCCAGCCAGTCGCGCAGGAAAGCCTCGAAGCGGCCGACCTCGAAGAAGAAGTGCTCGGAATCGCGCAGCTCGGGGGTGGCGCCGGAGAGCACCGAGCGCGGGTCCTTCAGGTCGGTGGGGGCGTAGGTCGCGCCGCAGCTCTCGCAGTTGTCGCCGTACTGGTCGGCGGTGCCGCAATTGGGGCAGGTGCCCTTGATGTAGCGGTCGGGCAGGAACATGCCCTTGGCCGGGTCGTAGAACTGCGCGACCGAACGCCGCCCGATGTGGCCGTTCGCATCCAGGCGCGCGTAGATCGCCTCGGTCACCGCGCGGTTGCCGGCCGAATGGGTGGAGTCGTAGTGGTCGAAGGCGACGCCGAACGCGGCGAAGTCGCGCTCGTGCCCGGCCTGGATGCCGGCGATGAAGGCTTCCGGCGTCTGCCCGGCCTTTTCCGCCGCCAACATGATCGGCGTGCCATGGGTGTCGTCGGCGCAGACGAAGTGCACCGTGTCGCCGCGCATGCGCCGCGCCCGCACCCACACGTCGGCCTGGATGTAGCCGACCAGGTGGCCCAGGTGCAGCGGGCCGTTGGCGTAGGGCAGGGCGTTGGTGACGAGCGCGGGACGGGCCATGGACGCGGGGCTTGCGAGGGGGCGGCGATTATCGCATGGCGACAAACCCGGCCCGGCGCGCTGCCTAGCGATGCGTCGCTGCCCGGGCGAGCACGCCCACGATCCTGCTCACGAAAAGCCCCGCCGCAGCGGGGCCCATGCCGATGGCGTGGCAGCTGCGACTATTCGCGCAGCCAGACCTGCTGCCGGCAGAGGAAGGCGATGCAGCCGGACATGCCGAGCTTGCGCCCGCCGTCGAGCAGTTCGAGCCGCGCCTTGTAGTCCTTGCCGTTCTCCGGATCCATGACCCGGCCACCGGACCACTTGCCCGCGCCATCGGCGGACAGGCCCCACAGGATCACCAGGCCCTTGATCGGCTTGCCGCGGTTGTTGCCGGTGCACTTGTCGCAGGCCGGGTTGGGGCCGTCCTTGAGGTCCAGGATCTCGACCACCTTGCCCGCCAGCCGGCCGTCGCGGGCCTGGTAGACCTCGACCACCGACTTCGGCTTGCCGGTGGCGTCGTCGATCGTCTTCCAGCGGCCGAGCGCGGATTGCTGTGCCGACGCCAGGCCGGGCAAGCAGAGCATCGTGGCCAGGAGGGCGAAGAGGGGAAGGCGCATGCGGGTTCCGTCCTTTGCGTGTGGGCCAAACGACAACGGCCCGGTGCGCGGGCCGTTGCGATCATGCGGGAACGAGGCGCGCTCAGTCCGCGCGGACCCAGGTGGCGGTGCGGCAGATGAAGGCCACGCAGCCCTTGACCTCGAGCTTCTTGCCCCCGTCGATCAGCTTCACCGACTTGGCGGTGAACTTGCGGTCCTCGGACGGCTTGTAGCCATCGCCGCTCCAGCCGCCGTCCTTGTTCGGCTTGAGGTTCCACAGGGTGACCATGCCGACCATCGGCTTGCCCTTGTGCTCGCCGCTGCAGTCGGCGCAGGTGGCGGCGAGGCCGACGTTCTCCACGATCTTCGCCGCCAGCGAGCCGTTCTTCGCCTGGTAAATCTCGGTGACGGTCATGACCTTGCCGGTCTTGTCGTCCAGCGTCTTCCACTTGCCGACCGGCGAAGCGGCGTTCTGCGCGTTGACGGAGAAGGCGACGGTGGCCAGCACGCCGGCCAGGATGATCTTGCGCATGGTGTCCCCTCCCAGGGATCTGTGGGGCGCGGCATGCGCCCGTGCCCGCTTTATACCGCCATCCGCAGCGGTATGGAAAGGCGGATGCCGCGGTGGACGCCCTTGCGCATGGAGCGGTTCAGGGCTGGTCCTGTTTCGCCTGCCCTGGGGAAGGTTCGGACCCGGCGCTGGGCTCGGCGACCTTGACGGGCTCGCCGACCTCGACACGCCCGGGCTTCAGGTCGGTCCAGTAGGCGTCTTGCCAGGCACGGTACTGCTTGGGATCCCAGAACTGCGGATCGTAGAACTTGCTGGCATCGAGGCTGCCGTAGCCAGGAACAATGATCTGGACTGAACTGGTCATCGAGCCCACGCGGCTGCCGGTCATGCGGCCGCGTTCGCGCCGCAATGCTGCCGCGAGTCGCGGCTCGGCGGCTGCGTCCCCGTACTCGGCGAACACGTCGCGCGCTCGCGCGAGCGCCTGCTTGCGTTCTTCCGACGTCAACGCATTCCAGTAGTAGTCGCGCTTCTTGGAGAAGAAGTCGTAACCGCGCTCAGCGGCCATGTCCATCCAGACAAGCCCGAGGACGCGATCGCGATCGCCGGCGATGCCGTCCCAGTACATCTCCGCCACCACCGCCTGCGACGGCTTGTCGCCGTAGGAGGCCGCTTGCTTGAACCGATTGATGGCCTCCACGAAGTCCTTCCTGCCGTAGGCATCCAGGCCCATGTTGCGGAACTTGAGGTCGGGATGGCCGTCGAGGAATCCGCCGGCGACCATGGTGTCGTCCAGGGTCGGATCGGCCGCGCCACGGGTGGACTGCGCATGGGTCGGGAACGCCAAGGCCGTGGCGATCATGCCGACGGCGAAGAGGGGGGTGAGGCGGCGCATGCGGGAGAGGGTCCGTTGTGGTCGTGGTTGCACGCTATCGCAGGCAGGTCGTCCGCGGTAGCCATTGAAGTCAGGGTGCCGAATGGCATGGCCTCCAAAAAAAAGGCCCGGCATGTGCCGGGCCCTTGTGGAGCATGGAGCAGGATCAGAACTTGAAGTCGATGCGGCTGAAGAACGTCCGGCCCAGCAGGTCGTACTGGGTGGCGAACGCCGGCACGTTGCCGTAGCGGGTCGCGACGCCAGTGGACACGGTCGGCGGGTCGGTATCGAGCAGGTTCTGCACGCCGAACAGCACCGACCACTTCGGCTGGTTGTAGCGCACCGAAACGGTGTGGTACAGGCGATCCTCGGCCACGATGTCGCGCTGGGCATTCGTCCAGTTGAAGTAAGTGAAGCTGGGCGACAGCGTCAGCGACTTGGTCTCGTCGACGTAGTTCATGTACCAGGTGTAGCTCCAGTCGCCGCGCTTCAGCGTGGTGCGGAGGTTGCCGACCAACTGCGGCCGACCGATCGAACCGAGGCGATCCGAGGTGGTGAAGCCGCTGGCCGCGGAAGTACTGAACAACTGGTCGAAGTCCTCGATCGTGTAGGTGACCTGGCCTTCCACTTCGAGCTTGCCGAACGAGAAGTCGCCGTCATAACGGGTCAGCAGGTCGTAACCGCGGACCTTCTGCTTGTTGATGTTGACGTAGGTGGCGTAGACGTTCTCGATCTTGTTCGGCGCCGTCGGGTGGTTGTTGGGATTGCGCTGCAGGCGGTTGCAGAACTCGTTCGGGTAGACGTCGGACCCATAGCAACCGGACACGATGGTGGCGGCGGTCAGGTTCGAGATCTGGTCACGAACTTCGTAGTTGAAGTAATCCACCGCGAGGCTGAAGGGCCACGAGGTCGGGGTGAACACGATGCCCGCCGTGAATGCATTGGAGGTCTCGGGCTTCAGGAAGCCCGCGCCGCCGCCTTGGTAGACCTGGGCGGACGACGTGGCACCGGCGAAATTGTCCGGAATGCCAGCCGCCGCGCAGTTCGCACGGATGTTGTCGTTCGTGCTCTGGCCCCACTGGATGCACGGGTCGATCGAGGTCTGCGAGACGAAGCTCGACAGGTTGCCCAGGTACAGTTCGTACAGGCCCGGCGCGCGGTAGGAGGTGCCCTTCGTGGCGCGCAGCCGCACGGCCGGGATGATCTGCCAGCTCAGGCCTGCCTTCCAGACGTAATCCGAATCGCCCACCGACGCGTAGTCGAAGGCGCGGGCGGACAGGTTGAGGTTCAGCGATTCGAACATCGGCTTGCCCTTCAGCAGGGGCACCTCGATCTCGGTGAAGACCTCCTTGACATGGTCGCTGCCCTTGGTCACGGCTGCGGTGCTCTGGCCCCAGAGGTCGCCGCTGCGTTCTTCCTGGCTCGGCTGGTCGTCGATGCTGAAGTTGCGGTATTCGACACCGAACGCTGCGCCCACCGGACCGGCGGGCAGGTCGAACATTTCGCCCGTGGCGACGGCGTTGAACAGGTACTGGTCATAGACCGTGTTGCCGGTGTGCCAGACGCCGATCGCGGCGATCAGCTCGTCCATGCGCTCGCCGCTCAGGAAACCTGGGTCGAAGTAGTTCACGACCGGGGAACGGCCGCCGGTCCACGGACGCAGCGCCGGGTCGGCGTCGCCGGAGCGGGACTTCAGGATGGATAGCACGCTGTAGTCACCGTCGGAGCGGGTGTAGGACGCGTTCGCGGACCACGCCCAGGTGTCGGTGCCGCCGATCAGCCCATCGAGGCCCGTGCGCACGTAGTAGTAGTCGACGCGGATCTTCTGGTCCGACGCGAACGGCATGATCGGTTGCGCGATGCCGCTGGGCACCGGACTCTTGAAGCTAGAGCCATCGGTGTAGCGATATGCGGCAAGGGCCGCGGTGGTGCCGCCGGTGAGGGGGAAGAACTGGCGCCAGCGATGGGTGTCGGTGCCGCGGCGGTTGTACAGGAACTCGGTCGTCCAGTTGATGTCGCCGAAGCTGAAGTCCGAGTTCGCGAAGACGCTGAAACGCTCCTGGCGATCGATCAGCTGCTGCTCACCGTAGAAATCGAAATTGAGCACGTCCTCGTAATACGCCTGTCCCGTATTCCCGGGGCCATAACCCGCATTGGTGCGTGGGCGATAGCCGGGGATCAGGCCGATGGTGTTGCCGGTTGGCGACGGGATGTAGCGCAGGCCGGTGACGGCGTCGATCACCGTGTTCGCGTACAGGTTGCCGGAGGAGCAACCATCAAGTTCGGTGCCGGCGGTGACCGAGCGGTTCTGTCGGTCGATGCGGTTGCCCGACTCATCCCACACCAGGTCCTCGGCGCAATTGAGGAAATCGCGATCGCGGAAGCGCAAGGGTTCCTGCAGGTAATACTCGGCCGCGGCCGCGATCGTGCCGTTGCTGAAGTTCCAGCCATTGGCCAGCGAGATGGTGACGGCTTCGCCACCTCCGTGTTGCGGGGCGCGGCCGGTGATGCTGAATTCCAACTGGTCGATGTTCTTGCGGGTGATCAGGTTGACCACGCCCGCCAGCGCATCGGAACCGTAGATCGAGGACGAGCCGTCCTTCACGATCTCGGCGCGCTGCAGGATCGATTGGGGAATGACGTTCAAGTCGAACGCAAGGACCTGGCCACGGGTGCCGGCGGGGCCGGGGCGTTGTCCGTTCAGAAGCACCGCAGTGCGCTGGGCGCCGAGGCCGCGCAGGTTGACCGTCTGCACGCCGGTGCCGCCCTCGACCACGAAGCCGGCGAACTGGTTGGTGATCTGGGTCGAACCCGCGGCGACGCTCGACTTCTGCAGGAATTCCGCGGTGTTGATCTGGCCGACATCGGCGCTGACGTCGGCGGTCAGCACTTGCACGGGCGACGTGGTGTCGTACTCGAGGCGCTTGAGCAGCGAGCCGGTGACGGTGATCTTCTCCAGCTCCTTCGGCTGGCTCTTCTTGTCCGCGTCCTGCGACTTGCTTTCCTCAGGCTTGGCCTGCGCCGCATCCTGGGCCAGGGCCGGGGCGCCGTACAGGCAACCCACCATGGCGATCACCAGCGGCAACTTACGGAGCTGGGCTCCGTTGGCATGCTTCCTCATCGATTTCCCCTTGTGGCGTGCCGGGAGCCCCCTCCCGGCACTTGTTGATAAAACGTTAATGGAGTCTAGGGGAGCTGTCACGGGCCTGCAACAGGCACCACCTATCGTCCGCTCCCCCGGTCGTGCCGTTGGTCACAGTCCGCCGGGGCCGCATTCCTGCTTGAGGAATGACTCGATCAGTCCCAAGGTTTCGGTCTGGTGGCGGGGATACCAGGGCATGCTGTGAGGCATGTCGGCCACGAGCTTGAACTTGGCCGGCACCTTGCCCTTGACCGCCTGGTAGAAGCCTTCGGCGTGGAAGGCAGGCGTGCGCACGTCGCGATCCCCGACGTACAGCAGGACGGGGATATTGGCCTTGTCCGTATTCAGCATGGGATCCATGCCCTTGACGGTCTTGCCCTGCAGGATGCGTTGCAGGCGGTTCTCGCTCCAGGACCAGCCCAGCTTGTTCAGGTCGGTGACCGGCGCGCCGGCGATCGCGCACTGGTACGGGCTGTTGGGCCTGACCACGGCCGCCGCCGCGGCGAAGCCGCCATAGGAATAGCCGAAGATCGCAAGGCGCTTCGGATCGGCGATGCCTTCCTTGACCAGCCACGCAGCGCCATCGTCCTTGTCGTCCTGCATCTTCTGGCCCCACTCGGCGTCGCCCGCAAGCCACAGCTTGCGGCCGAGATCGGTCGAGCCGCGGTATTGGGGCCGCAGCACGGCGTAGCCGCGCGAGGTCAGGAAGGGCACCCAGCCTGAGGCGTCCCAGCCGGCATAGTCGCGGGCCCAGGGGCCGCCGTGCGGGTGGATGATCGTCGGCAGCGGCCCATCGGCCGGCGTCCAGCCCGCGGGCAGGTCCAGGATCGCAGGGATGCTCAGCCCGTCGCGGGCGGGGTAGCGCACCCAGCGTTGCTCGCCGATCCGGGCCGGGTCCACGCCGGGGCGCTGGCTACCGAGGGTGACGATCCGCTTGCGGTCCAGCAGCAGGTGGTAGGCGGGCGGGTTGCGATGGCTTTCGGTGGTGAACAGCACGCGGCCAAGGCTGTCGTCGTAGCCATTGAGTGAAACGGTCTGGCCGGGGAAGTTCTTCGCCAGCAAGGCGTGGATGGCCTTCATGTCGGGGTCGACATAGGTCACCTCGACATCGGGACCATCGATCGAATAGCCCAGGATCCGGCCGAAGTTGGAGGGTTGCCGGCCGAACAGCAGGCTGCCGATCGAATATTGCGGGTGCGCGAGCAACGGTTCGGCTTCGAACTTGCGCGCGACCGGGTCGTACATCCAGGCCTGCACCAGGTCGGAGAACAGGTCGGTCAGCACATAGAACTTGCCGCTGGCTTCGTCGATGCCGACGATGTCGACCGTATTGCGCTCGCTGAGCTTGCGGGTCAGGTTGTCGTGGACCACGAACTCCCCCGACTTCGGATCGCGGATCAGGACCTGCTGCTCGTACTCGCCGCCTCCGATCGGCTCCAGCTGGCTGCGGGTCAGGAGCTCGCCATTGCGCGGGTTGAACAGGCCCGGGCTGGCGCGGCCGCCGCCCTTGAACAGCAGCCTGGTTTCCCCGGTGCGCAGGTTGTACAGCATGTAATTGCTGCCGAACGTGCGCGGATCCATCTGGGTGATGATGACGTTGTCGGGATCCAGCGGCAGCGTGTTGACCAGCGACGAGGTGCCCACGAGCTCCA
>JAFLEB010000113.1 GCA_017302075.1 Lysobacterales bacterium
GTCGTCGCCGTCGGCCGCGCCTGCCGGCGCGCCGTCGTTGCTCACGCGCATCGGCCGTGGCCTGAAGTCGCTGGTCACCCGCGCGCCGCGCGGCCAGCACTGAGCATCGCCCCGTCGACGCCGCGCTGGTCGCCATCGGCGGCGCGCGCGATACTGCCAGCTCGCCCGCCGCACGATCCCCCGCGATGACGGTCCTGCGCTTCGACAACGTCAGCAAGCAGTATCCCGGCGGCCACGCGGCCCTGGCCGGCGTGAGCTTCGCGGTCGAGGCCGGCGAGATGCTGTTCGTGACCGGCCATTCGGGCGCCGGCAAGAGCACCCTGCTGCGCCTGATCCAGCTGGCCGAGCGGCCGAGCCGCGGCGCGGTGCTGTTCGGCGAGCGCAACCTGGCCAAGGTGCGCGGCGGCGGCATCGCCCGCCACCGGCGCGGGCTGGGCGTGGTCTACCAGGACCACCAATTGTTGATGGACCGCAGCGTGGCCGAGAACGTCGCGCTGCCGCTGGTCCTGCGCGGCATGAAGCGCGCCGAGATCGGCAAGCGCGTGCGCGTGCTGCTGGAGCGCCTGGGCCTGGGCGCGCGCGAACGCGCGCTGCCGTCGCAACTGTCCGCGGGCGAGCAGCAGCGGGTGGGCATCGCGCGGGCGGTGATTGCCGAGCCTGCGATGCTCATCGCCGACGAACCCACCGGCAACCTCGACCCGACCCTGTCCGCCGAGATCATGGCCTTGTTCGCCTCGCTGCCCGAGCGCGGCACCAGCGTGCTGGTGGCCAGCCACGACCTCGGCCTGGTGCGGCGCATGCGCAAGCGCGTGCTGGTGCTCGACCACGGCCAGCTGGCCGACGACATCGCGCCGGAGGACCTGGCCGATGAATGAGAAGGTCGCCGACGTCCACGCCAGCCGTTTCGGCGCCTGGCTGGACCACCACGGCTACAGCATCGTGGCCAGCCTCGGCCGCCTGCTGCGCAAGCCGTGGGCGACCCTGCTGACGATCGGGGTGATGGCGATCGCGCTGGCGCTGCCGCTCGGCCTGTGGGTGGTGCTCGGCAACGTGTCCCGGCTCGGCGGCGAGGTGCAGGCCTCGCGCGACGTCGCGGTCTTCCTCAAGCCGGCGGTCGCGCCCGCCGCCGCGGCGGCGCTGGCCGACACCCTGCGCGCGCGGGGCGATGTCGCCGGTGTCGAGGTGGTGACCCCCGAAGCCGCGCTCGCCCAGTTGCGCGCGCAACCCGACATTGCCGCGGCGATCGACGTGCTCGGCGCGGATGCCGCGCGCGCCGCACTGCCGTCGGTGTTGCGGGTGGTGCCGCGGGGCGACGAACGACAGCTCGCGGCATCGCTGCGCACCCTCCCCGAGGCCGACCGCGTGCAGCACGACGCGGTCTGGCGCGAGCGACTGGATGCGTGGCTGCGCTTCGGCGGCCGTGCGGTGCTGGTGCTCGCCGCGCTGCTGGGACTCGGCGCCCTGCTGGTGGTCGGCAACACCGTGCGCCTGGACATTCAGTCGCGGCGCGAGGAAATCGGCGTCCTCCAGCTGCTCGGCGCCAGCGACGGCTTCGTGCGGCGCCCGTTCCTCTACCTTGGCGCCTGGTACGGCTTGGCCGCCGGTGGCCTGGCGTTGGGGGTGCTGACCCTGGCCTGGATGGGCCTGCGCGAGCCGTTGGCCGACCTTGCCGCGCGCTACGGCAGCGATTTCGCCTTGCGCGGGCTGGATCCCCTGCAGGCGGGGGGCGTGCTGTTGGGCGCCGGCCTGCTGGGCTGGCTGGGCGCGGGCCTGGTGACCGGGCATTACTTACGGCAAACACGGCCAGGGAAGGGCTGAGATGAGCGCTCAACAAGATCTGCGCCACGTGGTCAGCGATGCACCGAGGGTGATGGTGGTCGATGGCAGCAAGCTGGTGCGCAAGCTCATCGGCGATACCCTGCTCAAGGAATTGCCGGGCGCGCGGGTGGTGGGCTGCGCCGGCATCGAGGAAGCGCGCGCGATCCTCGCCGAGGGCGCGGTGGACCTGGTGACCACGGCGCTGGTGCTGCCGGACGGTGATGGCCTGGCCTTGGCGAGGAGCGTGCGCGAGGCCTCGGGGCAGGCCTACGTGCCGGTCATCGTGGTGTCCGGCAATGCGCAGGAGGCACTGGAAGCGCGCGCCTTCACCGAGGACGTGACCGACTATTTCGACAAGTCGCTGGGCCATGGCGCGCTGGCGGCGTTCATCCGCGGCTACGTCCATCCTGCCCCGATCGAGGGCGCCCGCATCCTCTACGTCGAGGACAGCCGGGTGGTCGCGGTCGCCACCAAGCGGATGCTGGAGCGGCAGGGCATGCAGGTGCTGCACGTGATCAGCGCGGAGGACGCGCTCGAGCACCTGCACCGGTTCCTCGGGCGCAGCGATGGCGACGTCGGCGCCGACCTGGTGCTCACCGATGTTTACCTGAAGGGGCTGCTGAGCGGGCGCGAGCTGCTCAACCAGATCCGCGACGTGTTCCGCTACGGCAAGCGCCGGCTGCCGGTGCTGGTGATGACCGGCGACGACAACCGCGACAACCAGGCCGCGCTGCTGCGCGAGGGCGCCAACGACCTGGTGCTGAAGCCGATCGAGGAACGCCTGCTGGTGACCAAGGCGCTGTACCAGTTGCGGCTGGCGAAGTTGCCGGAGCCGGGATCGCGATGAGGCCTAGCCCCCCATGCCCGGCCTTCGCGGGACATGGCTGACATCCGCCTCGAGTCCAGCTGGAAGGCCCGCGTCGGCGACTGGTTCGCGCGCGACGACATGCGCGCCCTCTCCGCCTTCCTGCGCCAGCGCAAGGCGGCAGGCGCCACCGTCTTCCCGCCCGGCGGCGAGATCTTCGCGGCGTTCGACGCCACCCCGTTCGACGCGGTGAAAGTGGTGATCCTCGGCCAGGACCCGTACCACGGCCCCGGCCAGGCCCACGGGCTGTGCTTCTCGGTGCGCGTGGGCGTGCCGGTGCCGCCGTCGCTGGACAACATCTACAAGGAGCTGGCGCGCGACACCGGCTTCGTGCGCCCGGACCATGGCTGCCTGCTGCCGTGGGCGCGCCGCGGCGTGCTCCTGCTGAACAGCGTGCTGACGGTCGAGGCCGGCCAGCCGGGCTCGCACCAGGGCAAGGGCTGGGAGGGCTTCACCGACCACGTGGTCGACGTCCTCAACCGCGAGCGCGAGCACCTGGTGTTCCTGCTCTGGGGCAGCTACGCGCAGAAGAAGGGCGCGGTGATCGATGCCCGCCGGCACCGGGTGCTGAAGGCGCCGCATCCCTCGCCGCTGTCGGCCCACCGGGGGTTCCTCGGCTGCGGGCATTTCTCAGCCGCGAACCAGTCCCTGGCCCGCAGCGGGCAGGCGCCGATCGACTGGGCCCTCCCCCCGGCGACGGCCTTGTCCGGCGCCTGAGGCGCCCCCACGTCGCGTTTATGTGGGCCATGGCCTACTGGGGATCGGGACGCGCCAGCGTTCCACCAGCGGAACACTCGGGAACTTCCGGCGGGTTTAGCAGTCAAAGACGTCGACTGCTAAACTCGTCCACATGAGGCATACCACCATGTCGTCCAACGCCCTTGTCGCCAACAACCTGCCGATCCCCAGCGCGATGGGCTCGCTGGAGGCCTACATCGGCGCGGTCCACCAGATCCCGGTGCTGTCCGTCGAGGACGAGCAGCGCCTCGCCGTGCGCCTGCGCGAGCACAACGACATCGCCGCCGCGCAGGAACTGATCCTGTCGCACCTGCGCTTCGTGGTGCACGTCGCCCGCGGTTACAGCGGCTACGGCCTGCAGCTCGGCGACCTGATCCAGGAAGGCAACATCGGCCTGATGAAGGCGGTGAAGCGCTTCGACCCGACGGTCGGCGTGCGCCTGGTGAGCTTTGCGGTGCACTGGATCCGCGCCGAGATGCACGAGTTCATCATCAAGAACTGGCGCATCGTGAAGGTGGCCACCACCAAGGCCCAGCGCAAGCTGTTCTTCAACCTGCGCAAGAGCAAGACCCGGCTGGGCTGGCTCAACGCCGAGGAAGTGCGCACCGTCGCCCGCGACCTCAACGTCTCCGAGCACGAGGTGCTGGAGATGGAGGCACGGCTGTCCGGGCGCGACATCGGCTTCGATGCGCCGGACGACGGCGACGACGACCATGCCCCGCCGGCGCCGGTGAACTACCTGGTCGCCAACAACGACATCGATCCCGCGATGGCCTACGAGTCGGCCAACGACGAGGACAACCAGCTCGACCTGCTGCGCGAAGGCATGGCCCGCCTCGATGCGCGCTCGCGCGACATCATCAAGCGCCGCTGGCTGGACCCGGACAGCAAGGTGACGCTGCAGGAGCTGGCCGACGAGTATGGCGTCTCCGCCGAGCGCATCCGCCAGGTCGAAGCCAACGCGCTGAAGAAGATGAAGGCCTTGTTCGCGGCCTGACCCGCGGAAGTGGCCCTGCGATGCACGACGGCCCGGAGCAATCCGGGCCGTTCGTCTTTTTTGCGGTCACCGCAAGAACCGGAGTGCGCGGCATGCGCCGTCGGCGGATGCTGCGGTCCGCCTTCGAGGATCCGCGCATGGACTACATCGTCTCCGGCTTGCCGCTCGCACCGTTCGCGCCGCTGTTCGGCCTCGACGCCCCCGCGCTGGCGGTGCACGGCGCGCGTCGCGTGGTGGCCGACGCCCGGCCCGGCTATCCGTGCCGGGTCAGCCTGGAAGATGCCGCGCCGGGCGAATCGCTGCTCCTGCTCAACTGGCGCCACCTGGATGGCGACACGCCGTACCGCAGCGACGGCCCGATCTTCGTGCGCGAGGCTGCGACGGCCAGTGCGCGGTTCCGCAACGCGATCCCCGAGCAACAACGTGGGCGGCTGTTGTCGGTGCGTGCCTACGATGGCGACGGCGGGATGCGCGATGCGGACGTGGTCGAGGGCGTCGCGCTGGAGGCGCTGGTCGCGCGCTTCTTCGCCGATCCGGCGGTCGCATTCCTGCACGTGCACAACGCGCGGCGCGGCTGCTATGCCTGCAGGATCGATCGCGGCTGAGGCGCGCGGCCCGTCGCTCGATCGTGCTGGGCTATGCTGCGGCGGACACGCGGAGCACCCCATGGCCGACACCGATACCAGCATCGCCCTGCTGATCGACGCCGACAACGCGCCGGCCGGCAAGATCGAGGCCATCCTCGCCGAGGTCGCGCGGCACGGCGCCGCGCACGTGCGCCGCGCCTACGGCAACTGGACCAAGGCGACCCTGAAGGGATGGGAGAAGGCCCTGCATCCCTACGCGATCCAGCCCGTGCAGTTGTACGACTACAGCAAGGGCAAGAACGCGTCGGACATCGCGATGGTGATCGACGCCATGGACCTGCTGGCGTCCGGGCGCATGCAGGCGTTCGCGCTGGTCAGCAGCGATGCCGACTTCACCCCGCTGGTGATGCGCATCCGCAGCGCCGGGCTGAAGGTCTACGGTTTCGGCGAGGCGAAGACGCCGGAGCCCTTCGTCAACGCGTGTTCGCAGTTCACCTACCTGGAGGCCCTGGGCGCGCGGCCCGACCCGGCGGTGCCGGAACAGGCGACGCTGCAGCCGGTGGATGGCCGCAAGCTGCGCGGCGACACCCGGCTGGTGAACATGCTGCGCAGCGCGATCGAATCAGAAGCCGACGACGAGGGCTGGGCCAACCTCGGCGCGGTCGGCAAGCAGGTGCGCAACCAGGCCTCGTTCGACCCGCGCAACCACGGCTATTCGAAGCTGGTGTCGCTGATCGAGGCGATCGGCCTGTTCGAGACCCGCCGCGTCGGCCAGGCAGTCGAGGTGCGCGGCAAGCGCAAGGGCTGAGGCTCAGCCCAGCTTCGCCGCCAGCAGCGCTTCCAGCTTGCGCTGGTCGGCGGCGAACTTGCGGATGCCGTCGGCGAGCTTCTCGGTAGCCATCGCGTCCTCGTTGTGTTGCCAGCGGAACGCGGCTTCGCCGAGTGCCGTGGGCGCTGCGGTGCGGTCGCCGGCATCGACCAGCGCGCGTTCGACCGCCTCGTCCGATTGCTCCAGCGCGGCGAGCAGCTCGGGGGAGATGGTCAACCGGTCGCAGCCCGCCAGCGCCAACACCTCGCCGGTGTTGCGGAAGCTCGCGCCCATCACCACGGTGTCGTAGCCGTGCTGCTTGTAGTGCTGCCAGATGCGCCGCACCGACTGCACGCCGGGATCGTCGGCGGGCGTTGCCGGTATGGCCATCCCGTTGGCCAGGTGCCAGTCGAGGATGCGGCCGACGAAGGGCGAGATCAGGTACACGCCGGCCTCGGCGCAGGCCACCGCCTGCGCGAACGAGAACAGCAGGGTGAGGTTGCACTGGATGCCTTCGCGCTCCAGCCGTTCGGCGGCGCGGATGCCCTCCCAGGTGCTGGCGATCTTGATCAGCAGGCGCTCGCGGCCGATGCCGGCGTCGGCGTACAGCTGCACCAGACGGCGCGCCTTGGCGATGGTCGCCTCGGTATCGAAGCTCAGCCGCGCATCCACTTCGGTGGACACGCGGCCCGGCACCAGCTTCAGGATCTCGCCGCCGATCGCCACCGCCAGGCGGTCGCCGGCGTCGGCCAGCCTGTCGTCGCCACCCGCGGCCGCGACTGCGGCGTCGAGATGCGCCGCGTACGCCGGCAAGGCGGCGGCCTTGAGCAGCAGCGACGGGTTGGTGGTGGCGTCGATCGGGCGGAAGCGGGCGATCGCCTCGATGTCGCCGGTGTCGGCGACCACCACGGACTGCTGGCGGAGTTGTTCGAGCTGGTTGGCCACGTGCGGGATGTCGTGCGAGGGAACCGCGATTGTCGCCGATGCGCGCGCTCAGTACAGGTCGACCGGATCGACGTCGAGCGACCAGCGCACCTTGCGGGCTTCGGGGGAGGCGTGCAGGCCGGGCACGAGGGCGTCGAGCGCGGCATGCAGCTGCCGGCGCGCGGCGGCGGAGACCACCAGTTGCTGGCGCTGGTAGCCGGCGCGGCGCGGCATCGGCGCGGGCAGCGGACCATGCAGGACGATGTCGGGATCGGCCTCGGCGAGGCCTGCCGCGGCCCGTTGCAGGAATTGCATCGGCGGGTCCGCCTGCTTCGCCTCCGCCCGCAGCAGGGCGAGGTGGGCGAAGGGCGGGAAGCCGGCGGCTTCGCGCAGCGCGAGCTCGCCCTCGGCGAAGGCGTGGTAGCCGCCGTGCACGAGGGTCTGCAGCAGCGGATGTTCGGGATGGTGGGTCTGCAGCAGCACCTCGCCGGGGCGCTCGGCGCGGCCCGCGCGCCCGGCGACCTGCACCAGCAGTTGCGCGAGTTTCTCGCCGCTGCGGAAGTCGGCGGAAAACAGGCCTTCGTCGATGCCGACCACGACCACCAGGGTCAGCCGCGGCAGGTCGTGGCCCTTGGCCAGCATCTGCGTGCCCACCAGGATCCCGGGCGCGTCGCCCAGGCGGTCGAGGTGCGCCTGCAGGGCGTCGCGCTGGCCGGTGCTGCCGCGGTCGATGCGCAGCACCGGGACGTCGCCGAAGCGCGCCTGCAATTCCGCTTCGATGCGCTCGGTCCCGTTGCCCTGCGGCTGCAGGCCGAGGCTGGCGCAATCCGGGCAGGCTTGCGGTGCGGGCCGCCGATGACCGCAGTGGTGGCATTGCAGGCGCCTGCCGTGCGCGTGCACGGTCATCGGCGTCGGCTTGTCGGGCGTGCTGCAGCGCGGGCAATGCGCGCTCCAGCCGCAGTCGTGGCACAGCAGCACTGGCGCGTAGCCGCGGCGGTTGCGGAACACCAGTACCTGGCCGCCGGCATCGACCGCCGCGCGGATCGCGCGCAGCGCCTCGTCCCCGAGGCCGGCCTGCAGCGGCCGCTTGCGCACGTCGACGATGCGCACGCGCGGCGGCTTCGCGTTGCCTGCGCGATGGCGCAGGCGCAGGTGCGCATAGCGCCCGCTGGCCGCGTTGTGCAGGCTCTCCAGCGCGGGCGTGGCGCTGCCCAGCACGATCGGCACGCCGAGCGCGCGGGCGCGCACGATGGCGAAGTCGCGCGCGTGGTAGCGGATCCCGTCGAACTGCTTGTAGCTGCCGTCGTGCTCCTCGTCGACGACCAGCAGGCCGGCCTCGGGCAGCGGCACGAACACCGCCGAACGCGTGCCCACCACCACCCGCGCCT
>JAFLEB010000114.1 GCA_017302075.1 Lysobacterales bacterium
GACCTCGCCGCGTGGCTGGACTGGCGCGGTTGGCGCCTGCCCGGGCGCCCCCTGCAGGCCACCGATGTGCCGGCGGCCGCGATCGTCGGCGATGCCGAGGCGGTGCGTCGCCTGCTGGACCTGGGGCTGCCGGTAAACGCGGTGGACAGCCAGGGCTGCAGTGCCCTGCTGCGCGCGGCCGGCGGCGGCCATCGTGCCCTGGTCGAACTGCTGCTGGCGCGCGGCGCGGATCCCGCGCTTGCCGCTAACACCGGCGCCACCCCGCTGTCGGCGGCGGTCAGCATGCGCCAGCTGGAGATCGTGGAGCGCCTGCTCGATGCCGGCGCGGGACTGGAACAGCGATTGCCGGGCGAGGTCACCGTGCTGATGCTGGCGGCTGCGCTTGGCCTGCCGGAACTCGCCGCACGCCTGCTCGCCGCCGGGGCGGACCTGCACGCGCACGATGCGCAGGGCCTGACTCCGTTGCACTGCGCGGCGCTGTACGGCTTCACCGCGCGCGAGCGCCCCCGTCTGGTCGCCCTCCTCGACACCCTGCTGCTGGCCGGCGCGGATCCGCAAGCGGTCGCCGGCAACGGCCTGACCCCGCTGCTGCTGCTGCTCGGCGCGCGTGCGGAACCCGGCACGCCGAGCACCGAGGAAGTGCTGCTTGCCGGACTGGAACGCCTGCTCGACGAGGGCGTGCGCCTCGATGCGCGCGACGGCCGCGGCTTCGGGCCGTTGCACCTGGCTGCGCTGCACGGCCTGATGCGCACCGCGCAGGCCCTGTTGCGCGCGGGCGCCGACGCGAATGCGCGCGACACCCTCAACCGCACCCCGCGCGACATCGCGGTCATGCGCGGCTACGTCGACCTCGCCGCCGAACTGGTGCCCTCGGGCACCACCCCGCCGCAGGTGTCGATGGCGCGCTTCCTGCGCGATTAGCGCAGGAAGCACATCGGGCACGGACTGCGCGATTAGCGCAGGAAGCACACCAGGCAAGCACTGCGCGATTAGCGCAGGAAGCTCATCAGGCGAGCACTGCGCGACTGGCGCAGGAAGCCCCTAGGGCCCCTTTTCTCCAACGATCCGCCCCAGCGCGCCCTCGCCGGCATCCGCCTCGAACAGCTCGGCCAGCTCCCGGCGCGCGTCCTGCGCGCTTTGCAGGAGCGCGTCCTCGTCGTCCTGCAACAGGCGCTGCGCTTCCATCAGGCGGTCGTCGAAGGCGCGGAACCGGCGCGCGCGCGCCTCGGCCTGCGCGGGATCCATGCCCAGCGCGACCAGCACGTCGCGGCCCATCTCCAGGCTGCTGCCGAACAACTCGCGCCAGGCGCGTGCGCCAAGGTCGGTCAGCTGCCAGGCGTGGCGGCGGTCGCGGGCGCGCGCGAACACCACCGCATCCGGGTAGTGGCTGCGCAGCAGGCCGACCAGCCGCAGGCTGGCCTCGACGTCGTCCAGCGCCACCACGAACAGCTTCACCCCGGCGGCGCCGGCGGAGCGCAGCAGGTCCAGCCGGGTCGGGTCGCCGTAATAGATCTGGTTGCCGAAGCGACGCACGAAGTCGACCTGCTCGACATCGGGATCGATCGCGATGAACGGGATCTTCTGCGCCCACAGCAGGCGCGCCACGATCTGCCCGAAGCGCCCGAAGCCGGCCACCATCACGTGCGGGTGCTCGTCGGGGATGCGGTCGTAGTCGCGCGACGGCTTGCCGCCCGGCTTCGGCGCCAGCCGCGAGATCAGCAACAGCAGCAAGGGCGTCGCGGCCATCGACAGGCCGACGATCGCCACCAGGCGGTCGCGCTGCGGCGCCTCCAGCAGGCCCGCCTTGGCCGCCTCGCCGAACACCACGAAGGCGAATTCGCCGCCCAGCGCCAGGGTGCCAGCCAGCAGCAGGCTGCCGCGCAGGTCCAGCCGTCCGGGGCGCAGGCCCAGCCCCAGCAGGAGGGCGAACTTCACCGCCAGCAGCAGGCCGGTGCCGGCGAGGATCGCCAGCGGTTCGGCGGCCACGCGCTGCAGGTCGATGCTCATGCCGACGGCCATGAAGAACAGCCCCAGCAGCAGGCCTTCGAACGGCTGGATCTGCGATTCCAGCTCGTGGCGGAATTCCGATTCCGCCAGCAGCACGCCGGCCAGGAACGCGCCGAGGCCCGCGCTCAGCCCGGCCAGCTGCATCAGCCAGGCGCTGCCGAGCACCACCAGCAAGGCGGCGGCGGTGAACACCTCGGGCATGCCGGTGCGCGCGATCACCCGGAACACGTGGCGCAGCAGGTAGCGACCGCCGAGCACCAGCGCGGCGATCGCGGCCACCGCCTTCGCCACCGCCAGCCAGCCGTTGCCCTCGCCCGCGGCGGCATGCGCGCCGAGCAGCGGGATCGCGGCCAGCAGCGGGATCGCCGCGAGGTCCTGGAACAGCAGGATGGCGAACGCGAGGCGGCCGTGTTCGGCGGTCAGCTCCTTGCGCTCGGACAGCAGTTGCAGGCCGACCGCGGTGGACGACAGCGCCAGCCCCAGGCCGACCACCAGCGCGGCCTTCCACGCCAGGCCCGCGCCCATCGACAGCAGCGCCAGCGCGATCCCCGACAGCAGCACCTGCAGGCCGCCGACCCCGAAGATCGGCCGCCGCATCACCTTCAGGCGCGGCAGCGACAACTCCAGCCCGATCACGAACAGCAGCATCACCACGCCGATCTCGCTGGCCGCCAGCACGCGGTCGGCGTCGCGCACCACCGCCAGCGCATGCGGCCCGAGCAGCGCGCCCGCGGCGAGGTAGCCGAGCACCGCGCCCAGCCCGAAGCGCTTGAACACCGGCACCGCGAGCACCGCCGCGAGCAGGAACACCAACGCGAGTTCGAGTCCGCCGCCGTGCATGCCCAGCCTCCGTGAAGGACGTGCAGTATCGACCATTGACGCCTGCGGGCGCGCCACGCATCCTCGGGCTGCACTGGTTCGGGGATGGAACGATGGCCTCACGGAAGATGGCGGGACTGCTGGCGTCGGCGCTGGCGCTGGTGTTGTTGGCCGGGTCGGCCGTGGCCGGCAATGCGCGCGAAGCGCGCCAGCAGGCGGAGTCCAGCCTGCGGGTGTCGGGCAGCCTGGTGGTCGGGCCCGATGGCGAGGTGGCGAGCCATGAACTCGATCCGGAGGCGCCGCTCACGCCGGCGCTGAAGGCCTTCGTGGACGACAGCATCCGCGGCTGGCGCTTCAAGCCGGTGGTGGTCGATGGCAAGCCGGTCCGCGCCAAGGTACCGATGAGCCTGCGCCTGGTCGCCAAGCGCGCGGACGACGGCAAGTTCAGCGTCACCATCGCCAGCACTTACTTCGGCAGCGAGGACGATCTCGCGACGACCGATCGCCTCCGCAGCATCCGCCTGTCGCCACCGCGCTTCCCCAAGGGCGCGCTCATGATGGGCGGCAAGGGTGTGGTGTACCTGGTGGTCCAGGTCGGGCGCGACGGCAAGGTGACCGATGTCGATGCCGAGCAGGTCAACCTGCGCGTGGCCGGCACCGAGGGCCAGATGGCTTCGTTGCGCAAGCAGTTCACCGATGCGGCGGTGCGCGCCGCTCGTGGCTGGACATTCACCATCCCGACGACCGGCCCCGAGGCCAACGACGCGACCTGGCTGGTGCGTGTCCCGGTCGACTATCGACTCGAAGATGAGCGGCAACGCGGAAATGGTTGGGATACCTACATTCCAGGGCCGCGCAATTTCGGAATGCCCTGGGCGTCCGAGAAACTCCGCATGGCTGGCAGCCCCGATGCGCTACCGGACAACGGGGTTTTTCCGCTGCAACAGGGCGCCACCCTGCTGAACCCTCCAGCGAGCTGAGGTTGCCGATGCGACATGCAAGGGCGTGGGTCGCCGTGGTCCTGTTGTTCATGGCGGGCGCGCCCGCGCTCGCCGGTGACGGGGTGGACCCAACGGCGGCCGGCGAGGCGGTGCTGACCCTGCGGGTGGATGGGCAGCTGACGATCGATCCCGAAGGCCGCGTATCGGAGTATCGGGTCGAGGGCAAGCTCGATCCGGCCGTGGCCGGCATGTTGCAGCGCGCCGTCCCGGCCTGGCGCTTCAAGCCCATCCTGGTGGACGGCAAGCCGGCCATCGCGACCTCGCCGATGCGGATCACGCTTGCCGCGGAGGAAATGGCCGAAGGCTACCGCGTGAAGGTCGACAACGTGGTCTTCTGGCCGAACACCCCGGAACAGCATGCAGCCGCGGAAGCATCGCGGCTGGCGCACCCCGACATGCGGGTGGCCGGAGAGGCCCCGAGACCCGGTGTCCGGATCCTTTCGAAGACGATGCGCCCGCCCGTCTATCCGCCCGAAATGATGCAGGCGGGCGTGGAGGGCATCGTGCTGCTGTCGCTGCGGTTGCATCCGGACGGGTCGGTTGCGGAAGCCTTCGCATCGCAGTCGAGCCTGCTGAACGTGAAGGGCCGGCCGGAGATCCTCGATCGCGGCAGGATCATGCTGGAGCGCAATGCCTCCACGGCGGCGAGGCGCTGGAAGTTCACGGTCCTCGCGGAGGATGCGGCGACGCTGGCCCCGGGCGACCTCACCGTCCGCGTGCCAGTGGAGTACCGGTTGGGCGTGATGACCGAGGGCGGTTCGCTGGCGGGGCAATGGCGACATGAGTTCCGCGGCCCGAACCGACCGGCGCCTTGGCTGCCCCCGGAGGAGGCCACCCGCGTCCGCGTCTCGGACCTGTCCGCGCGCGACATCCTCGCAGGGAGCTCCCCCTTCGAGCTCAGCGACCGCAGCGTGATCGGCAAGGCGCTCTGAACCCGCCAGATCCCGAGTGGATGCCGCGAGCGGCGACCGGCTTCGCATTTCATTGCCGTTGCCCCGCATATCGACCAGCGGAGCGAAGGCCATGCGTGGGAATCGGGGTGTCTTCTGCGTCGTATTGCTGGCATTGGCCTGCCTGCCCGCCTTCGCTGGCGACCGCGGCAGCGGGCATTTCCGCAAGGGCGACAAGCGCATCGACATCGCCCATGTCGTGGCGGTCTCCAGCGACGAGGATGCCGACCCCGCGCATGCGCGCACCTACGTCTTCCTCAGCGACGTGCCGCTGGATGCCGCGGCGATCGCCGCCGCGTTCGACCCCAGCCGAGCGGCGGAGGGGCAGTTGGGCGACCGCGCCGCGGGCTATGTGCGGGCCTGCATCGATCCCGACGGCGGCGAGTGCGGCCTGTATTTTTCGCGCAACAACCCCAGCGCGTCCTTCAATACCTCGGGATACGGCGCGTTGACGCTGGAACCGGCGCGACCCGGCCGCGTCGCCGGTCGCTGGGTGCTGGCCGAGCCGGACGACTTCTTCGGCGAGACCTACGATTTCGACCTCCGCTTCGATGCGGCGCTGGTGATCCCGCCGGGGCATCCGCTGCCCGTGGATGGCGGCGATCCCGGCAAGGCCTACCGCGCGTGGATCGCGGCGGTGGCCAAGGGCGACGTGCCGGCGTTGCGGGCCATGGTCGGTGGCGATTACAACGGCTGGCGCCTCAAGTCCGACGACCAGGACGACGTGAAGGCCGCACTCAAGGACCTGCGCGACGGCACGCCGGTGCAGGCCGAGATCCTGCGCGGCCGCCGCGATGGCGACAACGCGGTGCTGTGGGTGCAAGGCCGGGATCGCGACGAGATCCTGCGCAGGGGACGCGTGCAGCTGCAGCGCGTCGATGGCGACTGGCGCTACATGGAGGCGGACCTGGACAACGTGGAGGAATAGCGCGGCTCAGGCCGGCGCGGACGGGCGTTGCGCCGCGAGCGACTTCTCCACGTGCGCATACAGCGCCACGTCCAGCGCGTTGCGCTCCAGCAGCAAGTCCATCGCGGCATCGTCGAGCGCGGGGTATTCCCCGGGAGTGACGTTCTTCCTCGGCAACGTGCCCTCGGGCCATTGCAGTTCGCCGCGCAGTACGTCAACGAAGCGGTCGAGGCGCTCATGCGTCCCGACCAGGGGGAAGAAGCGCTCGAGGTTGTGCAGGGCGCAGTCCAGCAACCACGAGCCCTGGATGACCTTGCCGACGTCCGGTGCGATCCCGGCGACCATCCGGCACATGTGGTTGTTGGTCATCTCGGTGACGCCGCTGCCCACGAAGCCGGCCAGCGATCGATCGCGGCGGAAATGCGCGGCGAAGGGCGAATCCGCCAGCGAGAGCTGGTAGCGGTAGAGCGAGACGACGCGGGACACCGGCTCGCGCAGGACGATCGCGTAACGGGGCGGCACGCCGAGGAAGCGGTGCACGCCGAACGAGAAATGCCCCATCACCACGGATGGCGACGGGGACGTGCGGAAACGGGCGATGAAGTCCAGGTCCGGCTCGACCAGGGACAGCTGCCGCTCGTAGGCGAAGCAGGCATCGGGCGCGACGGCCTGCACCAGGTGCCGCAACGCCGTGCCCGCGGTCTTGGGCACGTGGCACAGCAGCAGCGGGTTCGCAGCCACGGTTGCGCGCGCCTGGACCGGATCCCGCGGGATCAGCGCTTCATCGAGCTGAAGAACTCGTCGTTCGACTTGGTGTTCTTCATCTTGTCGAGCAGGAATTCCATCGCCGCGATCTCGTCCATCGGGTGCAGCAGCTTGCGCAGGATCCAGATCTTCTGCAGCAGCTCCGGCTCGATCAGCAGGTCCTCGCGACGGGTGCCGGAGAGGTTGACGCCGATCGCCGGGTACACGCGCTTCTCGGTGATACGGCGGTCCAGGTGCACTTCCGAGTTGCCGGTGCCCTTGAACTCCTCGTAGATCACCTTGTCCATCGCGCTGCCGGTGTCGACCAGGGCGGTGGCGATGATGGTCAGCGAGCCGCCTTCCTCGACGTTGCGCGCGGCGCCGAAGAAGCGCTTCGGGCGATGCATCGCGTTGGAGTCGACGCCGCCGGTCAGCACCTTGCCGCTGCTCGGCATCACGTTGTTGTAGGCGCGGGCGAGGCGGGTGATCGAGTCGAGCAGGATCACCACGTCCTTCTTGTGCTCGACCAGGCGCTTGGCGCGCTCGATCACCATCTCGGCGACCTGCACGTGGCGCGCGGCGGGTTCGTCGAAGGTGGAGGAGATGACCTCGCCGCGCACGGTGCGCTGCATCTCGGTCACTTCCTCCGGGCGCTCGTCGATCAGCAGCACGATGAGGTGCACGTCGGGGTGGTTGTAGGTGATGGCGCTGGCGATCTGCTGCATCATCATCGTCTTGCCGGCCTTCGGCGGGCTGACGATCAGGGCGCGCTGGCCCTTGCCCTGCGGCGCCATCAAATCGAGGATGCGGCCGGTGATGTCCTCGCTCGAGCCGTCGCCGCGCTCCAGCTTGAAGCGCTTGCGCGGGAACAGCGGGGTGAGGTTCTCGAACAGGGTCTTGTTCTTCGACGCCTCGATCGGCTCGCCGTTGATGGTGTCGACGATGTTCAGCGCGAAGTAGCGCTCGCCGTCCTTCGGCCAGCGGATGCGGCCGGAGACGTGGTCGCCGGTGCGCAGGTTGAAGCGGCGGATCTGCGACGGCGAGATGTAGGTGTCGTCCGGGCCGGCCAAGTAGCTGGCCTCGGCCGCGCGCAGGAAGCCGAAGCCGTCGGGCAGGATTTCCAGCACGCCGTCGGCCTGCACGCCTTCGCCGTGGCGGGTGAGCACCTTCAGGATCGCGAAGATGATGTCCTGCTTGCGCGCGCGGGCCACGCCCTCGCTGATCTGCAGCTGTTCGGCGATGTCCAGCAGGCGCGGCGCGGGCATGCGCTTGAGGTCGCCCAGCGAATACGCCGGGAAGCCTTCCGGCACCTGCGGGTGCGGGCGCGGCACGAAGGATTCGCCATTGCCGTTGCCGCCATCGTCGGGCATGCCGCCCTCGCGGTAGCGGTCGCGCTGGCGATCGCGGCGGTTCTTGAAGCGCTCGCGGCGGCTCATGCGGTGGCCCTGGCCACCCTGGTCGCCACCACCGCCGTGGTCGCCGCCACTCTCTTGCGAGGGGCCGGCATCCTGCGGCGGCTGCTGCGACTGCGGCTCCTGTGCAGCCGGGCGGGGCGCTTGCGGCGCCGGTGCCGGTGCCG
>JAFLEB010000115.1 GCA_017302075.1 Lysobacterales bacterium
GTCGCCGCGCAGGGCGCGCGCCATCGCGTCCACGCCCTCCACCTGCGCGCCGACCAGCTTCACGCCTTGCGACACCAGTGCCAGTGCCACGCCCGCGGCCAGCCCACCGCCGCCGATCGGCACCAGCACCACGTCCGGCATCAGTGGCGCCAGCTCCAGCCCGACGGTGCCCTGGCCGGCGATGACGTCGGGATCGTCGAACGCGGGCAGCAGCCGGTAGTCGTGCTGCGCCGCCAGCTCGGCGGCGAACGCCTTCGCCTCGTCGTAGCTGTCGCCGTGCAGGCGCACGGTGGCGCCCCAATGCGCGACGCCCGCGACCTTGGTCTCGGGCGCGGTGCGCGGCATCACCGTGATCGCTGGCATGCCCAGCCGGTACGCGGCCCAGGCCAGGCCCTGCGCGTGGTTGCCGGCGGACGCGGCGATGGTGGGGCGGTGGTCGCCGCGCTCGCGCGCGACCAGCAACGCGTTCATCGCGCCGCGCACCTTGTAGGAACCGGTGCGTTGCAGGTTCTCCAGCTTCAGCCAGCAGCCGAAGCGTTCGGCGTAGTGCAGCGGCGTCGGGTTGAGGTAACGGCGCAGCCGCGCCTGCGCCGCCAGCACGTCGCTGGCGGTCACCTGCGCGGCGCGGGCTACCGAATCGTCCATCAGGCGACGGCCGGCCGGTCGCCGCGCGCGGCATCGCCATCGCGCACCGCACTGCGGGCGATCACGCGCATGGCTGCACCTGCACGGCGAGGCAGTCGTACAGCTTGGCCAGCTGCTGCTGCAGGCCCTCCGGTTCGCGCTGGCCCTCGACGGTCATGCGCAGGTGCCAGCGATCGCCGTCGGCCTGGGTTTCGCCATCCACGCTGAGCGGCTGGAAGCCGCGGCGTTCGGCGGTGCCGAGCACGCGGGCGAGCGCGCCCTCGGCGCGGCGCAGGGTGAGGTCAAGCTGGTAGCGCATGGGTGGCGTCCTTGGTGGGGGAGGTGGCGGCATCCGCGTCGCGCGCGGCGTCCGGATCGAGCATCTCGGCGTTGCAGCGGTTCGGCGGCACCAGCGGCCAGACGTTGGCGGCGGTGTCGATGGCGACGTGCAGCAGGGCCGGTCCGTCGGCCGCGAGCAGGGCCTGCAGCGCGGCCTCCACGTCGGCGGCGCGATCGACGTGCAATGCCTGGATGCCGAAGGCCGCGGCGACCGCGGCGAAGTCCGGGTTGTCGGACAGGTCGATCTCGGAATAGCGCTTCTCGAAGAACAGTTCCTGCCACTGGCGGACCATGCCCAGCGCCTGGTTGTCGAGCAGCACGATCTTCACCGGCAGCCGGTAGCGCTTGAACGTCGCCAGCTCCTGGATGTTCATCATGATCGAGCCGTCGCCGCTCACGCAGATCACCTGGGCGCCGCGATCACCGCATTCCTCGAAGGCGATTTGCGCGCCCATCGCCGCGGGTAGCCCGAAGCCCATCGCGCCGAGGCCGCCGCTGGTCAGGTGCGCGCGCGGCTGCGACAGGCGCCAGTGCTGCGCCACCCACATCTGGTGCTGGCCCACGTCGCAGGCGACGGTGGCGCGGGGCGCCAGTTCCGACAGGCGCTTGAGCAGGGCCGGCGCATACACGCCTTCGCCCGGGGCGTCGTAGCGTGCCGCCCATTGCCGCGCGCGCTGCTGGCACTGCGCGCGCCAGGCCTTGCGCGCGGGGCCGTGGCGCCCGTGCAGGTGCGCGGCGCAGGGCAGGGTCAGCTTGGTCAGGGTGGTGGCGATGTCGCCGCGGACGCCGGCATCGGCATGCCGCAACTTGCCGATCTCGGCGGCATCGATGTCCATGTGCACCACGCGCGCATGCGGCGCGAACTCGGCCAGCTTGCCGGTGGCGCGGTCGTCGAAGCGGGCGCCGACCACGATCAGCAGGTCGGCCTCCTGCACCGCCAGGTTGGCGGCGCGACTGCCGTGCATGCCCAGCATCCCCAGGTTGAGCGGATGCGCGGTCGGCAGCGCGCCCAGGCCCTTCAGGGTCAGCACGGTGGGGATCTGGGTGGCGTCGACGAAGGTGCGGAAGGCCTGCACGGCCTCGCCCAGCACGATCCCGCCGCCGCCGTAGACGACTGGCCGCTGCGCCTGCGAGACCAGCGCCAGCGCTTCGTGCAGGGAGGCGTCCTTCGGCGGTTCCGCGGGATCCCTGCCCAGCGACGCATGCGCGGGCAGGTGCGCGGCATCGGCCATCTGCACGTCCTTCGGCAGGTCGATCAGCACCGGGCCGGGCCGGCCGCTGCGCGCCAGGCGGAACGCCTCGGCCACCATCGTCGGCAGGTCATCGACAGTGCGCGCGATGAAGCTGTGCTTGACCATCGGCAGGGTCATCGCGAACACGTCGAGTTCCTGGAACGCGTCGGTGCCCATCAGCGTGGTCGGCACCTGGCCCGTGATCACCACCATCGGCACCGAGTCCAGCATCGCGTCGGCGATGCCGGTGACCAGGTTGGATGCGCCGGGGCCGGAGGTCGCCACGCACACCCCGACGCGCCCGCTGGCGCGCGCATAGCCGTTCGCGGCGAAGGCCGCGCCCTGTTCGTGGCGTACCAGCACGTGCTTCAGCGCCGGGGTGCCATGCAGGGCGTCGTAGAAGGGCATGATGGTGCCGCCGGGATACCCGAACAGGGTCTCCACGCCTTCCGCGACCAGGGCTTGCGCCAGCCAGCGGGCGCCGTTCATCACGCGGCCTCGCTCTGCGGTTGGGCTTCGGCCGTCGCCGGCTTCGCGGGCTGCGCCTGCGACGAGGCCAGCCACTTCATGTTGGCGCGCAGCTTCTTGCCGATGGCCTCGATCGGATGGTCGAGGTCGGCCTGTTTCATCGCCTTGTAATTGGCGTTCCCGGCGGCGTATTCGGCGATCCACTGGCGGGCGAAGGTGCCGTCCTGGATCTCCGCCAGCACCTGCTTCATCTGCGCGCGGGTGTTGGCGTCGACGATGTAGTCGCCGCGGGTCAGCGCGCCGTACTGGGCGGTCTCGCTGATGAACTCGTGCATGCGGGTGATGCCGCCCTCGTAGAACAGGTCGACGATCAGCTTGAGTTCGTGCAGGCACTCGTAATACGCGACCTCCGGCTGGTAGCCGGCCTCGACCAGGGTTTCCCAGCCGGCCTGCACCAGGCGGGTGGCGCCGCCGCACAGCACCGCCTGCTCGCCGAACAGGTCGGTCTCGGTCTCTTCCTTGAAGGTGGTCCTGATCGCGTTCTGGCGCGCGCCGCCGATGCCGGCGCAGTAGGCTAGCGCCAGGTGCTCGGCCTGGCCGCTGCGGTCCTGGTGGATCGCGTAGACCGAGGGCACGCCGCGCCCGATCTCGTACTCGCGGCGGACCAGCGCACCCGGGCCCTTGGGCGCGACGAGGACGACGTCGAGGTCGTCGCGCGGGGTGATCTGGCCGTAATGGACGTTGAAGCCGTGCGCGAACAGCAGGCAGGCGCCCTGGCGGATGTTCGGCTCGATGACCTCGCCGTAGAGCTGCGGCTGGACCATGTCGGGGGTGAGGATGGCGACGATGTCGCCGTCCCGGGCCGCGTCGGCGGGCGCCTTGACGGTGAAGCCGTCGGCCTTGGCCTTGAGCTCGGTCGGGCCGCCCGGGCGCAGGCCGATGGTCACGTCGAAGCCGGAGTCGCGCAGGTTGAGCGCGTGCGCGCGGCCCTGGCTGCCGTAGCCGATGATCGCGATCTTGGGTTTGGCGGTGCTGGTCATTGCGGTCTGTCCTGGGTCTGGGGGTTTCGAGGGGCCAAAACGAAAAACCCCGCACCTTGCGGTGCGGGGTTTGCGATTCCTGGGCTGTGTTTCGTTGTTACGCGCCGGATCGTCCCGCACCTGGTGGCGAGGTAATAAGGACGAGTACGAGGACGGCCGCGGACGATGCGGTCGGGGTGGGCGCCAGCGATGTGCGGCAATGCAACATGAGGCGAGATAACCACGACCGATGCGCTACTGTCAACCGGCGCCGTCATTCCGATTTCGCATGACCGACAGTTGCAACTGAAACCGTGGAAAGCCAGCAGAATCAAGGCGTCCAGCGGTTCGCCCCCCACCACGCAGCGGAACCACGATGCCCGAGTACCGTTCGAAGACCTCGACCCATGGCCGCAACATGGCCGGCGCGCGCGCCCTGTGGCGGGCCACCGGCATGCGCGACGACGACTTCCACAAGCCGATCATCGCGATCGCCAATTCGTTCACCCAGTTCGTGCCGGGGCACGTGCACCTCAAGGACCTCGGGCAGCTGGTCGCGCGCGAGATCGAGCGCGTCGGCGGCGTCGCCAAGGAGTTCGACACCATCGCGGTGGACGACGGCATCGCGATGGGCCACGACGGCATGCTGTACTCGCTGCCCTCGCGCGAACTGATCGCCGATTCGGTGGAGTACATGGCGAACGCGCACTGCGCCGATGCGCTGGTGTGCATCTCCAACTGCGACAAGATCACGCCCGGGATGCTGATGGCCGCGCTGCGCCTCAACATCCCCGCGGTGTTCGTCTCCGGCGGGCCGATGGAAGCGGGCAAGACCAGGCTTGCGGCGCACAAGCTCGACCTGGTCGATGCGATGGTGCTGGCCGCCGATCCGAATGCGACGGACGAGCAGGTCGCCGCGGTCGAGCGCAGCGCCTGCCCGACCTGCGGCTCGTGCAGCGGCATGTTCACCGCGAACTCGATGAACTGCCTGACCGAGGCGCTGGGCCTGTCGTTGCCGGGCAACGGCACCCTGCTGGCCACCCACGCGGATCGCGAGGCGCTGTTCAAGCGCGCCGGCGTGCTCGCGGTCGAACTGTGCCATCGCTGGTATGGCGCCGGCGACGCCACCGCGTTGCCGCGTGGCATCGCCACCTTCGAGGCCTTCCAGAACGCGATGGCGCTGGACATCGCGATGGGTGGCTCGACCAACACCATCCTGCACCTGCTCGCCGCCGCGCGCGAGGCCGGCGTGGATTTCACGATGCGCGACATCGACGCGCTGAGCCGGCGCGTGCCGCAGTTGTGCAAGGTGGCGCCCAACACCCAGCGATACCACATCGAGGACGTGCATCGTGCCGGCGGGATCATGGCGATCCTCGGCGAACTCGCGCGCGGCGGCCTGCTGCACGTCGACGCCGCGACGGTGCATGCGAAGACGCTCGGCGAGGCCATCGCGCGCTGGGACATCGCCACGGTCGCCGACGAGGCGGTGTCGACGTTCTACAAGGCCGGCCCGGCGGGCATTCCCACGCAGACCGCCTTCAGCCAGGCCACCCGCTGGCCGACGCTCGACGCCGACCGCGCCGGCGGCTGCATCCGCGATTTCGCGCATGCCTACTCGCGCGAGGGCGGCCTGGCGGTGCTGCGCGGCAACCTCGCGCCGGACGGCTGCGTGGTGAAGACCGCGGGCGTCGACGCATCCATCCACGTCTTCGAAGGCAGCGCGCGCGTGTACGAGAGCCAGGACGCGGCGGTGGCCGGCATCCTCGGCGACGAGGTGCAGCCTGGGGATGTCGTGGTGATCCGCTACGAAGGACCCAAGGGCGGGCCCGGCATGCAGGAGATGCTGTACCCGACCAGCTACCTGAAGTCGAAGGGACTCGGCAAGGCGTGCGCGCTGCTCACCGACGGGCGCTTCTCCGGCGGCACCTCGGGCCTCTCGATCGGGCATGCCTCGCCGGAAGCGGCGGCCGGCGGCGCGATCGGGCTCGTGCGCGATGGCGACCGCATCCGCATCGACATCCCGGCGCGCACGATCGAGCTGCTGGTCGCGGAGGAGGTGCTTGCCGACCGCCGTGCCCGGCAGGACGCCATCGGCTGGCGACCGGCGCAGCCGCGGCCGCGCAAGGTCAGCACCGCGCTGAAGGCCTACGCGCTGCTCGCCACCAGCGCCGACAAGGGCGCGGTGCGCGACACCGAGCTGCTGGAAGCGGCGTGGTCGGCGCGCGCGCGGCCCGGTGCGCCGGCGGGCGATGTGGTCTAATCCACGGCCTGAAGCGGGGGTACCGCGGGCCGGGATGCCGGCGCCACGGTTGAGACAGACCCTTCGAACCTGATGCGGGTGATGCCGCCGTAGGGAAGCTTCGCAGTCGCCCCTTCCCGCGGCTCGCGCCTTCGCTTCGATCCCCGCCGCGAATCCCTCGCGGCGGCCACGATTGGACGATGCCGATGAATGCCGTGCCCAGCGAGCTGCTCCGCCAGACCGAACGCCTCTCCGAGTCCGTGACCCGCCCGATCCCCGGGTCGCGCAAGATCCATGTCGAAGGCTCGCGGCCCGACCTGCGGGTGCCGATGCGCGAGATCGCACTGACCCGCACGCCGACCCTGTTCGGCGGCGAGGACAACCCGCCGGTCACGGTCTACGACTGCTCCGGCCCGTACACCGATCCGGCTGTCGACATCGACCTGGCCCGCGGCCTGCCCGCGCGGCGCGCGCGCTGGATCGAAGAGCGCGGCGACACCGAGGTGCTGCCCGGCCTGAGCTCCAGCTTCGGCCGCGCGCGCGAGGCCGACCCGAAGCTCGATGCGGTGCGCTTCCCGAACCGCAGCCTGCCGCGCCGGGCCAGGGCGGGCATGAACGTGACGCAGATGCACTACGCGCGGCGCGGCATCGTCACCCCGGAGATGGAATTCGTCGCGATCCGCGAGAACCAGCGCCTCGACGCCGTGCGCGAGGCGCACCTGCTGGCGCAGCATCCGGGCGAGCACTTCGGCGCGAACATCCAGAAGGTCATCACCCCCGAGTTCGTGCGCGACGAGATCGCCCGCGGCCGCGCGATCCTGCCCAGCAACATCAACCACCCGGAAAGCGAGCCGATGATCATCGGCCGCAACTTCCTCACCAAGATCAACGCCAACATCGGCAACAGCGCGGTGTCGTCGGGGATCGCCGAGGAGGTGGAGAAGCTGGTGTGGTCGATCCGCTGGGGCGGCGACACGGTGATGGACCTCAGTACCGGCAAGCACATCCACGAGACCCGCGAGTGGATCGTGCGCAACGCGCCGGTGCCGATCGGCACGGTGCCGATCTACCAGGCGCTGGAGAAGGTCGACGGCCGCGCCGAGGAACTCACCTGGGAGATCTTCCGCGATACCCTCGTCGAACAGGCCGAGCAGGGCGTGGACTACTTCACCATCCACGCCGGCGTGTTGCTGCGCTACGTGCCGCTCACCGCGAGGCGGGTCACCGGCATCGTTTCGCGCGGCGGCTCGATCATGGCGAAGTGGTGCCTGGCGCACCACAACGAGAACTTCCTCTACACGCACTTCGAGGACATCTGCGAGATCATGAAGGCCTACGACGTCGCCTTCTCGCTCGGCGACGGCCTGCGCCCCGGCTGCATCGCCGACGCCAACGACGCCGCCCAGTTCGGCGAGCTGGAAACCCTCGGCGAACTCACGAAGATCGCGTGGAACCACGATGTGCAGACCATGATCGAAGGCCCCGGCCACGTGCCGATGCAGCTGATCAAGGAGAACATGGACAAGCAGTTGCGCGAGTGCGGCGAGGCGCCGTTCTACACGCTCGGCCCGCTGACCACCGACATCGCGCCCGGCTACGACCACATCACCAGCGCGATCGGCGCGGCGATGATCGGCTGGTACGGCACGGCCATGCTCTGCTACGTGACGCCGAAGGAACACCTGGGCCTGCCCAACCGCGAGGACGTGCGCGACGGCATCATGGCGTACAAGATCGCCGCCCACGCCGCCGACCTCGCCAAGGGCCACCCCGGTGCGCAGGTGCGCGACAACGCGCTGAGCAAGGCGCGCTTCGAGTTCCGCTGGCAGGACCAGTTCCACCTCGGCCTCGACCCCGAGAAAGCGAAGGAATTCCACGATGAGACGCTGCCGAAGGACGCGCACAAGGTGGCGCACTTCTGCTCGATGTGCGGCCCGCACTTCTGCTCGATGAAGATCACCCAGGACGTGCGCGACTATGCCGCCGAGCACGGGGTCGACGAGGCCAAGGCGCTGGAAGCCGGGATGGCGGAGAAATCCGCCGAGTTCC
>JAFLEB010000116.1 GCA_017302075.1 Lysobacterales bacterium
GTCGGCTATGCATCGGCCTACGGGCGCTATCCGCACGACGGGCATCCCTGCGGCTATCGCTACGCGGCGCAGGCGGCCGACCTGTCGCCGCGCGCCGCCACCGACGCCGAACGCGCGGCATGGTGGGCGGATGCAAGCGGCATCCCGCCGGGTGCCGGCGTCGGCATCGTCGATCCGCATCCGCCCGGCGCCCTCGGGCTGGCCGGCCTGCGCTGCCTGCGCGCGCTGTGGACGGACGACGGCGCGGACGGCAAGCGGGTGAAGGCGGGCATCGAGGCGACGCGTGCCGCGCCGCCGCGGGCCGGCCTGCCGGTGGTGGTGATCCACGGCACCGACGACGGCCTGGTGCCGCAGGCGTTCTCCAGCGCGCCCTACGTGGCGATGGCGCGCGCCGCGGGGCGCGACGTGCGCTACTGGCAGGTAGGCCATGCCCAGCATTTCGACGCCTTCCTCGGCTTCCCGCAGTACGCCGCGACCTACCTGCCGTTGCTGCCCTACGTCTACGAGGCGCTGGATCGCGTCGACGCGCACCTCGACGGCCGCGGCGCGCTGCCGGCCGATGCGGAGATCGCGACCGTGCCGCGCGCGGGCCAGCCGTTGGCTCCCCTGCACCTGGCGATGCCGCGCTGACCTGCTTGCCGGCTTCACGCCGGCTTTGGCACCCTGCATGGGCCATCCCGGGAGCGGCCCATGACGCAACGCCATTTCTCCATGCTGCGGGACTTCCACCTCGCCGACTGGTTTACGTTGGCGAACGCGGTCTGCGGCACCGGCGCGATCTTCGCGTCGATGCGTTTCCTGCAGGACGGCAACGTGCGCGACCTGTTGGTCGGCATGGCGCTGATCCCGCTGGCCTTTGTGTTCGATGCCCTCGACGGGCGCATCGCCCGCTGGCGCAAGGTCGCCAGCACCTTGGGCCGCGAGCTGGACTCGCTGGCCGACGTGATCAGCTTCGGCGTCGCGCCGGCGGCGCTGGGCTATGCCTGCGGCCTGCAGGGCGGTTGGGACTGGGTGGTGCTGAGCTATTTCGTCGGCTGCGGCGTGAGCCGCCTGGCGCGCTACAACGTCACCGCCGAAACGCTGTCGGATGGTGGCGACAAGGTGAAGTACTTCGAAGGCACGCCGATCCCCACCAGCGTGGCCATCGTCGGCTTGCTGGCGTGGCTGGCATGGAGCGACCGCATCGGCGTCGCGCTGCCGTTCGGCGTGCTGCAGCTCGGCCCGTGGCAGCTGCATCCGCTGGTGCTGGCGTACGCGCTGTCCGGCTCGCTGATGATCAGCAAGACCCTGCGCATCCCCAAGCCCTGAGCGTTGCCGGGCTCTCGCCGCGCTGCCGGCGCGTCGCCACCCACTGATCGCCATTGCTTCGGCCGATTCCGGGCGCCGCGCGCCGCGATGGCGGTCGCATGCCGCCGTTGCTAGCATTCGGGCAACCGCGGAGGACGCATGGCACAGGCTACGGACGACTTCTCGGCGCTCGCGCGCCGCTACTGGGGCATGTGGGGCGATGCCTTGCGCGATGCCGGCGCGACCGCCGGGCTGGATGCCGGCACGCAGGGCTTCCGCGATGCGCTCGATGCATGGCGCACGCAGGCGGGCGGCCAGCCGGGCCTCGGGTCGCTGCTGGACCATGTGGCGCGGCAGGGCAAGGACTGGTACGCGCAGATGCAGCAGGTCGCATTGCAGTTCGCCGGCCGCGACCACTCCGCGCGCGACGTCGCCGAAGCCTGGCGCAACGCGCTCGGCCTGCACGGCGATCCCTTCCGCGACCTGCTGCGCGGCATGCGCGGCCCGGGACTGCAGGACTTCCAGCAGTGGAGCGAATCCGCCGCGCCGTGGCTGCATGGCCTGCGTGGCGAGGCCGGCGCGCTGCTGGGGATGCCGGCGTTCGGATTCGCGCGCGAGCACCAGGAACGTGCGCAGGCCCTGGCGCAGTCCCAATTGCGTTGGCAGGACGCGCTGTCGGCCTGGCAGGCGTTGATGGGCAAGGCCTCGCAGGACGCGTTCGATCGCTTCGAGTCGAAGCTCGCCGAGCGCGAGGAGCCCGGTCGCCAGCTCGGCAGCGTGCGCGCCCTGTTCGACCTGTGGGTCGATGCCGCCGAGGACGCCTACGCGGAGCTCGCGCTGTCGCCGGAATTCCGCCGCGTCTACGGCGAGCTGGCGAACGCGCAGATGCGCCTGCGCGCGGATGCGCAGGCGATCGCCGAACAGGCGGCGACGCTGATGGGATTGCCCGGCCGCACCGAACTCGACAGCGCGCATCGCAAGATCGCCGAACTGGAACGGCAGTTGCGCCGGATCCAGCGCGCAGCCGATGACACGCCGCCCGCGCCAATGCCGCCCAAGGCCGTGCGGACACCCATCGCCAAGCCGGCGGCGAGGAAAGTCGCGAAGAAGCCTGCCAGCAAGGTCGCGAAAAAGGTCGTCACGCCCGCGAAGCCGGCGGCCAGGGCAAAGGCCGCGCCCGCGCCGGTGAAGAAGCAGGCTGCCAAGCCCACCCGCCCGGCGCGCACGCCGGCCTCGTCCACCTCGCGCAGGAAGCGCTGACATGCACGGTCCGCTCAACCTCACGCCCGAGGGCCTCGCCGACGAAGCCGCGCGCCTGCGGCAGAAGCTGGAGGCCGGGCTCGGCACGCTGCGCGACCTCGGCGACGTCCACGTGGGCACCACCCCGCGCGAGGAAGTCTGGCGCGACGGCAAGGTGGTGCTGTATCGCTTCCGCGGCGAACGCCCGCCGACGGCCAAGGTGCCGATCCTGGTTGCGTACGCGTTGGTCAACCGTCCCTACATGGTGGACCTGCAGGCCGACCGTTCGCTGGTGAAGGGGCTGCTCGCGCGCGGCGAGGACGTGTACGTGATCGATTGGGGCTATCCCGACCGCTCCGACCGCTTCCTCACCCTCGAGGACTACATCGAGCGCTTCATCGGCGGCGCCATCGACCACCTGCGCAAGGCGCACGGGCTGCCGGCGGTGAACCTGCTCGGCATCTGCCAGGGCGGGGTGTTCTCGCTGTGCTACGCGGCGCTCAACCCGGGCAAGGTCCGCAACCTCATCACCATGGTCACCCCGGTCGACTTCCACACGCCGGACAACATGCTCTCGAACTGGAACCGGGAGATCGACGTCGACCTGCTGGTGGACACGCTGGGCAACGTGCCCGCGGACATGATGAACCTGACCTACCTGATGCTGAAGCCGTGGCGGCTGTTCGCGCAGAAGTACGTGGGCATGGTCGACATCCTCGACGACCGCAAGGCCATGCAGGACTTCCTGCGCATGGAGAAGTGGATCTTCGATTCGCCCGACCAGGCCGGCGAGGCCTTCCGCGAATTCAACACCCGGTTCTTCCAGGGCAACGGCTTCGTCAAGGGCGGGGCGCGGGTCGGCGACCGGGAGGTGCACCTGGGCCTGGTCGAGATGCCGGTGCTCAACGTCTACGCCGAACAGGACCACCTGGTCCCGCCGGATGCCTCGCGCGCGCTGCGCGGGCTGGTCGGCAGCGACGACTACACCGAGCTGTCGTTCAAGGGCGGCCACATCGGCATCTACGTGTCCGGCCGCGCGCAGCAGGAAGTGCCGCAAACCATCCACGACTGGCTGGCCAAGCGCACGCGTTGAGCACGCTCTCGCCCTGGCTGCTGCGGCCGCTACAGGTGCTGGGGCTGGCCTGGACGCTGCCCAACACCGCGCTCGGACTGCTGGCAGGCGCCGTCGCGCTCGCGGGTGGCGCGCGGGTGCGGGCCAGCGCGCGCGAGCTGGCGCTGGTGTTCGATGGCGTGCCGTGGGGGCCGGGCGGGGCGCTGACCCTGGGCAACGTGATCCTCAACACGGGGCAGGACCTGTGCACGCGTTGCGTGACCTATGCGAGACATGCAGGCCTCAGCGACGACGCCCCGATCCTGCTGGCCGACCACGAACGCGCGCACGTGTTCCAGTACATGGTGCTGGGGCCGCTGTTCCTGCCGCTGTACTTAGCATTCGGCGGGATCGGCGTGCGCAACCGCTTCGAACGCGCGGCCGATCGCTACGCGCTGAGCGGGCAGGGATGGTGGCCGTGGCCGCGTCCCTGAAGGCGGTCCGACGAGCGGTCGGATGAATGCGCGTGCCTTAGCTCTTTCCTAACGACGCCCGGCGTAGGCTGCCCGCGTCGGAGAAAAATTCCCGCATCGCAGGATGCGCAGGACAATCGCTCCGGCGACCAGACCCGGTCCCCTCCAGGCCACGTGCCCGCGAGACCGGGTCTTCTTTTTACGGCCTCCGGAAACGACGAAGGGGCCTTGCGGCCCCTTCGGTCGGCGATGCCTGCGGCAGGCCTCAGTCGAGGTTGTGCAGGTCGCGCAGCTTGCCCTGCACGCCACCGAAGTAGGCGGCGATGTCGGCGATCTGCTGGTCGGTCAGGGGCTTGGCCTGCGAGGCCATGATGTCGGCGTTGCCGCCGGCGCGGGTGCCGCCGCGATAGGCCTGCAGCGAATGCGCGATGTAGTCCGCGTACTGGCCGCCGATCTTCGGGTACGTCTCGATGATCGGCGCGTTGCCGTCTGCGCCATGGCAGGACACGCAGCTGGCGCCGCCGTTGATGCCTTCGTTGGCGAGCTTGCGGCCGTTCTCGGCGTTGCCTGCCGGCAGGCCGGCGGAGGACGAGGCGGCATGCGCGTCGGCTTCGCCTTCGGCAGCGGCGTGCGGTGCGTCCTGCTTGCCGCAGGCGGAGAGGGCCAGCGCGGCGGCCAGGGCGAGCAGGGTCACGGAAGTCTTGGTCATGGCGCGGCTCACTTGAGGCTGGACAGGTAGGCGGCGATGTCGGCGATGTCCTGCTCGGAGAAGCTCTGCGCCTGCGCCTGCATGGTCGGGTGCTTGCGGTTGCCGTTGCGGTACTCGGTCAACGCCGCATTGAGGTAGGCCTGGGACTGGCCGCCGATCTTCGGCACCTTGTAGCTCGGGTACGCGTTCTTGTAGCCCTCGATCCCGTGGCAGCCGCGGCAGGTGTAGGTCAGGCCCTTGCCGCGGGTGGCGTCGCCGGTGACGGCAGCGGCTTCCGCCGGGGCCGCAGCGGCCTGGGCGTCCGCAACCGGGGCGGCGGTGGTCGCATCCGTTGCCGCAGGCGCGGGTTCGGTCGCGGGGGCGGCGGCGTCCTGGGCGGTCACCGCGAAGGCGGCGAGGACCAGGGCGAGGCTGGCGGCGGTCGGCAACAGTCGCTTCATGGGATGGCGTGTCCGGAGTCTGGTGTCCAATGGCATGCGGCGCACGGGGGCGACACGCAAGTCGACAAGTATATAGACCGAGCCCGATCCGATGCGAGCCGCCCCCTCCGTGCATCCGTTTGCCGCCCGGATTGCGAACCATGACCCGCGACCCATGACCTTCGGCGGATGGATTCAGGAATTGCCGAGGTGACATACTTGACTACAACACCAAACAGGCTCCTCCCCATGCACGACGTTTCGCAGGCCGCCACCCCCCGCTTCGGCCGCATCCTGCCCTTGGCCCTGCTGGCCGTCGCCCTTGCCATGGGCATGACCGCCTGCAAGGTGAAGACCGGCGACGGCAAGGACGAGGGCGGCAAGGACGGCAAGGAACAGGCCGACAAGGCCCCGGAAGCCGTGCCGGTCGAAGTCGCCAACGCGGCGCGCCGTTCGATCGCAGCGAGCTACATGGGCACCGCGCCGCTGGAGGCGCGCGGCGAGGCGCAGGTGGTCGCCAAGACGTCCGGCATCGCGCTGGCGGTGCTGGCCGACGTCGGCCAGCAGGTGCGCGCCGGCCAGGTGCTGGTCCGCATCGACCGCGACCGCGCCACCCTGCAGGTCGCCCAGAGCGAGGCCCAGGTGCGCAAGCTGGAAGCGAACTACCGGCGCGCGACCCAGCTCGCCGGCCAGCAGATGGTCAGCGCCAACGACGTCGACCAGTTGCGCTACGACCTCGAGAACGCCCGCGCGGCGTATCGCCTGGCCCGGCTGGAACTTTCCTACGGCGCGGTGGCCGCTCCGATCTCGGGGGTGGTGGCCGCGCGCAACATCAAGCCGGGCAACCTGGTGCAGATCAACACGCCGATCTTCACCATCGTCGACAACTCGCGGCTGGAGGCCACGCTCAACGCGCCCGAGCGCGAGATCGAGGTGCTGAAGGCGGGGCAGGCCGTGCAGTTGGCTGTGGACGCGCTGCCGGGCAAGACCTTCGAGGGTCGCATCGACCGCGTTTCGCCGGTGGTGGACAGCGGCAGCGGCACGTTCCGCGTGGTCTGCGCCTTCGACGGCGGTGGCGAGCTGCAGCCGGGCATGTTCGGGCGCATCCGCATCAACTACGACCAGCGCGCCGATGCGCTGGCGATCCCGCGCACCGCCTTGCTCGACGACGGCAGCGCGCCCGCGGTGTTCACCGTGCGCGGCGGCAAGGCCGTGCGCACCGAACTCAAGCTGGGTTACATCGACGGCGAATGGGTCGAAGTGCGCGACGGCCTGCGCGAGGGCGATCCAGTGGTGGTCGCCGGCAAGGCGGCGTTGCGCGAGGGCAGTGCGGTTCAGGTGATCGGCGCCGGCGCTGCCGCCGCCAAGCCCGCGGCGACGGCGCAGGCGACCCGATGAGCCCCGGCGACGCACACGATCCGCTGGTCGCGCCCGGCGGCTTCAGCCTGGTCGAGTTCGCCACCCGCCGGCGCGTCACCATCGCGATGATGACGCTGACCCTGGTGCTGTTCGGCCTGATCGCGCTGGGCAGCCTCAAGGTCAACCTGTTGCCCGACCTCAGCTACCCGACGCTGACCGTGCGCACGGACTACACCGGCGCGGCGCCGTCGGAGATCGAGACCCTGATCTCGCAGCCCGCCGAAGAGGCGCTGGGCGTGGTGAAGGGCCTGCGCAAGCTCAAGTCGATCTCCCGCACCGGCCAGTCCGACGTGGTCCTCGAGTTCGCCTGGGGCACCGACATGGACCAGGCCAGCCTGGACGTGCGCGACAAGATGGAGGCGCTGCAGTTCCCGCTTGAGGCCAAGCCGCCGGTCCTGTTGCGCTTCAACCCCTCGACCCAGCCGATCATGCGGCTGGCGCTGTCGCCGAAGGCGGCGGGCAGCGGCAGCGAGGAGATCCGCCAGCTGATGGAGCTGCGCCGGTTCGCCGACGACGACCTCAAGCGCAAGCTGGAGCCGGTCGACGGCGTGGCCGCGGTGAAGGTCGGCGGTGGCCTCGAGGACGAGATCCAGGTCGACATCGACCAGCGCAAGCTCGCGCAGTTCGGGCTGTCGCTGGACAGCGTGGTGCAGCGCCTGCAGCAGGAGAACGTGAACGTCTCCGGCGGCCGCCTCGAGGAAGGCTCGCAGCGCTACCTGGTGCGCACGGTCAACCAGTTCGCGACCGTCGACGACATCCGCAACATGCTGCTGACCACGCGCGCGGCATCCTCGTCGGCCAACAGCGCGACCGACCAGGCGATGCGCCTGGCCGCCGCCAGCGGCGACGCGCGGGTGATGGCGGCGCTGTCGCAGCAGGGCAGCGGCAACGGCGCGACCGCGGGCGGCATGGCCCTGCGCCTGAAGGACGTGGCCGACGTGCGCCAGGGCTACAAGGAGCGCGAGGCGATCATCCGCCTCAACGGCCGCGAGGCGGTCGAGCTGGCGATCTACAAGGAAGGCGACGCCAATACCGTGTCCACAGCGGACGCGCTGGAAGCCAAGCTCAAGGCGATCCGCGAGCAGCTGCCGAAGGACATCGAACTGACCACGATCGAGGACCAGTCGGTCTTCATCCGCAACGCCATCCACGACGTGAAGATGGATGCGGTGATCGGCGGCCTGCTGTCGATCCTGATCATCTTCCTGTTCCTGCGCGACGGCTGGAGCAC
>JAFLEB010000117.1:0-3908 GCA_017302075.1 Lysobacterales bacterium
ACAACCGCGCCCGGCTGCAGGCGGGCATCGGCCGGATCCCCGACGGGATCGAGGCCGGGATGGTCGCCGGCTGCGTGCCGCGCGGGCTCGGCGGGCTGGTCGCGCGCTTCGACGGCCCGCACGACGGCACCGTGTCCGTGGCCGAGACCCGGGTCCCGGGTCTGGCCGACCACGTGGTGGTGCGGGCCAGCCACAGCGGCCTGCTGTTCTCCGACGAGGTGGTGCGGCAGGTGGCGGGGTTCCTGCGTGGCGACGGGTTCGAGCACGCGGTCGAACCGCCCGCCGTATAATCCGCGCCCTCCGCAAGACAGTCTGGACAGTGCATGGGACGTGGCCCTTCCATCGAGGCGCGCAAGAACGCGGTCGACGCGCAGCGCGGCAAGATCTTCACCAAGGTGATCCGCGAGATCTCGGTGGCGGCGCGCGCCGGCGGCGGCGATCCGAACGGCAACCCGCGCCTGCGCGCGGCGGTCGACAAGGGCCTGGCCGTGAACATGTCCAAGGACGTGATCGAGCGCGCGATCAAGAAGGCTACCGGCGAACTGGAAGGCGTGACCTACGAGGAAGTGCGCTACGAGGGCTACGGCGCCGGAGGCGTCGCGGTGATCGTGGATTGCCTGACCGACAACAAGGTGCGCACCGTCGCCGACGTCCGCCATGCCTTCGGCAAGTTCGGCGGCAACCTCGGTACAGACGGCTCGGTCAGCTTCATGTTCCGCAAGCTGGGCGTGCTCAGCTACGACGGCGGCGCGGACGAGGACGCGGTGACCGAAGCCGCGATCGAGGCCGGCGCTGACGACGTGGTGGTGTATCCCGAGGACGGCGCGATCGACGTGCTGACCGCACCCGAGGCCTTCGCCGGGGTGAAGGCGGCGATGGAGGCCGCGGGGCTGGCGCCGGGCTTCGCCGAGGTCACCCTGCGCGCCGACAACGATTCCCCGGTGGACGGCGAGACCGCGGAGCAGGTGCAGAAGCTGCTGCGCTGGCTCGAGGACATGGACGACGTGCAGAACGTCTACTCCAACGCCGATTTCGGCGCGGCCGCGTAAGCCTCCCTCGCCGACGCGATCCCGCGACGTGACGCGCATTCTCGGCATCGACCCCGGCTCGCAGCGCACCGGCGTGGGCATCATCGACGTCGCCGCCGACGGCAAGGTGTCGCATGTGCACCACCAGCCCTTGAACCTGCTGGATGCCGAATCCTTCCCGCTGCGCCTGCGCAAGCTGCTGGACGGCCTGTGGGCCTTGATCGAGCAGTACGCGCCCGACGAAGTCGCGGTGGAGCAGGTGTTCCTGTCGAACAACGCGATGTCCGCGCTGAAGCTGGGGCAGGCGCGGGGCGCCGCGGTCGCCGCCTGCGTGGCCCGCGACCTGCCGGTCAGCGAATACGCCGCCAAGGAAATCAAGTTGGGCCTGGTGGGCAGCGGCAACGCCGACAAGGCCCAGGTCCAGCACATGGTCGGGATCATGCTCGGGCTGCAGGGCAAGCTGCAGGCCGACGCCGCGGACGCGCTCGCGGTGGCGATCACCCACGCCCACGTGCGCGCCAGCGCCAACCGGCTGGGGACGGATGCGCGTACTGCGTGGGGCCGCAAGGGCAGGGGGACGCGATGATCGGTCGGCTGAAGGGCATCCTGATCCACAAGGCACCGCCCTGGCTCGTGGTCGACGTCAGTGGCGTGGGCTACGAACTGGAGGCGCCGATGAGCACCTTCTACGACCTGCCCGAGGTCGGTCGCGAGGTGTTCCTGTTCACCCACCATGCGCAGAAGGAAGACAGCGTCTCGCTGTACGGCTTCCTGCGCGAGTCCGAGCGCCGCCTGTTCCGCGACGTGCAGAAGGTCAGCGGGATCGGCGCGAAGATCGCGCTGGCGGTGCTGTCCGGCGCCAGCGTGGACGAGTTCGCGCGGCTGGTGCAGGCCTCGGACGTGACCGCGCTCACCCGCATCCCCGGCATCGGCAAGAAGACCGCCGAGCGGATGGTGGTGGAGCTTCGCGACCGCGCCGCCGACTTCGCCGGCGGCCCCGCGTCCTCGTCGCCCGGGCTGCCCGGCGACCCGCTGGCCGAGGCGATCACCGCCCTGCAGGCGCTGGGCTACAAGCCGGCCGAGGCCGACCGCATGGCGCGCAAGGTGGCCGCCGAGGGCGACGTCGCCGAGGCCATCATCCGCAAGGCGCTACAGTCGGCGCTCCGCTGAGCCGGCATCCTTCCCGAGAGCCCACAGGCGTCCGATGAGCACACAGACTTCCCACGGACAGGCGCATGGCGCGCACGGCGGCGCAAGCCTCGCCGCGCTGGTGGCGGGCGCGGTCGGCGTGGTGTTCGGCGACATCGGCACCAGCCCGCTGTACACCATCAAGGAGATGTTCCACCCGCACTTCGGGCTGACCCCGGATCCGGCGACGGTCAAGGGCCTGCTCTCGCTGGGCTTCTGGTCGCTGGTGCTGGTGGTGACCCTGAAGTACGTGGTGGTGATCATGCGCGCCGACAACGACGGCGAGGGCGGGATCATGGCGCTCACGGCGCTGGCCCAGCGCAGCCTGAAGCAGGGTTCGCGGCTGGCCTACACGGTGGGGATCCTGGGCATCTTCGGCGCGGCGCTGTTCTTCGGCGACGGCATGATCACCCCGCCGATCACCGTGCTCGGCGCGGTGGAGGGCCTGGAGGTGGTGTCGCCGCTGTTCAAGCAATGGGTGCTGCCGATCAGCCTGGTGATGCTGACCGCGTTGTTCGCGTTCCAGCGCTTCGGCACCGCCAGCGTTGGCAAGGCGTTCGGCCCGATCATGATCACCTGGTTCGTGGTGATCGCCGGGTTCGGCGTTTGGAACATCGCCCAGCATCCGATCGTGCTGCGCGCGCTGAACCCGTACTGGGCCTGGCTGTTCTTCACCACCCACGACTGGCACGCGGTGCTGATCCTCGGCGCGGTGGTGCTGACGGTGACCGGCGGCGAAGCCTTGTACGCGGACATGGGCCACTTCGGCAAGCAGCCGATCCGCTGGGGCTGGTTCGGCTTCGTGCTGCCGGCGCTGGTGCTGAACTACTACGGCCAGGGCGCGGTGCTGCTGCGGCACCCGGAGGCGGTCGCCAACCCGTTCTACATGTCGATCCCCGGCTGGGCGCAGGTGCCGATGCTGGTGTTGGCGACCACCGCGGCGATGGTCGCCTCGCAGGCGGTGATCACCGGCGCGTTCTCGGTCACCCGCCAGGCGATCCAGCTGGGCTACCTGCCGCGCCTGCAGATCAAGTACACCTCGCGCGACACCATCGGCCAGATCTACGTGCCGTCGATCAACTGGATG
This sequence comes from Lysobacterales bacterium, assembly GCA_017302075.1. Taxonomy (GTDB): domain Bacteria; phylum Pseudomonadota; class Gammaproteobacteria; order Xanthomonadales; family Xanthomonadaceae; genus Thermomonas; species Thermomonas mangrovi. The sequence goes on from JAFLEB010000117.1 coordinate 3,304, forward strand.
CTGTTCGCGGCGGTGGTGGTGCTGGTGCTGTCGTTCCGCAGCTCGGGGGCGCTGGCCACGGCCTACGGCCTGTCGGTGACCGGCACCATGCTGATCGACACCCTGCTGCTGGCGATCGTCGCCTACACGCGCTGGCCGGACACCCGCAAATGGGTGCTGCCGCTGTGCGCGATGTTCCTGCTGATCGACGTCGCCTTCCTGTTCGCCAACGGCGCCAAGCTGATGAGCGGCATCGGCGCGTGGGTGCCGCTGTTCATTGGCATCACCGCCTTCACCATGATGCGCACCTGGCGCCGCGGCCGCGAATTGCTCCACACGGAGATCCGCAAGGAAGGCATCCAGCTCGACAGCTTCCTGCCGGGGCTGATGCTGTCGCCGCCGGTGCGGGTGCCGGGCACCGCGATCTTCATGACCGCGGACAAGGGCGTGGTGCCGCATGCGCTGCTGCACAACCTCAAGCACAACAAGGTCCTGCACGAGCGCAACATCTTCCTGACCGTGGAGACCCTGTCCGTGCCCTACGCGGCCAAGGGCGAGCGGCTCAAGGTCACCTCGATCGGCGACGACTTCTACCGCGTGCTGATCCGCTTCGGCTTCATGGAGAC